>DAOTYB010000137.1:0-41725 GCA_034435315.1 Anaerolineae bacterium | reverse complement strand
GTTGGTTACCCCGCTCACCTGCGATGGTAGCTGGCCTCACAGACCATGTTTGGACTGTTAAAGAGCTGCTTTGGACCGTTGTGCTACATGTCAACACTTAACGGGGAGACTATCTTTTTCCAAAAAAGCAAAAAAGTCACCCCCATATGGTTTACCCTCAGGCATACTGGCTAAAAGAGGCATTAAATCTTGATTGATCTGCTCGGCCGTTATCCCATAGGGCATCTCTTTTAACACCTCAATAAACGCCTGTCTAATCCTTGCCTCAGTCTGTTTGTTGCCGTCAGGGACGATAATGGCTACTTTTGAAGCCAACCTTTCTATCCGCTGGTCAAAGGTTTCGGTTGGGGTGGGGGTTGCGGTTGGAGTTGGGGTTCTGGTTGGTGTAAAAGTGGGCGTGATGGTTGGCGTGGGGGTGTTGGTTGGTGTGACGGTGGGAGTACTGGTTGGTGTGTTGGTTGGCGTGGCGGTTGGGGTGTTGGTGGGCGTGACGGTGGGGGTGGGGGTGGCAAATAGCGTCTGGGCAACACCACAGCCCATCATCGCCACAAGCAACCAGCCCAACAAGATGACGCTCAATCCGTAACGCCAGATCGTTTGCTTCATTTCGCCTCCGTCGAAAATACGACCGCTGACGGATGACCGCCGACCGCCGCTCTTGAACGCGAAAGGGCGCGAAAGGACACGAAAGCGTTTTTCGTCCGTCGTGGCGGCGGTTGACTGCTATGAACAACTTTGAAAAATACATCGTTGGTGCGTAGCACATGATTCAATCCTGTGCTACGTTTTCTCCGTCGTGGCGGGTGCATGCGCCTATGCACAACTCCTTTCCACGCAAAGCAGGGAGAAGGGGGAGATGGCAAGAGGGGTGAAGGCGGGCGGCGAAGCCGCCCGCCTTCACCCCGTCTCTCGACTCCCCCTCCCCGTTGCGCTTGCGCAACGGGGAGGGGGCAGGGGGTGGGGCAATGCATTTGCAAGGTGCGAAGTGCAGGCTCAGCGAATCCAAAATCTTTTTCTGAAAGACTATAGCAATTTCGATGGAAGAGTATAACACAAGGCGACCGAGACGCAAAATTGCATTCGGAGTTGCCCAGGGTTTCAATTTGACTTGGCAGGTATCTTGTGATATATTCACGACGCAATTCGTACGGTTGAACCAGTAACACTTGCTCAACTTTTGCACGCGCCATCCGTCTGTTTACGCCGCGCGCTCGGATAAAAAAAGAGCGGCGGTTGTCTCTGAAGTGCAAAAGGGGCTAGAAAAAGGGGCAGCACTAATCAGCGACAAGAATCTACGTGTCAACCAAGCCATTCGTGCCAAAGAAGTTCGCGTGATTGACGAGACCGGCAAACAAGTGGGCATCATGCCGATTTATGATGCGCTCCGTATGGCACAGGAGCGCCATCTCGATCTCGTCGAAGTCGCGCCGAACGCGCAACCGCCGGTGTGCCGCATTACTGATTTTGGCAAGTTTATGTACGAGCGCACCAAAAAAGAGCGGGAAGCCAAAAAAGCGCAAAAGACTATCGAGGTCAAAGAACTGCGCGTTCGACCCAAAACGAATTGGTATCATACGGGATTCAAGTTAAAGCGGGTACGCGAATTTCTACAGGCAGGCAACAAGATTCGCGTGCGTGTACTTTTCCGAGCGCGCGAAATCACCCATCTGATGATCGGGCGCGATATTCTGGAAAAAGTGGCGGTGGAACTGGCAGACGCCGCAACCATTGAGCAACCGCCCCAATTGGATGGCAAAAGTCTGGTGATGTTGCTTGCGCCAGGTGCGATGAAAGGCGGACCCGAAGCCGCGCGTGCCATCGTGCGCAATGCTAAAATCAGTATGCCCTTACCCGAAGAACCGGTTTGATTTTGTACGCCAGCCCGGTGAGCAAAATCAAAAGTGTCTATGGTCGGGGTTCAGCCCCGACTATTTATTGTCGGTAACTCCTCAGCCCTAGGCATCGCGCGCTGTCGGTTAGAAACCGACGGCTTACGCAAGCTGATGGCTGAGCCTGAATTTCGTCGTCGTTCCCGGGGAATAACCCCACTCATCCCCCTGCTCCCCTTCTCTCCCCGCTTTGCGGGGAGAGAAGGGGAAGATGAGAGCGGGGGAGTGGGCGGGCGGCGAAGCCGCCCGCCCACTCCCCTCCCTTGGTTCCTCCTTCCCACGCCGCTCTGCGGCGTGGGGGCGAGGGGGGCTTTTCGCGAGGGATGGCACGGCTGAGTAGTTACCGAAATTATCAGGGAGTAGATAGCATGCCCAAAATCAAAACTCACAAAGCCACTGCCAAGCGATTCAAAATGACGGCGCGCGGCAAGTTGATGCGCACCCATATCGGCAAATCACACCTGCGTCGCCGTAAACCCAAACGTCTCAAGCGGATGTTTGATCGGCGTATCGAATATACCACCTTCAAACGCGCCAAGAAGATCAAACAACTCGCTCCAACATTGGACTAGCATCTTTTTTGATTGCAGATTTTAGATGGGCACTTGCTCAAGCATGGTTCATCTAGTATCTGCAATCGCGAATTGGTCAGGGAGGTTTTCGTGCCTAGAGTCAAGCGTGGCGTCGTTACGCGTCGCCGTCATAAAAAAGTGTTGAAGCAAACCAAAGGGCAAGTGCTCTCGCGGCATACCTTGTTTCGCCGAGCGAATGAAGCACTGCTCCATTCCAAATACTATGCCACCGTCGGGCGCAAAAAGCGCAAGGGCGATTTTCGGCGCCTGTGGATCGCGCGCATCAATGCCGCCGCGCGCCCATTGGGAATGACCTACAGCCGCTTGATGGCAGGGCTAAAGCGCGCCGGCGTTGAACTGGATCGGAAAATCATCGCCGACCTTGCCGTGCGCGACGACAAGGCATTTGCCCAACTGGTCGAAACGGCACGCGCCTAGCCAGAATGCTTGTTTTGACAAAAAGGTGTTCACAGATAAAATTGCGTGTCGTTGAAAAGACCAAGGAGAGAAATATGTTTGCAGTGGTCAAGACCGGTGGAAAACAATATCGCGTCAGTGTCGGCGATAAAATTCAGGTGGAACGTCTGCCTTATGCCGTTGGCGAGCAGGTGACGCTCAATGATGTCTTGATGATTAAAAAAGATGATGCCGTAATGATTGGCACACCCACTGTTGCCGGCGCTGCAGTGGTCGCCAGAGTCATCGGCGAAGGCAAAGGGGACAAAGTTATTCACTTTGACTATCGCAGCAAGCATCGGCGCCGCAGGACGCATGGACATCGGCAATGGTTTACCGAGTTGGAGATTGTAGAGATCAGGAATTAGGGGAGTTGAAATATGGCACACAAGAAAGGTGGCGGCTCGACGCGCAACGGGCGCGATAGCAACGCTCAACGTCTGGGTGTCAAACGCTTTGATGGCGAACTCGTTCGCGCCGGCACGATTATCGTGCGGCAACGTGGCACGCGCGTCCGCCCGGGCACAAACGTGGGCTTGGGCAAAGACGACACGTTGTACGCGTTGATTGACGGCACCGTCAAGTTCGAGCCCTTCAGCAAAGATCAAAAGCAAGTGAGTGTTTATCCGCGTGATGTCACGCGTACCGAGGTTGTCAAGTGAAACCTGGAATTCATCCTACATGGTACCCCGATGCGGTCGTCATCTGCGCGTGCGGCAACACATGGACGACCGGCTCAACCAAGAAAGAAATTCATACCGACGTTTGTTCCAAGTGTCATCCGTTTTTCACCGGCGAGCAACGCATCGTGGACACAGCGGGACAAGTGGAACGATTTATGAAGCGCGTCAGCGCCAAAGAACAAATGGCAATGACGCAACCAACCGTCGAAGACAAAAAAGCGAAGAAGGAGAAACGTCGCAGCCGCAAGACGATTATCCTGCCGGGCGTTACCACTCCTGCCGATTTGCCGGTGGCAACGAGCACTGAGACAACGGCGCCCGAGTTACCTGTCGCGCCTATCGAAACGGTCGTGCCAGTCGAAGCGCCGGTCGCGCAAGTCGAAACGGTCGCGCTGGTCGAAGCGCCGGTCGCGCAAGTCGAAACGGTCGCGCCAGTCGAAGCGCCGGTCGCGCAGATGGAAGTGGTCGCGCCAGTCGAAGCGCCGGTCGCGCAGATCGAAGTGGTCGCGCCAGTCGAAGCGCCGGTCGCGCAGATCGAAACGGTCGCGCTAGTCGAAGAGCCGGTCGCGCTAGTCGAAGAGCCGGTCGCGCAAGTCGAAACGGTCGCGCCAGTCGAAGCGCTGATTACGCCACCTAAGGAAGGCGAAAAGAAAGCCAGAGCGCCACGTCGCACGGCTAAACCTGCAGCGAAGAAACCGGCGGCAAAAAAGCCCGCGACTAGAACCGATAAATCCAGGACGGTGACAAAGAAAAACACCCGAACATCGAAAACCAGGTAAGTGGGCAAAGAGACAGAGGGTTACTCTCTGTCTCTTTTTGTGAGTTGACAGGGTAGTACAGGATTGAATCCTGTGCTACGCGCCAGGGTCATATTTTCGAGGAAACGCAGATGAATGACACGGTTCGTGAACGCGAGCGCGCGCGCGGTCACATCGAACTGATTTGCGGCTCGATGTTCTCCGGCAAAACCGAAGAGTTGATTCGGCGCATTCGGCGCGCGGAAATCGCCAGACAACGTGTGCAGGTGTTTTCGCATCGTCTGGATACGCGCTATGGTGCCAGTCGTGTGGCGTCGCATAGCGGCGCGAATTGGCAAGCGATTCCGGTGCAGAACGCCGAACAGATTCTCGAGCACCTTGAACCCGACACGAACGTCGTCGCGATTGACGAGGCGCAGTTCTTCGACTGGAAGATTGCCGACGTGGTGAACACGCTCGCGGATCGCGGCATTCGCGTCATTGTCGCCGGTCTGGATATGGACTTTCGCGGCGAGCCGTTTGGACCGATGCCACTTTTGATGACGTACGCCGAACAAGTGGATAAACTCTCAGCGATTTGTGTAGTGTGCGGCGCGCCGGCGTCGCGCACGCAGCGCCTCATCAACGGCGCGCCCGCGCGCTATGATGACCCCGTCATCCTCGTCGGCGCGAGTGAGGTGTACGAAGCGCGCTGCCGGCATTGCCACCAGGTCCCCGGCAAAGACACCGCGCGCACCTGATCACGATGAATGCTCTACGAACTCACCGCGCCGATGTTTTCGCGCTCGGCACGTACGCCGTTCTCGCGCTCGTGCTGACGTATCCTCTCGTCTTGCATTTCACCACGCACGTCCCCGGCGATGGCAGCGATGATCCCGCGCTCGCGTGGAATTTGTGGTGGGTGCCGTACGCGCTCATCCACCTGGGGCGCAGTCCGATAGACTGCGATTATCTGTTCTACCCCATCGGCATCAACCTCGCGTTCTACACGCTGACTTACCTCAACGCCTTGCTCGCGATTCCATTTCAGTACGCTTTCAATCTCGTTGTCGCGGCGAATGTCAATGTGTGGTTCTCGTTCGTCATAGGTGGGTTTGGCGCGTATTTGTTGACAACCTATCTGTTACAAGTTTCAGGTTTCAGGTTTCAAGTTGATTACCTCGAATCTTCCAATCTGAAACCTGAAACCTTTAACCTGAAACTTGTCTCTTTCGTCGCCGGCGCACTCTACGCGTTCTCCTCCAACAAATTCCTGTACGCGTCGCTCGGACAATTCAACATCGCGTCCTCGCACTGGATTCCGTTCTATGTGTTGTTTCTGCTCAAAGCAACGGCTGACCGCCGACCGCCGACCGCCGACCGATTTTCGATTCTCGATTTTCGATTTTCGATTCGCTACGGATTCTTACTCGGTCTCTTTTTGCTCTTTCAAGCGTTGAGCGAATTCATCTACGCGTCGTTTCTCATCCTCTTCACCGCGCTCTATCTGGTGTATTGGCTCATCACCCAGCGTCCTTCGTCTTTCGTCTTTCGTCCTTCGTCCTTCGTCATTCGTCTTTTGCCCTTCGTCGTCGCCGCCATCACCTTCACCCTCCCAATGTCACCCATCCTCGCCGCGATGCTCAACGATATGATGACCGAAGGCGATTTTATCCAACAAGGGCTTGGCTTTGCCGATGTGTTTTCGAGCGACGCGCTCGGCTTTTTCGTCCCCGGTCATCTGCATCCGATTCTTGGTGGACTCGCAGCGCAGTTTAATTTTGCCTACATCAACTTTGCGTATCTCGGCTTTAGCGCGCTCGCGCTCGCGCTCCTCGCGCTGTGGAAGATTCCGCGCGCGCGCGTCTGGGGCGTGTGGGGCGCGCTCTTCATCGTGATTTCGCTGGGTCCGGAATTGCGCGTGAACGGCGCGCGCCTGGACTTGCCGATGCCGTTCGACCTCTTGCTCGAAATTCCGTTCGTCAAGGGCAATCGCTATCCCAGCCGCTGGAGTGTGATGGTGACGCTCGCGCTCGCGGTGCTGGTCGGGTATGGACTCGCGTGGTTGTTGCATCAAGTCAGCAGGTGGCAGTTGGCAGTTGGCAGGTGGCGGGTGGCAGAAAATCGTGACTGCCTACCGCCTCCTGCCTACCGCCTACTGCCTACTGCCTACTGCTTACTGCCTACTGCTTACTGCCTACTGCTTACTGCGTTACTCTTCGAACACCTTTCCACGCCACTGCCACTTTCCGATATGCGGATTCCGAGTGTGTATCAAACGATTGCGCGCGATACCGGCGATTTCACCGTGCTGGAGATTCCGCTTGCGTGGCGCAACGGGTATCGAATGACCGGCACGCTGGACCAGGCGATGATGTTCGCGCAATTTTATCAGACCGCGCATCGGCGATCAATTCTCGGCGGCAATACGTCGCGCAATCCCGAGTTGAAATTTCAATACTTTACCGAAGCGCCGGTCATCAATTCGATCATCGCTATCGAGACCGGGCATATTCTGGATGAAGAGACCATACCACACGATCGCGCGCTGGCGCCCGAGGTGTTACACTTTTTGGGTGTGCGTTACGTCGTGTGGCACTCGCCGCGCCAGCCACACAACCGCGCCGCGCTCGATGCCGCGCGCGCGTACGTGCAGTACGTTCTGCCGGTGACCCAGATTGCGGATGTGACCGACGACACAGGCGAGACGGTGGTCTTTCGGGTCAAGGAAGAAGCAACACCTGACGAGATGATGATTCGCCCCGGCGACGCGCTGGCGCGCTTGCATTTTGCCGAGGGCTGGGGCGCGTTGAGTGGTGAACGCTTCATCTGGGCGCATCGTCGTCAGGTCCGTTTGTTCGCGCGCGTGGATACGCGCGGGCGCGATGCCTGGTTGACCTTTAGCGCGGTCGCTCCACCCGGACTGAACGAACAGCCGATGACCGTCGTGGTCAATGGGTATGTGGTCGGGCGCGTTGTGTTGACGCGCTGCCTCGACTGCAAAACCGGTGTGCTTGTCCCGGCGCGCGTGTTACGCGCGGGGATGAACGAAATCGTCCTGCGCTTTGAGCATCTCGTACCGGTGACGCGTGTCCCTGAGATGGCAAGCACGTACCTGGTGACGCGCAATGGTCCACCATCACCGGTGAACATTGTCGCGCGCAGCGCGGGGAGCGAGGTGGGTGATTTCGCGCACATCTACGTCAACGGTGTGGACGTCGCACCGAATGCGCGCGGCTACAATCTCGTCGTCATCAACGGACACAGCGGCGGGATAGAAGCGCGCGCGGCATTCGATACGTTCGCATCGGCGGACGCGTCGGCGCGACTCGCGCAGTTCATCGCGCAGATTCCACAAGGACGCATCGTCGCGGTCGCGGTGCGCGATGAAGCCTCGCGTCACTTGACGCAAGAGGCAGTGGACGCGCTGCAATCCCTCGGCGCGCGCGAAGATTTGCGCGGCAAGTGGCGCTGGTCGCACGCGCTCATCGGCGTCAAAGGCGCGGCGCCGGGGAGTGTGTGGGAAGCCGCGTTCGAGACAATGCCCGCGCAACTGGTGCTTGGCATCGGCGCAACCGAGCCGAACGTTGCGGCGGCTATCGAGTGGATTAGAGTTGAATCGTTGGTTCGTTGATTCGTTGGTTCGTTGGTTTGTTGGTTCGTTGGATGGTTGATTCGTTGACGCAGCGCGAGTTTGTGCTATAATCGCCGAGTATCTCTTGAAATAAAACGGGAGTTTGCATGACCAATTACGTTGGTGAAATTGCGCCGCACGGCGGCGTGTTGGTGAATCGAATGTTGTACGGCGACGCGCGTCTGGCTGCGCTCGAACGCGCCGCGCGCGCGCCTAGAATCGTTTTGAACGCAGTGAATCTCTCCGATGTGGAATTGCTCGCGGTCGGTGCATACTCGCCCCTCACCGGGTTTATGAATCGGCGCGATTACGAATCGGTCGTTGAGACGATGCGCCTGACGAACGGTCTGGTGTGGAGCATTCCGATTACGCTTGCCGTTTCGCGCGAGGTCGCGGCAACGTTGCGCGAAGGGCAAGAGCTCGCGCTCACTGAAGCCGACGGACACGTGGTGGCAGTGATGACGCTCGCGGAAAAATTCGAGTACGACAAGACGCGCGAGGCGCAAAACGTCTATCGCACGACCGATGAAAAACATCCCGGCGTCGCGCGCCTGTACGCGCAAGGCGAGGTGTATCTCGCGGGCGACGTGTGGATTGTGGACTTGCCCAACAATTTAGAGTTTCCCGAATTTCGTCACTCGCCACTTGCCACGCGCAAAATGTTTGCCGCGCGCGGCTGGAAGCGCATCGTCGCATTCCAAACGCGCAATCCCATCCATCGCGCGCACGAGTACGTGCAAAAGACCGCGCTCGAAATCTGCGATGGCTTGCTCTTGCACCCGCTTGTCGGCGAAACCAAGTCGGACGATATTCCCGCCGATGTGCGGATGCGTTCGTATCAAGAACTCTTGCGCGATTACTATCCACCCAACCGTGTGATTCTGGGGGTGTTTCCCGCCGCGATGCGGTACGCCGGTCCGCGCGAAGCGATCTTTCACGCGCTCTGCCGCAAGAATTACGGCTGCACACACATCATCATCGGACGCGATCACGCCGGCGTGGGCAATTACTATGGCACGTACGACGCGCAAAAAATCTTCGACGAGTTCAAGCCGGAAGAAATCGGCATCACGCCGTTGATGTTCGAGCATACGTTTTATTGTAAAAAGTGCGGACAGATCGTTTCAGCGAAGACGTGCCCGCACGGCAAAGAAGACCACTTGATTTTGAGCGGCACGCAGGTTCGCGAGATGCTCGCGCGCGGCGAAATGCTCCCGCCCGAATTCACGCGTCCCGAAGTCGCGCGCGTGTTGATGGAGGGGCTGCGCAAGACGACGAAGGGCGAAGGACGAATGACGAATGACCAAGGACGAAAGACGAACGACGAATGTCGAAAGACGAACGATACGCCTTCGTCCTGCGTCGTTCGTCCTACGGAACGCAAACGCGTTCTGGTCATCGGACTGGACTGCGCTGAACCGTCACTCGTTTTTGACAAGTACCGCGCCGAACTCACCAATCTCCAATCTCTCATCTCTACTGGCGTATGGGGCAACATCGAATCCACCATACCACCGATTACTGTGCCGGCGTGGATGTGCGCGCTCACGTCCAAAGATCCCGGACAACTCGGCGTGTACGGCTTTCGCAATCGCGCCGATCACTCGTACGAAAAAATGTTCACGGCGAACGCGCGCGCGTTCACCGAACCGGCGGTATGGGATTATCTGGGACGCGCAGGCAAACAATCGTACCTGCTCGGCGTGCCACCCTCGTTTCCGCCGCGCGCGGTGAACGGCGGAATGGTCGGCTGTTTTCTTTCACCGAACACGCAATCGAAATTCACGTATCCCGAAAATCTGCGCGAAGAAATCTTGCGCGTCGCGCCCGACTATCTGGTGGACGTGCCGAACTTTCGCACCGACGACAAGCAATGGCTCTTGCAAAAAATCTACGAGATGACCGATGATCATTTCAAAGTGTTGCGCTATTTCATCAAAGAAAAGTCGTGGGATTTTTTGATGAGCGTCGAAATCGGTGTGGATCGCTTGCATCACGGTTTCTGGAAATATCACGACGCGACGCATCCCAAACACGAGCCGAACAGTCCCTTCCTCAATGCGATTCACGATTACTACGTCTGGCTCGATCAACAAATCGGCAGTGTGCTGGAACTGCTCGATGACGATACGACGGTCATCATCGTCAGCGATCACGGCGCGCAAAAGATGGACGGCGGCATTGCCATCAACGAGTGGCTCATCAACGAAGGATACCTTGTGCTCGAAGAAAAACCGCAAGGTGTGGTGCCGTTCGAAAAAGTGCGCGTGAACTGGAGCAAGACGCGCGCGTGGGGCGGCGGCGGATACTACAGCCGTATCTTTCTCAACGTACAGGGTCGCGAGCCGAACGGTATCATTCCGCCCGGCGAGTACGAACGCGTGCGCAACGAACTCGTCGCCAAAATCGCCGCGATTCCGGACGAGCAGGGCAAGCCGCTCGCGACGCGCGTGTACAAGCCGCAGGAAATTTATCGCGCCACCAAAAACGTCCCGCCCGATCTCATCGTCCTCTTTGGCGATTTGTACTGGCGCGCGGTTGGCTCTATCGGTTTGAACGCGCTCTACACTTTTGAAAACGATACAGGACCCGACGATGCGAATCACGCGCAGATGGGAATGTTCATCTACCACGATCCGCGGCGTAATCTGGGCGGACGCGAACTCGTCGGCTTGTACCTGTACGACCTCGCGCCCACCATCCTGCACGAGTTTGGGATGGAGGTGCCGGGGGATATGATTGGCAAGATTATTGACGGATGACCAACGACGAAGGACGAAAGACGAAGGATTTTCGATTTTCGATTTGCGATCAAGTGCACGATTGGCAATCGGCAATCAAGAATCGGCAATCGAAAATTTGGTCATTCGTCGTTCGTCATTCGTCCACACGAGGAGAGAAGATTGACCACCGGTTTCACCATCTGGTTCACAGGTTTGAGCGGCGCGGGCAAGACCACCGTCTCGCGCCTCGTCGAAAAAGAGTTGCGCGCGCGCGGCTACAAAGTCGAAGTGCTGGACGGCGATGTGGTGCGCGAGAATTTGTCCAAAGGGCTGGGCTTTAGCAAAGAGGATCGCGACACGAACATTCGGCGCATCGGCTTTGTGTGCGAACTGTTGACGCGCAACGATGTTATCGCTATCGCTGCGGCGATTTCGCCGTACCGCGCGATTCGCGACGAAAATCGCGCGCGCGTCGGCGGGCGATTCGTCGAAGTGTATTGCAAAGCACCGCTGGAAGTGCTGATGGCGCGCGATGTCAAAGGGCTGTACAAAAAAGCACTTGCTGGTGAAATCAAGAATTTTACCGGCATTGATGATCCGTACGAGCCGCCCGAAAATCCCGAGGTCATCATCGAATCGGACAGGGAAACGCCAGAGCAAAGCGCGGCAAAGGTGATGGCAAAGTTGGAAGAGTTGGGCTATATTACTGACCAAAGACGAAGGACGAAGGACGAATGATGGAGGGACGATGAATCGTTTAAGCCGGATCACATTTGACCTGAATGTGATGGGAGGCAAACCCTGTATTCGTGGACTGCGCGTCACGGTTGGAACGATCGTCGGTTTGATGGCTGCCGGCTATTCCACTGATGATATTCTTAAAGCGTATCCTTACCTGGAAGAACAAGACATTCGTGAAGCGCTGGCATACGCTGCGTGGCGCGCGGAGGAAATTGAACTTCCTCTGGTGACTCCATGAAACTGTTGATTGATATGAACCTTTCTCCTGATTGGAGCGAGGTGTTCATCAAACAAGGTTGGCAGGCGGTGCATTGGTCCGCTGTAGGCGATCTGCGCGCGACAGATCAGGCTATTATGGATTGGGCGCGCACGAACGGCTATGTTGTGTTCACACATGATCTCGATTTTGGAACATTACTGGCACTGACGCACGGGGTCCCAGCGTGATTCAAGTTCGCGCCCAAGACATTATGCCTGCCACGCTAGGTGACAGAGTAGTAAGCATAGTACGACAATACGAATCACTCCTGGAGAAAGGTGCGCTGATCACGATTGACGAAACCAAATCCCGTGTGCGGATTTTGCCAATTCAGGAAAAGATGTGACGCGATTGTCCTTGAAAGCGTTACTACGCCAAACTGTAGTATAATTCGTACATCACAAGTTCTTTGCGGATCCAAAATCTTTTTCTGAAAGACTATCGCTCCCCTTGAAATGACCACTCACCCAATCATCCAATCACCCAATCACCCAATCACCACAGGAGTACTCACTTGAAACTACGTGAACGTATCATTCTTCTGGTTGCGTTAATCATCTTTTTCACTTCGGGTTTTGCCGCGCTGTTGTATCAGGTGTTGTGGCAACGGATGCTTGGCTTGTTTTCTGGCACCGATGTCTTTTCGGTCACCATCATCGTGGCGGCGTATATGGCAGGAATGGGCGTCGGCAGTTTGACCGGCGGTTATCTGGCAGATCGGCTGTCGCGATGGGGGAATCTTGCACTGTTTGCCGCTGTCGAATTTTCGATTGCCTTGTTCGCGCTGGGGAGCAAGACGCTGTATTACGATTGGTTGTATCTGCAGAACGCGCATCTGGCGGCGTCGCCGGTGTTGATGGCATTGACTCTGTTCCTCAGTTTGCTGATTCCCACGTTTTGTATGGGCATATCACTCCCCGCGCTGGCGCGCGCGCTCACGCGCGAAATTCAAGCGGCGGCAGGCACGATTGGCGCGCTGTATGCGGTCAACACACTGGGCGCCGCGATCGGCGCGTTCGCAACGACCTGGATTTTCTTGCGCCAGTTCAGTTTCGAGAATATTTTGTGGATCGGCGCAGCATTGAATTTTAGCGTAGCACTTGCCGCCGCGCCGCTCGCGTGGTCACTCGCGCGCACGCGCGCTGTGGCAATTGCCGAAACGCCGCGCGTTGCAGAACACCCCGCTGCACCGGTGCTCGAAACGCTGGGAAATCCCGGCGTGACGTTCTGGATTTTGCTCTATGGCGTTTCGGGTTTCATCGCGCTTTCGCTGGAGATTTTGTGGTTTCGCTTGCTGGGCGTGATGCTCAAGTCCACTGCGTTTACCTTCGGCACACTCCTCACCATCTACTTGTTGGGCTTGGCGGTGGGAACATTCGTGGGCATCGCGCTGGTGCAACGGAGTCAACGTCCGATGCGCGCGTTTTTGCTGTTGCAATCCAGCATCGCGATCTATGCAATGGCGATCCTTGCGCTCCTCGTCGCTCAAGTGGATCAAGCCTCCGAGTTGTTTCCGCTGTGGGTCCACTTTGCCGATTCGGAACCGCTGGACGTTGCGCTGGCGATCAGAACCTTGCCGCTGTTGTGGTCGAATACCGCGGCGATCGAACCGCTGGCATTGGAGGTGACGAACAAGTTTCTTTTGCTCTACGTGGCGTTACCGCTGGCGCTGTTGGGCTTGCCGACATTGTGTATGGGAATGAGTTTTCCCTTTCTGCAAAAAATCGTGCAGACGAACGCCGCGCATCTGGGACGCCGCGTGGGCTGGTTGCAAACATCGAACATTGTGGGGAGTATGCTCGGCACGGTATTGACCGGCGCCGTCGCGCTTTCGGTGCTGGGCACGCTGGGGACATTGCACGTACTTACGGCGATGGCGGGGCTATTCCTGTTCCTTGCCGCGCGTGTGCAATTCGCCACAGCGCGCGCGCGGCGCGCGGCATACATTGTCATCGCGCTGGGGCTGGTCGCGCTCAATCTGGCAGTGCCCGACGCGCAAACCGTGTGGGCAAAGTTGCACGGCACCAAACCAAACTATATCATCTTTGCCGAAGACAGCACCGGCTTAGCCGTGTTAAAAAGCAAACGCACCGATTTCGTCGGCGGTACGCTCGTGCTGACCAATGGCTTGGGACAAAGTTGGATTCCGTACGGACAGATTCACAGTGTCCTTGGGTTTTTGCCGGCGTTGATTCATCCCGCGCCCAAAGAGATTGCCATCATCGGTCTGGGTTCTGGCGATACGTTGTTTCACGTGGGCGGACGTCCCGAGACGACGGAAATCGTTTGCATCGAAATTGTCGGCACGCAGTTGAACACCCTGTACGAAATGGCACAACGCCAGCGCTATCCCGCGCTCTATTCGATCTTGACGGATGCGCGCATCAAGTACGTCATCACAGATGGACGTTCGTACATTATGCAGAGCGGCAGAAAATTCGACATCATCGAAGCCGATGCGTTACGACCGAGCAGCGCGTACTCGGGCAATCTCTACTCGGAAGAGTATTTCACATTACTCCTCAAGCATCTCAAGCCCGGTGGTCTGGCGGTGACGTGGGTGCCCACCCCGCGCGTCCACGCGACGTTTACCAAAATCTTTCCGTACTATGCCAACTTTGACGACATTCTCATCGGCAGTAATCAACCCATCGTCCTGGATCGCGCGGCGATCTATCAACGCCTGGAGCATCCGTTTACGCGCGAGTACTATCAACGCTCGTTTGTCAACATTCACGAAGCGCTCGAAGAGTATCTGGTCAAACGTCAACCTCTGGCGTACGATCCTACCCATCCGCGCACAGCGACTGACACCAATCTGGATTTGTTTCCCAGGGACGAGTATCTGATTCCTTTTCGCTCGCCCTGAGTCCTACACGCTGACCGAACGGTCGCTTATGGAAGTGGATGTAAAAATGCTTTACGCCCAACCGCATCGCCGTTTGAATCTACTCACGGGCGAATGGGTGCTGGTCTCGCCGCAACGTATGCAACGACCATGGCTGGGACAAATCGAGACACCCCCGCGCGAGATGCGCCCTGCCTACGATCCCGATTGCTATCTGTGTCCCGGCAACACGCGCGCCGGGGGACAACGTAATCCGCACTACGATAGCACCTTTGTCTTCGATAACGATTTTGCCGCGTTGCTGCCTACCTCGCCTGCAAGCGCACCAGAGATAGAAGCGGGATTATTGCGCGCGCTGCCCGAGCGTGGAATTTGTCGCGTGATCTGTTTTTCGCCACGCCACGACCTTACCTTATCAACAATGTCGCACACCGATATTCGCCGTGTGGTAGATGTGTGGGTGGAACAGACGCGCGAATTGGGCGCGCTGGATTTTATCAAGCACGTGCAGGTGTTCGAGAACAAAGGTGAGATGATGGGCGCAAGCAACCCCCATCCACACTGCCAGATTTGGGCAAGTGAACACATCCCGACGGAACCAGCGAAGGAACTGTGCGCACAACACGATTATCGAAACGCGCGCGACGCGTGTCTGCTCTGCGATTATCTTGCGGTGGAACTCGACGCGGGTGAGCGCATCGTTCTGCAAAATGCTCACTGGGTCGCGCTGGTTCCTTTTTGGGCCGTGTGGCCCTTTGAAACGCTGGTGCTACCGCGCCAGCATCTCGATATGCTTACCGCGCTAGACGCTGCCGCGCGCGACGCTCTCGCGGACATTATCAAACAATTGACAACCGGCTACGATAACCTGTTCCAGGTTTCCTTTCCGTACTCGATGGGGTTTCATCAGGCACCCACTGATGGCATCCATCGCCCCGAAGTGCACCTGCACGCGCACTATTACCCACCCCTGTTACGTTCTGCCACTGTCCGCAAGTTTATGGTCGGTTACGAAATGCTGGCAGAGCCACAACGCGACCTCACGGCTGAATCAGCCGCCGCGCGCTTGCGCGAGGTGAGCGCTGTCCACTGAGCCAGGAATGTCCTATGTCGAATCTGGCAACGCTTTATACGGAATTCACCAAAATCTTCTCTGCTGCACCAGAACGCATCATTCGCGCACCCGGGCGTGTCAATCTCATCGGCGAACATACCGATTATAACGAGGGCTGGGTGTTGCCGATGGCGATTGATCGCGAGACGCGCATCGCCGCGCGGCGGCGCGCCGATCGCATCGTGCGGATGGTCGCGCTCGATTTTGGTGGTGCGCAGTCGGAAATGTCGCTTGATGCCATCACGCGTGACGATGTGCAACCCTGGAGCAATTACATTCGCGGCGTCGCGTGGATAATGGAACGGCGCGGCTGGCGCCTCCCCGGCGCGGAGATGGTGATTCGGGGCAACGTGCCGATTGGCTCGGGCTTGTCTTCCAGCGCGGCGCTGCAGGTGTGCGCGGCAATGACCTTTCGCGCGCTGGGCGGGTTTGATCTCGATGGTGTTACCCTCGCGCAAATTTGTCATCAAGCCGATAACGAATTCGTTGGTGTCCAGAGCGGGATTATGGACCAGTTCATTTCTGCCCTCGCGCGCGCCGAACACGCGCTCTTGATTGATTGCCGCGATCTCTCCTACAAAAGCGTCCCTCTGCCGCGCGGTGCAAGAATCATCGTGTGTGATACGATGAAACGGCGCGGCCTGGTAAATTCGGAGTACAACGCGCGTCGCGCCGAGTGCGAACAAGCCGTGCGCCTGCTCGCGCTGCAACTGGGCAAACC
This sequence comes from Anaerolineae bacterium, assembly GCA_034435315.1. GTDB lineage: Bacteria > Chloroflexota > Anaerolineae > UBA4142 > UBA4142 > VGOB01. The sequence continues at coordinate 25,348 of DAOTYB010000137.1, read as the reverse complement.
GCTTCGCGCGCTACGCGACGTTTCACCCGACGAGTTGGCGCGATATGCGGAGACTCTTCCGTCCACCATCGCGCTGCGCGCGCGCCACGTCATCACTGAAAACGCGCGCGTGCAAGAGGCGGTGGCAGCCGCCGAGCGCGGCGACCTGATGACGTTCGGCGCGCTGATGAATGCCTCGCACGCGAGTTTGCGCGACGACTATGCGGTCAGTTGTCCCGAATTGGAAGCGATGGTAGAAATCGCGCGCCAGCAACCGGGCTGTCTGGGCGCGCGACTGACCGGGGCCGGCTTTGGAGGTTGCACGGTGAATCTTGTCGTAGAGGACGCCGTGCCTGCGTTCATTGCGAACGTCGCGCGCGAGTACGCCGCGCGCGTTGGCGTTGCACCACAGATTTATCCGTGTCACGCCGTCGCGGGCGCAAGTGAACTAGAGTGTCCGCCCGAATCGGGCAAACGGAGGAACTGGTGAACCGACTGAAAATCTTGATGCTCTCTGCCGAAATCACCCCCTTCGCCAAGACAGGTGGGCTTGCGGATGTCGTTGGTGCGCTGCCCAAAGCACTGCATGCCCTGGGACACGACGTGCGCGTGGTGATGCCGCGCTATGGTCGCATTGACCCGGCGCAGTTTCACCTCCACAAGGCTCTCGATCCCTTCCCCGTCCCACTCGATAGCACGACCGAAGACGCGACCTTGTTCGAAGGGGAACTCGCGCCCGGTATCCCGGCGTACTTTGTCGAGAACAAACGCCTGTATGATCGCGAAGGAATTTATATGTATCCCGACGACGCGGAGCGCTTTATCTTTTTCTCGCGCGCCGCGCTCGAAATGCTCAAGCGACTCAACTGGCAACCCGATGTGATTCACTGCCACGATTGGCACACCGCGCTCATTCCCAACTGGCTGCGCACCCTCTATGCCTCTGATTCATTCTTCGCTAACATCGCCACCGTCTTTACGATTCACAACATCCAGTATCAAGGCATTTTTGGCTATCGCGTGCTCGAAATCGCCGGACTCGCGGCGTACGGCTTCATCGCGCATCCCGACGTTGCGCCGGAAATCAATCAAGTATTCGATTTTATGGCGCGCGGCATCCTCTTCGCCGATAAAATCAATGCCGTCAGCGAAACATACGCGCGCGAAATTCAAACCCCCGAATTCGGCGAACAACTCGATCCGATTCTGCGCGAACGTCAGGATCGTCTGGTCGGAATCTTGAACGGCATTGACACCGAATCGTTCGACCCCGCGCGCGATCCGCATCTCGCGCAAAACTTTACCACCGAGACGCTGGACGCGCGCGCGGCGAACAAGCGCGCGCTGCAACAACGTTTTGGTTTACCCCTGGAGGCGGACACGCCACTCCTTGCGATTATCGGACGCCTCAATCGGCACAAAGGGATGGATCTGGTGGCGGATGCGATTGATCACGTCCTTGATACGCTGCCCGTTCAACTCGTGGTGATGGGAAGTGGCGATCAGCACTATCACGATTTTTTCACGCGGCTGCATCAGCAGTACCCCGGACGAGTCGGTGTGATGTTGACGTACGACCCGGTGCTGGCACGCCAGATTTACGCGGGCGCAGACATTTTGCTGATGCCGTCGCGCAACGAACCGAGTGGCACCGACCAGATGCTGGCGATGCGCTATGGCTGCATTCCGATTGTGCGCGCCACTGGCGGCCTTGCGGATTCGGTGGAGGATTTCGATGCCCGACAAGAGCGCGGGACGGGCTTTGTGTTCACGCGCGCCGATCGCTGGGCTTTGTTTGCCACGATTGCGCGCGCTGTGCAGGTGTATCAAATGCCCGCGGTGTGGCGCGCGCTGCAACAGCGCGCCATGACACGCGATTTTTCGTGGCAGACCGCCGCGCAAAAATACGTCGCGCTCTATCACGCGGCCATCGAAATCAAGCAGCGGGTTGTCCAGGCCGCGCGCGCCCTCGCCGAGGACATTCAGATTACAGCACAAAAAATCGCTGCGTTACCGACACGCCTCGCGCGTCTGGGCGAACTCGCCTACAACTTGTGGTGGGGATGGAATCCCAGCGGGCGTCGTGCGTTTCAAGAACTTGATCCCGAATTGTGGGAACGCGCTAAACGCAACGCCGTGCTGTTCCTGCGGGAAATCAGCGCGGAAAAATTGCACCATGCCAGTCAAGACCCCACCTATCTTCAGACCTACGACGCGGCAGTGGCAGAGTTCGATGCCTATCAAAATCTACAATCCACGTGGTTCAACAGCACCTATCCGTACCTCACCGATCGCACGATCGCGTATCTCTCATTTGAATTCGGTTTGCACGCGTCGTTACCCATCTACTCGGGTGGCCTGGGGATTTTGTCCGGCGATCACACCAAAGAAGCGAGCGATCTGGGACTGCCTTTTGTCAGCATCGGTTTTTTGTATCCGCAAGGTTATTTCACCCAGCGCATCAACGCCGAGGGCTGGCAGGAGGCGATTCGCGAAAAACTGAATTTTGCCACCGCGCCGGTCATTCCTGCCCGAGATCGGCACGGGAACGAAGTGCTCGTGCGCGTCGAATTGCCCGGACGCACAGTGAGCGCCAAAGTGTGGCGCATTCAGGTCGGGCGCGTGCCGATCTTTTTGATGGACACCGACATTGATGCGAACGCGCCGCACGATCGCGTCCTCGCCGCGCAACTCTACGGCGGCGATCGCGAAATGCGCCTGATTCAGGAGTACATTCTCGGTATCGGTGGAGTGCGCGCGTTGCGCGCGCTCGGCTATCAACCGCGCGTGTGGCACTTGAACGAGGGGCACTGTGCTTTTTCTGTCCTCGAACGCGCGCGCGAGTTGGTGCAACAGGGGATGACGTTCGAGCAGGCGCGCGAGGTGGTGCGCGCGACGACGGTGTTCACCACGCACACGCCGGTCCCTGCGGGCAACGATACGTTTGCATTCGACCTCATCGAAAAATACTTTGCCAATTTCTGGAAACAACTCGGCATCACGCGCGAACAATTCTTCGATCTGGCGCGTCAGTATCTGCCCTGGGGTGCCGAATTCAGTATGACCGTCCTCGCGCTGAAATTTGCTGGTGCCGCCAACGGCGTGAGCGAATTACACGGACAGGTCTCGCGCAAACTGTGGCACTTTATCTGGCCCCAGCGCGCGGAAAACGCGGTTCCCATCGGTCACATCACGAACGGCGTACACACGCGCACGTGGCTGGCGGTGGAACTGCACGCGCTCTTCGACCAATATTTCCCGCGCGACTGGCGCAACCGCATTGACGATCCCGCGCTGTGGGAGCACGTCGAAAAGATACCCGATGAGCAATTGTGGCAGGTGCATCGCGCGCTCACCGCGCGCTTGATCGAAATGGTGCGCGTCCAAACAGGCATCGCCCTTGATCCCGAGGCGCTCACTATCGGCTTTGCGCGTCGCTTTGCGACGTACAAGCGCGCCACGCTCGCGTTTCACAATCTCGAACGCTTGAAACGTATTCTGAACATACCCCACCATCCTGTGCACATCATTTTCTCTGGCAAAGCGCATCCCGACGATCAGCCGGGCAAAGAGTTGATTCGCTACATCGTCCAACTCTCGCGCCACCCCGACTTTGTCGGTAAGATTGTGTTCCTCGAAGATTACGACATCAATCTGGCGCGCGCGCTCGTACAGGGTGCGGATGTGTGGCTGAACAATCCGCGGCGTCCGCTCGAAGCGAGTGGCACGAGCGGCCAAAAAGCCGCGCTCAACGGTGTGCTGAATTTCAGTGTGCTCGATGGCTGGTGGCGCGAAGGCTACATCGCTGGCGTCAACGGCTGGGCAATCGGCGAAGAGCGCAACTGGGATGATTCCCACGCGCAGGATGCCGCGGATGCCGAATCGTTCTACACAACGCTCGAACACGAGATTGTTCCCCTCTACTATGCGCGCGACGCCGCAGGTATTCCACGCGGCTGGGTGCGTATGATGAAGAACGCCATCAAAACGATCGCGCCACGTTTTTCGACGATGCGAATGGTCAAAGAGTACGTGATGCGCTATTACGTATTGGCCGCAACGCAATGAACTTTCGATTGCCGATTGCGGATTGTGGATTGCAGATGGGAGGGCTAAAAATCCTGAATCTACAATCGGCAATCTGAAATCTAAAATTGAACTACTCGACAGCATACTTTACCACGCGCGAAACGTGGCGCGACTGGCGTAGTGAAGCGCGCGAGTTGATGCGTCTGGCACAGATCGCGCGCGGCGCGCGCGTGTTGGAAATTGGTTGTGGCGGCGGTGGCTTGCTGCGAATGCTCCACGCGCGCGGTGCCTACACGGTGGGCGTGGACACGCTGGCAGGCGCGTTGCATCTGGCGCGCGAGCGAACCTCCACGCGTCTCATCCGGCTGGTGCACATTGCCGGGGATAGCGCGCTTCCTTTCCGTGTGAGCGCGTTCGATGCGGTCGTTGCCCAACACGTCATCGAGCACGTGCGGGACGCGGACGCCGCGCTGCACGAGTGGGTACGCGTGCTTAAACCCGGCGGACGACTGGCGATCGCTACGCCCAACGCGCGCTATCCTGACCCCGCCCACTTTGCCGATGCAGAGCACACCCACGTTTTTTCTCCCGATGAATTGTGCGAAACAGTCACGCGCGCGGGTTTCGTCGTCGAAGAATGTTTCACGATCTTTCCGTATCTGGGACGCGCGCGCCTGTTGCGCGCGTTCGGCGTGCTGGCGTATCGCGTGTTTCGCCGCGTGCCATACCTGGCGCTGCGCGGGCGGACGCTGATGGTGAGCGCGCGCAAAAAACTGGAACTTTCCGCTTGACTTATTTGCACAATTGCATACAATCTTGATTAACACCTTCCCCGCAGTTCTATCCTCTCACCGCTGTTTGCCAGCGTCTAACTCTACAGAGACACCTGTCTGCAATCTCGTATTGAAAGGGGTGATGGCAATGCGACGTTAGGGTTCGCTACCCCAGAATTCGATGGTCGAATGGTTTACCAACCCTAAAGGAAAGGAAAGGAGGAGATAATGTTTCACAAGACGTCCCGAGTGCTGTTCGTGAGCACATTATTGATGCTGGCAATCCTTGCGGCGTGTGCGCCGGCGCCGACTCCCACGCCCACTCCCGCGCCCCCCACTAAAACTCCTGAACCCACCAAGCCACCGCCTACTGCTACCGCAACGCCTGTCGCTGTCGCGCCGACGCCTACAGTCGCGCCTGCCACCAAACCCCCAGAACCCACCGCAACGCCAACAACTGCCCCCGTGCCGACGCTCAGCGGCACGCGCCGACTTTCGGTGGGCACTGGCGCCGTCGGAGGTGTTTTCTACGTTTATGGCGGTGGCATCGCCAGCGTTCTAAGCAAGCATGTTCCCGGCTTGCAAGTGACGGCGGAATCTACCGCTGGCTCTGTGGACAACCTCAAACTGCTCAACGCCAAACGCGGCGATCTCGCGCTTGCGTTCAGTGATACCACCTACGAAGCACTGAAAGGCGAAGGAGCATTCAAAGCCCTGGGACCTACCCCCGTCAGAGCGCTGGCAGTGTTGTACTTTGCCTACAACCACCTCGTCGTCTTCGATGAGAGCCCCATCAAAACGGTCGCCGATCTCAAAGGCAAGCGTGTTTCCACGTCTTCCCCCGGCACCGGTTCCGAAATCGTTGCGCTGCGTACACTCGAAGCGGCGGGGTTGGATCCGGATAAAGACATTGTACGTGAACGTCTTGGCGCACAGGAATCGGCTAACGCGATGAAGGATCGTAAGATTGACGCGTTCTTCTTCCACGGCTCCAACATTGCTGCCATCATTGATCTGGCTGCCACCCCTGGCATCAAGATTCGTCTGATTCCCCAGGCAGAACTCCTTCCCAAGATTGTCGCCAAGTACGGTCCCGTGTACAGCGTGGGCACAATCCCCAAGGGCGTGTACAAAGGCGTGGACGTTGACACGCCCGCCATCGCCTCTACCACCTTGCTCGTTGTGCGAGAAGATTTCCCCGAAGATGTCGCGTACTGGATTACGCGCACGCTCTTTGAGAAAAAGTCTGAGTTAGTCCTTGTCCACAAATCGGCAGAGGAACTGACCTCGGTAGGCACATCCGTCGCGTTCCATCCCGGCGCCATCCGATACTTTAAAGAGAAAGGGATGAAGTACGACGACATCAAGTAGACAGGTAGGGAGTAAACAAGTAGACAGGTAGGAGTAATCTTACCCTGTCTACTTGTTTACGAATGTACTTGTTTACTGCTTGACTAGTGCAACGCAAAGGGGAAAAACAACATGAGCCAATCTGTGCCAGAATCCAAACCGAGCGAACCACAGGCCGAACTACCGATCAAGCCACCTGAAATCAGTGTCGAAAAAGTGGAAGAAATCGTTGCGACCATCGAAACGCCCACGCGCAAATTCACGGGGCCCATCGGCAAGTTGCTCGCCGCCGGACTGGTAGTGATGTCGCTGTATCATCTCTATAACGTTCTTGCGACGATTCCGACACAACTTTTTCGCGCCACGCACGTTCTCTTTATCCTCTTTTTCATCTTTCTGGTCTATCCCGCTGCCAAACGCTGGAAAGAAAAAATTACTTTTTTCGATTGGATTCTCGCGCTGGCTGGCGTCGCTTCGATGGCATACATTTTTGTAGATTTCGAGGCGTTTGTCTATCGCCCGGTCATCCCGAATCAATGGGACATACTGTTCGGCGGCCTGGCGATTCTGCTGATTCTCGAAGCCACGCGCCGCAGTGTCGGGCTGGCGCTGATGTTGTTGGTGGTGGCATTCATCGCGTACGCGCTGTTTGGCGCGTATCTGCCGCCGCCGTGGGATCATCGCGGTTTCTCATTCGACCGTCTGGTCGGGCATACGTATATGACACTCGAAGGCATCTTCGGCGTGCCGATTGATGTTTCTTCGACCTACATCATTTTGTTCACGCTCTACGGGGCGATACTCGATCAATCGGGCGCGGGCAAGTTCTTTGTGAACTTTGCCTTTGGTTTGATGGGACGACGGCGAAGTGGCGCGGGACAAACGGTAACGTTTGCCTCGTTCCTGCTGGGCGGTCCCTCGGGTAGTGGCGTCGCGACCACAGTGACCCTCGGCGCGATTGCCTACCCTCTGCTGAAAAAAGCCGGTTACAGCAAAGACGCGGCAGGAGGCTTGCTTTCGGCAGGCGGCATCGGCGCGGTCATCTCACCCCCGATTCTCGGCGCGGCAGCGTTCATCATCGCAGAAATTCTGCGCATCTCGTACCTCGAAGTCATCGTGATGGCTATCGTGCCGACGCTCCTCTTTTACTATTCGATCGTCCTGATGACCGAGTTGGAGGCGCGCCGCTTTGCGCTACAAAAAGTCGAGATCGAGGCTGAAAGTCCGTTGCGTCTGGCAGTGCGGTACTGGTACCTGCTGTCTTCGCTCGTCGTCATCGTCATTTTTTTGGTGCTGGGCTTTACTGCGATGATGGCAGTCTTTTGGTCCATTGTGGTCGCGATCCTCTTGAGCATCCTGCGTTCCGAAACCGCGCTCGTGCCGCGCTGGATTGGCGTGTTGATGGGACTGGGCATCGGTGCGGCGATTGTACTGACAATGAACGGTCTGGCGCCGCGCGAAGCGCCGGGCTTGGTGGCGATGGCTTCGCTCGTGTTCGCACTGGGGGTAGCACTGATTCGACGCAATGCGGACGATGTGACGCGACGATTGTATCAAGCATTGGAGAGTGGTTCGCGCCAAGTGTTGAATGTGGCCGTGACGTGCGCGGCGGCAGGTATCATCGTCGGCGTAGTCACGTTGACCGGCCTGGGTTTGCGGTTTTCCGACATTATCATCTCGCTCGCCGGTGGCAATCTCTTTGTCACGCTTGTGCTCGCGGCAGTCGTGTTGTGGATTCTGGGCCTGGCGCTTCCCATCACTGCGTCGTACATCATCGCCGCTGTTATCGTTGCGCCCGCGCTTATCAAGATTGGCGTGCCGGAATACGCGGCGCATATGTTCATCTTCTATTACGCGATTCTGTCGGAGGTGTCGCCGCCGGTGGGTCTCTCGCCGATTGCAGCCGCAGCACTCACAGGCGGCAATCCGTTCAAGACGATGATGCAGGCATGGAAGTACACCTTGCCCGCGTTCATCGTGCCGTTTATGTTCACCCTCAGTCCCGCCGGCAGCGCGCTGTTGTTCAAAGGTACGCCGGTGGAGATCGTCTGGGCAACGCTCTCGGCGATGGTTGGGTTGACCGCGCTTGCCTGTGGCGTTGCGGGCTGGTTGGTGCGTCCGCTCAATGTGTTGTGGCGCGCGCCGCTGGTGATTGCCGGCCTCCTCCTTGTCTATCCCGAAGCGATGCAGGATCTCATTGGGATAGCGATCTTTGTAGCGGTATTGTTGGTGCAGTTGATTTTGCAACGGCGCACGCCCACGCAACCCGCGCTGGCATAAGCGCGACGCACGTAGAACAAAAAACGCCGACGCGCGCGTGTCGGCGTTTTTTTGTTGCCCTCACTGCCAAATTTGTCTCGAAATTGAAAGGCACTCTTTCTGCAGGGTGCATTTCACATTCGGGGCAAATCTGTGCAAATGAATTTGTCGCGACGTAGAGCGATGTCCGCCGGCGCGGACAACATCTGTTGCCGACGCAGGTCGGCATGGCTATGGCTTGCTGCGACTTGCAGTCGCCCCGACTTGCCCCCCAAACTGAAATACACCCTTTCGGCATCGCGAATTGACTCGTTGCGTACTCTGTTCTATACTCCTGACAAGAGGAGTTGGTGATGAAACAGCCATTTCGCTACCCGTCTTTAGGATTCACTTGCCTGCACCACCTGGCTGTCTGGAGTGTGAGTGTGCTTCTGCTTGCCTGTAACCTGATATCGGTCACGCCCGCTTCCACACCGACGCGCGCGCGCGTGACGCCGACGCTGCCCAGCCCCACTGCCACACGTACGCCACGCGCCGGCGCGCCCGTGTGGTGGGACGCGCGTCTCGCACTCCCCGCCTCGTTCGATTTTCAGGGCGATGCGCAGAACGCGCTCTGGAGTACGCGCGAGACCAACGTTGCCGCTCTCCGCGATGTTCTCGCGCGTCAGGCACAAGCGGCAGGGTATCAGGTGTTTATCGTCACCCAATCTCAAGATGCCATTTATGATGTGTTGTGTGTGCGCGGAACAGAAACACTCGCGCTCAACCTCACGTTAGGCAGTGATACAACGGTCGTGCGCGCGATGCGCGCGGGAGTGTTACATCTCAAAGTGAGCGGCGCGGTAAATCTCGAACATACGTTGCCCTTGCGTGCGCGCCTCGATGTGTTGCCGGGAAGCGAATGGTCGGTGGGTACCGCCGTGCCTGATTCACAGTGTTCCCAGTGCGAGTATTTCGTCAATGTCCTCATTGCGCCGTTCAAAGGCGTAGGGCATTACGATTCCAGAGCGGGGACCTATGTGATTGATGTGCAGGTCATTCCCGGCGGTAATGCGGATGAGAATGATTTTCGCTGGCCCCTCGGTGGCTGCATCGTCACCGTACGCGAAAACAGTGGAACGTTCCACTGTCAGCAACTACAAAACGTTAACGATCAGACCAAACGCATTGACGTCAGCGCGAGTTGGACGCAACCGTGAAACCACCTCGCCGGGCGCAACGCGCGGACAGCCTTCCTTTCGTCCTGCGTCGTTCGTCTTTCGTCGTTCGACAGATCAGCAGGAACTAGGGATAGGGGCGCGATGTTGTGATGACAGGAAGCGTATCCAGCGGCGCGCTGAGATCGGCATAGGCAGACGCAATCCACCCGCGCGCGTTCGGATCGCGGGGCAGGCGGATTTGTAGCCAATCGCCGGTCGCGTCGCGCCCGACCACCTGGACGGTGTCGCCACGATTCAACCGATCCAGAATCGCGGCGGTTGTGTTAGGGGCAGCGCGCACGCGCAGGCTATCCACGCGAATCGTTGCCGCGACGGGCGGAGGTTCGGTTGGCGGTGCTGGGGTAGGTTCGGGAATGGCGACTGCGCGCGCAATTGGTGGGGTCGCGGTGGGGCGGGGACGCGTGGGGGTAGCAGACAAAGAGAGCACGTTGGTCAATTGGCAACTCAAGGTGCTCGCCAGTAACAAAACGAGGAGAATCAATCGTTTCATTTCAGTACCTTTTGCAGACACGATGCTTCAGGCACTTCGTTGCATCTCATCGGCAAATGTTGTTGGATCTATGGGCGCAATGTACAGGTGTTCACCGTCGTACAACGCGCCGTCCACATCCACCACGTTGCCTTCCCCATCGCGCACAATTGCCTGACGTGCCCTGACACGTTGTAGTGCGCGCGCGCCAAGTACATTGCGCACGCGCATCCCCAGGAACGTCTCCCTCGGTTTGTCGTTCACATACACAATGATTTTTTGTCGTTGCATACGGCTAACACTATGCCTGTTGCCACTATCTGGCTTCTACAATCCGCCCTTCCACTCTGGGACGGACGGGCGAATTCTGCATAATGTACGCGGCGACTACATCTACCACCGGATCACCGTAAATCAAGTTTGTCCCTTCTTTGAAGGCGACCTGTCCATCACCACCGTTCGCAAGGTAATCAATCGTTTGCACGCGATATACTTTTTGCAGTTCCATCGGTTTGCCGCGAATCAAAATGTTCGAGATGCGATTACCGGCGGGTAGCGCGCAGTTGTACGTGAACGACATTCCTGCGACCAGCGTGTTCACGCGCGGACAGGAGGCAGCCACTTCGAGTACCGCTTTGATGTGTTCGCCTTTCAAGTCCATCGCGACGAGCACATTATCAAAAGGAAGCATCTCGTACAACTGACCGTAGGTGATCGGACCTCTGGGAATATCGGCACGGATGCCGGCGTTGTTGTGAATCGCCACATCGGCGGGCGTGTCACCGGCTTGATTCGCCCACAGCATCGCATCCACCACGAGATTGCCCGCCGGATGCTCGCCACTGGTGCGACCATCGGGCGTGTAGGCGCGGAGCAGATCAATCGCCGTTTCACCGATGACTCTGCGCGTGGCAGTGCGTCCCTCGGCAATCAGTTTATCGAACATCGCGGCAATGTCCTGTGGTGTCTCGGCTTTGTTGCTCACCACGGCAACGAGGAGATTGTTCCTGGTATAGTCCACGATGCGTTTGCTCGCGCGATCAATCGTCAGTTCCAGGCGTCCGATATGCTGTGCCCTGGCGCCGGCTTGTACGATGATGGTATTGCCAATCACTTTGGGCGTTCGCAACTCGGTGTGTGTGTGTCCACCCACGATGACATTGATGTCGGGCAACGCTTCGGCGATGCGCTGATCCGCGTCAAAGCCGGCGTGTGACAACACGATAATCACGTCTGCCTGACGTTTCACTTCAGGGAGTATTTGTCGCAGGGTTTCGAGTTCGTCAATGAATTTGAATGCTTGCAACTCTTTGACCTTGCTACTGATACCCGGCGTGCGCGCGTACGCTACACCGATGATGCCAAAGCGTATGCCTGCAATTTCCTTGACGATGTACGCTTTCGCCCAACCGGGCACCTTGCCGCTCGATGCTTCGACAATGTTGGCGATCAGTATCGGGAATCTGGCTTCGCTCGCGCGCGCCTGCACTACTGCAACGCCCTGATCAAAATCGTGATTACCCAGCGTCATAGCATCATAACCGATGGCGTTCATCGCGGCGATGATCGTTTTGCCCTGATCGCGATTGGACGCCAACGTGCCGACCCACAAGTCGCCCGTATCGAAGAGTAGCACAGGTCCCGCCGCCTCACGCTTTAAACGGGCAATCGTACCCAGCGCGTGGGGCAGACCACCAAACTCGAAGGACTTGCCATCGCTGCCGGTGAGCATTTGCCCTTCCAGATAGCCGTGCATATCGTTGGTATGCAAAAGCGTTACTTTTAGGGGACCGGCAGGTGCAATGGTAGGTGTAGGTGCTACACAAGCAACCAGAAGAGAGAGAATGAGGACTGCCAGCGCGAGCAGATGCCGATACATTTTTTCTCCTTAAGGACAGAATTCTTCCACGCTCTTGTACTATACCGCATTTCGCAAATTCGTCAAATGGTTGTATACTTGCAAGGTAAACGATGCCAGGTTTTGTTGGACACACAGTCGCCAATACCGCGCTTGTTATCGGCACGACGGTAGTGATGCGCGCGCAAAGTTGGTCGTGGCAGGATGTGCTGGCAGTGAACAGCGGGATTGTGATTGCCACTTTCGTTCTGTCACCCGATATGGATTTGTTCCACAGCCACTCCATCAAGGGGTGGGGCTGGTTGCGCCTCTTGTGGTGGCCCTACTCTAGATTTGCGCGGCATCGCGATCGTTTGCATTTTCCGATTATCGGAACGATGGCGCGGTGGTTGTACGTCCTGACGATTCTGGCATTTTTGCTGATTCCTTTCCAGTGGTGGTTGCATCACATCGGTTTGCGCATCGCGTTCGATTTTACCGGCGATACGGAGGACCTGCTCTACAACGCGCTTTATCTCGCCGATGTGTTCCTGGGGGCGGTGCTTGCAGATACGTTGCACTATGTGCTCGATCTTGCCTCGACGAAACTCAAACGCCTGGTCCCGCGACGCTATCGCGCGCGCTATGAACGCTATGCGCGCGCTCACGAGGAACACGATCATCGTCCCCTGTGAACGAATTGCCGATTTTCGATGGGCGATTGGTGATTGAATCCGCCATCGCAGATCGGCACTCGACCATCAAAAATCGGTTGGCAGTTATTTTTAATGCTCTTTCACAAAAATCAGGCTCAACATCACGAAATCTTTATGGAGGCTCGTTTTGAGCAATAGTTTTCCCCCGCTCATCCCCCTGCTCTCCCCGCAAAGTGGGGAGAGCAGGGGGAGTGAGAGGGTTGGTGGCGGGCGGCGAAGCCGCCCGCCACCAACCCCTCCTTTACCCCCTCCCCGTTGGGGCGCAAGATTTTTCGCCCCAACGGGGAGGGGCAAGGGGGTGGAGCATCACCTCTCTCAAGAGGCTGCGTCTGGCTGTCGCAGCATAACCCGATGAGTCTGAATTATGTGAAAGGGTATTAAGGAGTAGCAATGAAGGAAAAACTGGAAGCACTGAAGAAACGCTTTGCTGTTGTTGACGATTTGCAACGCGCCGCGGCACTGTTGAGTTGGGATCAACAGACGTATATGCCGCGACGCGGCGCTGCAGCGCGCGCCGAACAGTTGGCGACCTTGCAAAAACTCGCCCACGAGCATTTCATCGCGGAGGAAAACGGCGCGCTGCTGAACGATCTCGCCGACTATGCCGCGCAATTGCCGTACGACTCTGATGAAGCCAGTTTGATTCGCGTGGCCAAGCGCGATTACGACCGCGCCAGGCGCGTGCCGCCGACACTGGTGGAGGAGATGGCGCGCGCGGCATCGCTGGCATTCGAAGCGTGGCAGCGCGCCCGCGCCGAATCGAATTTCAAATTGTTCCAGCCGCATCTCGAAAAGAACGTTGAACTGCGCATCGAACTGGCAAGCTGTCTAGGATACAAAGAGCGGATTTACGATGCGCTCCTCGACCAGTACGAACCTCTGATGACGACAGCGCAGGTGGAAGCGATCTTTACGTCCCTCAAGCCGGATCTTGTCGCGCTGGTTCAGGCGATCACGCGTCGCGCCGACGCGGTGGACGATGCGGTGTTGCATCGCGAGTACGATGTGCAACAGCAATGGGAGTTTGGTGTGGAGGTGGCAAAACGTTTAGGGTTGGATTTTGAACGGTCGCGGCAAGATAAATCGCCCCATCCGTTCACAACGAGTTTTGCGCTGAACGATGTGCGCATCACGACGCGACTCAAACCGAACTTTTTACCCTCCGCGCTTTTTGGCACGATTCACGAAACCGGTCACGCGCTCTACGAGTTGGGCTATCGTCCAGAACTCGAACGCACACCGCTGGCTGGCGGCGCCTCGCTCAGCGCGCATGAATCGCAATCGCGCTTGTGGGAAAACATCGTGGGGCGCAGTCGGGGCTTTTGGCAGTTCTGGTTTCCGCGCTTGCGCGAGGTGTTTCCCGCGCAACTCGCCGATCAAACGGTCGAGTCGTTCTATCGCGCGGTGAACAAAGTGTCACCCTCGTTCATCCGCGTCGAAGCGGACGAGGTGACGTACGGCTTGCACATTATGCTGCGCTTTGAACTGGAAAACGCGCTGGTCGAACGCCGCCTGGCGGTGGCGGATGTGCCCGAGGCGTGGAACGCCAAAATGCACGAATATCTGGGCATTGTGCCGCCGAATGACGCGCAGGGGTGTTTGCAAGATGTGCACTGGGCGTACGGCGATCTGGGATACTTTGCCACCTACCTGCTCGGTTCGATGTTCGCCGCGCAGTTGTACGCGCAAGCCCTACGCGAGGTGCCAGCGATTCCCGAACAGATCGCGCGCGGCGAGTTTGGCGAGTTGCTCGCGTGGTTACGTGAAAAGGTCCACGCGCACGGCCGCAAATTCACACTCGACGAACTCGCGCGCCGCGTGACCGGCGCATCGCTACACGCGCGCGCCTATCTGACGTACCTGAAAACCAAGTTCGGCGAAATTTACGGCGTGTGAACCTGGACCGTATCGCTCAAATCTTGCAGATGTCCCAGAATGCGCGCCCAGTGTGTCCCGCGCCAGTAGATGCGCGCGCACTGTGGACAGCGACGAAAACGTTCCTGCGTGTGGAACACATAGGGAGGCACCTTGCCGCGTACCTGTTCCTTGCTGATATCTTCCAGCACACAGTTGCACGCGGCGCAGCGCGAAAACGCATCGCGCGCCGTAAGGTGGAGGGTGTGAAAGACCTGTTGAATCTGCTCTTCGATGTGCTCCGACTCGATGAGCAGCGCGCGCACGCCGCGGCGCCGCGTCAATTCCACATCGCGCGTGAGGAGCACGCGTTGCTCCACCCGCGCGCGGCGTGCCAGTTCCGCATCGCTCGCATCGGCAAGGTAGAGCGTGTCATAGCCCAGCAAACGCAACCACGTGGCAAGGCGTCCCAGCATCGTGTCGGCGAGGAATTTCATTGGGGACAATTATAGCGCAGGCAACGCAGAGAATCAACCCCAGTGACACACTATGCGCGACGGTCGGCAGTCGTCTGTCGCCGGTCGTATCTGCAGAGGGTATCGAATGCCACTCACTCGAGCACAAGTGCAACACATTGCCGAACTGGCAAAGTTAAAGTTGACGGAAGATGAAATCAATCGGATGACCGAGCAACTCTCGGCCATTCTTGACTATGCGGCGCGTTTGCAAGAACTGGACACAGACGCGATTCCACCGACCGCGAGCGTCGTGCCTTTGCAAAATATGATGCGCGATGATGCCGTGCTGCCTTCGCTGCCGCGCGAAGACGTACTCGCCAACGCACCAGATCGCAACGAAGAGGGCGAATTCTTTCGCGTGCGCGCCATCCTGGAGGGTGACGGATGAAGATTGCCTGGTTCGGACACGTCGCCTCGGCGCGCGGCAATGGCGTGGTCTCGTATTCGCGTGATATGGTGCACGGCTTGCGCCAGCGCGGTCAGCATGTTACGTTCTTTTATCACATCACGCGCGAGCGCGGCTTGGGACCGCGCGACCCGCGTGATATTCGTCTGGGTTCGTTCGACATCCTGAATCGTGCAATGATCTCCTCGCCCCGCGCGCGCGAAATCATCGAAGAGACGTTTGCGCGCGAACAAATTGACATCGCGCACATTTCGCTTTCGTTCTCCCAACTCGATTTCAGTTTGCCGGACATTTGCCACGCGCTAGGCGTGCCGTGTGTCGCCACACTCCATTTTCCCTACGGTCCACCAGAAACGTTTTGGGGCAGCGCGGTACGCGTGTTGTATCGTTTGTATGCCAGTTCGCTCAAGAATTACGATGCCGTGATTGTTTTTTCGGAGGCACAGCGCGCGATGCTAGTGGATTACGGCGTGGCGCCCGAACGCGTGCGCGTGATTCCTAACGGAATTGATGTAGCAACCTATTCGCCCGGACCCAGTGATTTCAAAACCTCCATCGGCGCCAGGGTACTGGCGACGTATATTGGACGGGTGGACCCGGAAAAGAATGTCGGTGATTTTCTCAAGGCGTTCCTGAATCTGGATTTGCCCGGCGATCACAAAGCGGTCGTGGTCGGCAACGGGATGGAGTTGGCGAATCTGCGCCGCAAGTATCGCGATGACCACCGCATCATCTTCAAAGGCTATGTAGGCGAACTGCGCGAGCGCGTGCGGATTTTGCGCGCCACCGATATTTTCGTCTTACCTTCCTCCATCGAAGGATTGTCGCTGGCGATGCTCGAAGCGATGGCTGCCGGGACCGCCGTCATCGCGACCGATGTGGGTGCAGACGCCGAGGCGTTGCGTGGCGCTGGCATCGTGATTGATCTGGCAGCGCTGGAACAGCAACTGACACTCGCCTTGCGCGTCCTCGTCGAGTATCCCGATTTTCGCCACAATCTGGCAACCCGCGCGCGTCAACGCGCTGTGAGCGAGTATTCCCTCGAAACGAACATTGATCGTGTGGTGGCGCTGTATCGCGAGTTGACGAAGGACGAAGGACGAAGGACGAAGGACGAATGACGAAGGACGAATGACGAAGGACGAAGGACGAAGGACGGAGGACGGAGGAGGAAGAATTTGCGATTTGTGATGTTCGATTTGCGATTGGCACAATCGGCACTCGGCAATCTCCAATTTCCAATCAGCAATCGGTGGTCATATTTCTGGAGAAGAATGTGGAACTGTACGCTTTAACGGTGCATCAGGCGCGCGTGCTGCTAGCCAGAGGTGATATTAGCGCGACAGAACTTGTGCGCGCGGTGCTGGAGCGCATCGAGTCCGTCGAGCCGCGCGTGCGCGCGTATTTGACCATTGTTGCCGAGCGCGCGCGGGAACAGGCGCGCGCAGCAGACGCGCAATGGATGGAGCATCGTCGCATCGGCACCCCGGCACCGGCGTTGCTGGGAATTCCGATGGCAATCAAGGACGAAATTTGCACGCGCGGTGTTCGCACAACGGCAGCATCGAAAATCCTGAATAATTTTGTGCCGCCGTACGATGCAACGGTGATGGAAAAGTTGAACGCTGCCGGCGCGATTCTCATCGGCAAAACCAATCAAGATGAATTTGCGATGGGATCGTCAACGGAAAACTCGCGCTTTTTCATCACGCACAACCCCTGGGATTTGACGCGCGTGCCCGGCGGATCAAGCGGTGGCAGCGCGGCGGCGGTCGCGGCAGACGAAGCCTTGTTCGCGCTGGGTACAGACACCGGCGGCAGCGTGCGCCAACCCGCCGCCTTCACCAACACCGTCGGCTTGCGTCCGACGTACGGTCGTGTCTCGCGCTATGGGGTCATCGCGTTCGCCTCCTCGCTCGATCAGGTCGGACCGATGACCAAAGATGTGCGCGACGCCGCCCTCGTTCTCAGCATCATCGCCGGTCACGATGCGCGCGAAGCCACGTCCGTGAATTTGCCGGTGCCCGATTACGCTGGCGCGCTGGGTGAAGCATCTCTGCGCGGTGTGCGCGTCGGTGTGCCGCGCGAATATTTCGGCGCGGGATTGCAAGCGGAGGTCGCACAAGCCGTGCGCGCGGCAATTCGCATTCTGGAATCACTCGGCGCGACGATACACGAGGTCACGCTCCCACACACCGATTATGCGTTGCCGACGTACTATCTCATTGCGCCTGCCGAAGCCTCGGCAAATCTGGCGCGCTATGATGGCGTCAAGTACGGCTATCGGCTCGAAGAAAGTCAAGAAATGTGGGAGGTGATGCGCGCGACGCGCGGCGAAGGGTTCGGTGCAGAGGTCAAGCGGCGGATTATGCTCGGCACGTACGCGCTCAGCGCGGGCTATTATGATGCCTACTATGTCAAAGCGCAAAAAGTGCGTACGCTCATCAAACAAGATTTCGATCGCGCGTTCGAGCACGTGGACGTGATTGTGGGTCCCACCTCGCCTTGCGTCGCGTTCAAAATCGGCGAGCGCGTGAATGACCCGTTGCAAATGTATCTCGCCGATGTGTTCACCCTCGCGCAGGCACTTGCGGGCCTCCCGGCGATTTCGATTCCGTGTGGATTTGTGGAGGGGTTGCCCGTCGGTTTACAGATTGCGGCACGCGCGTTCGATGAGACGACGATGCTTCGCGTGGCATACGCGTACGAGCAGGCGACCGAGTGGCACTTGTGCAAGCCGGTGTTGTAGTGCAGTGGTCAGTATGATGGGCTATCCTCTTACCCTTGTTGATCCCGATATGCGCGCGGTCGTCGTTGGCGGCGGCGCGGTCGCGGCGCGCAAGGTGCGCGGCTTGATCGAGGCGGGCGCGCGCGTCACGGTCATCGCGCCGCAACTCGTACGCGAACTGCACGACCTCGCGCGCGAGTCGCGCATCACAGTCGTTCCGCGCGTGTACCAAGACGGCGATCTGCGCGACGCGCATCTGGTCATCGCCGCGACCGATGAGCCGCATGTCAACCACGCCGTCTATGCCGAAGCGCGCGCGCGCGGCATCCTCGTCAACGTGGTGGACGATCCCGCGCATTGCACGTTTCACGTTCCCGCGCTCGTTCGTCGCGGCGATATTGCGATTGCGATTAGCACCGGCGGCGCGAGTCCCGCGCTCGCTAAACATTTGCGCCTGCAAATCGAAAAACTGATTGGCGAAGAGTACGCGCAACTCGCCGCGCTCCTCGCCGAACTGCGTCCGCGCGTTCAAGCGCGCGTCGCGCGCGAACTGCGCGAAGTGTTATGGCAAGCACTGATTGATGCCGCGCTGCCGCTCTTGCGCGAAGGACGCGCCGCGGAAGCACACGCCCGCGCGGAAATCATCGTAACGGAATACGCAATACGCAGTAGGACAGTGGGACAGTAGGACAGTGAACGGTAGAGTTGTCATCGGCACACGCGCAAGCCGCCTCGCGCTCTGGCAAACGAACTGGGTGGCGCAACAATTGCGCGCGCTCCATCCGCACATCGAAATCGTCATCCGCACGATCACAACGAAAGGCGATACCCACGCCGATACACCCTTGCCCAAAATCGGCGACAAGGGCTTGTTCACGCGCGAAATCGAAGCGGCACTCGTCGCCGGCGAAATCCACTGCGCGGTGCACTCGCTCAAAGACCTGCCCACCCAATCTCCAATCTCCAATCTCCAATCTCTCATTACTACCCGCGAAGACGCGCGCGATGTGCTCATCTCGCGCCTGAACCTCGGCTTGGATCACCTGCCGCGCGGTGCGCGCGTGGGCACGAGTTCGCTGCGTCGCGCGGCGCAACTGCGCGCGCATCGTCCCGATTTGCGCATCGTGAACTTGCGCGGCAACGTGGACACGCGCTTGCGCAAAGCGGAGACCGAAGAGTACGATGCGATTGTGGTGGCAGCCGCAGGAGTTCTGCGCCTGGGTTTTGCGGATCGCATCACCGAATTTTTGCCGTTCGAGGTGATGCTTCCCGCGCCCGGACAGGGCGCGCTCGCGGTGCAGGCGCGCGCGGACGATGCCGCAACGCTCGCGCTGATCGCGCCACTCGATCACGCACCGACGCGCGCAGCGACAACAGCGGAACGCGCGTTTTTGCGCGCGCTCGGTGGCGGATGCCAGATACCTGTCGCCGCGTATGCCGAAACGCGCGATGGCACTTTGCATCTGCGCGGACTCGTCGCCAGCGAAGACGGCACGCGCGTTGCGCGCGGCCAAGTGCGCGGCGCGGTGGAGCAGGCAGAAGCGCTGGGAGAAGAGTTGGCGAGGATGTTGAATATCAGTAGGCAGTAGGCAGGTGGCAGGTGGCAGTCAATTCTGTCTCGCCCTCTGTGCTTACCGAACCTGCAACCTGAAACTTGTAACCTGAAACATGAAACCTGAAACTTGCAACCCGAAACCCAGAGTTTTCCTCGTCGGCGCGGGACCTGGCGACGCGGGGCTTGTCACAATCAAAGGTGTAGAATGTCTGCGGCGCGCGGATGTCGTCGTGTATGACCGACTCGTCGCGCCTGCGCTACTCGATTACGCGCCGCCACACGCGGAAAAAATTTACGTCGGCAAAGCGAGTAGCGATCACACGATGCCGCAATCCGAAATCAACGCGCTTCTCATCGAACGCGCGCGCGCGGGCAAAATCGTCGTGCGACTCAAAGGTGGCGATCCGTTCGTCTTTGGTCGCGGCGGCGAGGAAGCGCTCGCGCTCGCGGAAGCAGGCATTGCGTTCGAAATTGTGCCGGGCATCTCCAGCGCGATTGCCGCGCCAGCGTACGCCGGCATTCCCGTCACACATCGCGGCATTGCTGCGTCGTTCATCGTCGCAACAGGACATCGCGAGGACACATCTCACGTTTCACGTTTCACGTTTCACGATGCGGACACTCTGATTTTTTTAATGAGCGTTGAAAACCTCGAGCGCATCGTCACATCACTCATCGCATCGGGACGCGACGCGACGACACCCGCCGCGCTGGTGCGCTGGGCAACGACGCCGCAACAACAGACGATTGTCGGCACACTCGAAAACATTGTCGAACGCGCGCGCGATGTAAAGCCGCCAGCGGTGCTGATTGTCGGCGATGTGGTGAATCTGCGCGAACAATTGCAGTGGTTCGAAAAGCGTCCGCTCTTTGGCAAACGAATTCTGGTGACGCGCGCGCGCGAACAAGCAAGCGAACTATCGCGCCGACTCGCGGAACTGGGCGCCGAGCCCATCGAATTTCCCACGATTCGCATCGCGCCACTCGACGATTACGCGCAACTCGATGCCGCGCTTTTGCGCCAGTACGATTGGATGATCTTCACCAGCGTCAACGGCGTGCGCTTTGTGTGGGAACGCCTGACCGCGCTTGGACGCGATGCGCGCGCGTTCGCCAACACGCGGCTGGGCGCGATCGGTTCTGCCACCACCGAAGAACTGATGCGGCACGGTTTGTGCGCGGATTTTGTGCCGCGCGAGTACGTCGCCAAAGCCATTGTCGAACAAATCGGCGATGTGACGGGGCAACGCATCCTGTTGCCGCGCGCCGACATTGCGCGCGAGGCACTCGCCGAGGGTTTGCGCGCGCGCGGCGCGCACGTGGATGACGTTGCTGCGTATCGCACGATTCCAACCGACGCGGACGATCCGCGCGCGCAAGACATTTGCGCGCAACTCGAACGCGGCGAGATTGACATCATCACCTTCACCAGTTCCTCCACCGTGCGCGGCTTGTTCAACGCCCTCCAATCTCCAATCTCCAATCTCCAACCTCTAATCTCCAATCTCCAATCTCTAACCTCCAATCTCAAAATCGCCTGCATCGGTCCCGTCACCGCGCAGACCGCGCGCGAACTGGGTTTGCGCGTGGACATTGTCGCGGCAGAGCATACGATTGCGGGGCTGGTGGCTGCGCTGGTTGAGAGGACGAAGGGCGAATGACAATTGCCGATTTTCGATTGCCGATTGCCGATGACCTAATCGAAAATTGCAAATCGAAAATTGAAAATCTCTTCATCTCCGGTGAAGAACAATGCAGAGAACATTTTTGCTCGCCGCGCTTGCCATCGTCCTGTGCAGTTGCGCGAGCGCGCCACAATCGAACATCGTTCGCATCGGCTACTTGCCGAATATTACGCACGCGCAAGCGGTCATCGGCATCGCCGATGGAACGTTCGCGCGCGCTCTCGGCGATGGCGTGAAGATTGACGCCAAAGTGTTCAACGCGGGTCCGTCCGCCATCGAAGCGCTGTTCGCGGGTCAACTCGATCTCGCGTACATCGGGCCGAATCCCGCGATCAATGGCTACGTCAAATCGAAAGGCGAAGCGCTGCGCATCATCGCGGGCGCGACGAGCGGCGGCGCAGTGCTGGTCGTGCGCGCAGACGCGGGCATCAACTCGCCTGCCGATTTTCGCGGCAAGAAAATCGCGACGCCGCAACTGGGCAACACGCAAGATGTTGCCGCGCGCGCGTGGCTGATGCAACAGGGGTTCAAACTCAAAGAACAAGGCGGCGATACGCAAGTCATTCCGATTGCCAATCCCGACATTCTGACGCTGTTCCAGAAAAAAGAAATTGATGCGGCGTGGGTGCCTGAACCCTGGGGCGCGCGACTGGTGCATCAAGCGAATGGCAAAATTTTTCTCGATGAGCGCGAATTGTGGCAAGGTGGAAAATTCGTCACCGCGCACATCATCGTCAGCACAAAATTTTTGAAGACGAATCCCGAACTCGTCAAAAAATTTCTCGCCGCGCATATCGAATTGACGCAGCGCATCAACACCGATCCTGCCTCAGCGAAGCAAAAACTGAACGCGGAAATCGAACGCCTGACGGGCGCGGCATTGCCCACCGCGATTCTCGACGACGCGTGGGCGCGTCAGACGATTACGTACGACCCGATTCGCGCGTCGCTCTTTGGTTCGGCGGAGGCGGCGTTCAAACTTGGCTTTCTCGGCGATACGATGCCGAATCTCGATGGCATTTACGATTTGACGTTGTTGAACGAGGTGCTGCGCGAGAAAAATCTTCCGTCCGTGCAATGATTAGAGATTGGAGATTGGCGATTGAAGATTGAAGGAGCGCTTGTGAAACTTGAAATTCGCGACGTCAGCAAAATTTTTCGGAGCAAGAGCGGCACACTCACCGCGCTCGATTCGATCAACCTCGATGTGCGCGAGGGCGAGTTTGTGTGCTTGCTGGGTCCATCGGGCTGCGGCAAGTCCACACTCCTCAACATCATCGCGGGACTGGACAAACCGACGCGCGGCGAAGTGCGCGTGGATGGCAAAATCGTCACGCGCACGGGACCCGATCGCGTGATGATTTTTCAGAGTGCCGCGCTCTTTCCTTGGCTCAACGTCTTCGACAATGTGAAATTCGGCTTGAATATGATTGGCGTCCCCAAGCCCGAACGCCAGATCATCGCGCGCAAATATTTGCGGATGGTGCACCTCGCCGAGTTCGAGCAAGCATCGGTACACGAACTTTCGGGCGGGATGCAGCAGCGCGTCGCGCTTGCGCGCGCGCTCGCCACCGACCCGGCGGTGTTGCTGATGGACGAACCGTTCGGCGCGCTCGACGCGCAGACGCGCGATCTGTTGCACGATGAACTGCAAACGATCTGGAGCGCAACGCGCAAGACGATTCTCTTTGTCACGCACAACGTGCGCGAAGCGGTCGTGCTGGGTGATCGCGTGGTCGTTTTTTCCGCACGTCCGGGGCGCATCAAGCAAATCTTTACGATTGACTTGCCGCGTCCGCGCCAGATCGAAAGTTACGCGGTGGTGGATTGCGCGCGTGAGATTATGGCAGTGCTGAAAGACGATGTACTGGCGAGCACGCGCGATGCGGACGCGCGGTTGTTGCAAACGCTGGAAGCGCAAATGGTGGGGGATGATGTGCTGTAGGCAGTGTTCAGTGATCAGTGGTCAGTGTTCAGTCTGACCTCTGACCACTGATCACTAACCACTAACCACTAACCACTAACCACTAACCACTGAAAATGATCACTCGCATTTCACAAAACACATTCACGCGCAAACTCATCTTCTTCGCCACGCTCATCGCCATCTGGCAAATTGCCGCGTCGTCGGGGTTGTGGGCGGAGTACATTTTTCCATCGCCGCTGAGCGTCGCGCAAACGCTCGCGCGCGGATTTCAAAATGGCACGTTCGTCGTCGGCATCGTTACATCGCTGCGACGACTGCTCATCGGCTTTGGCATTTCGTTGGTGATTGGCATCGTGAGCGGACTTGCGCTCGGTCGCGTCAAACTACTCGACGAAACGTTTGGCGCGCTCGTGCTGGGACTGCAAACGCTCCCTTCGATTTGTTGGCTGCCGCTCGCGCTGTTGTGGTTCGGTTTGAGCGAAACGGCGATTTTATTCGTCGTAGTGATGGGCGCGCTACTCGCGATCACAACCGCGACCGAAGCGGGTGTGAAGAACACGCCGCCGCTGTACCTGCGCGCGGCGCGCAATCTGGGCGCGCGCGGCTGGAAGTTGTACGCGCTGGTGATCTTTCCCGCTGCGCTGCCCGAAATCATCACGGGGATGAAACTCGGCTGGTCGTTCGCGTGGCGCTCGTTGATGGCAGCCGAGTTGTTGTACGTTTCGCTGGGGCTGGGTCACTTGTTGATGATGGGGCGCGAGTTGAACGATATGAACCAGGTCGTCGCGGTGATGCTCGTCATCATCGCGATTGGTCTCGTCGTGGATCGGCTGATCTTTGCGCCGATAGAAACGCGCGTGCGCGCGCGGTGGGGACTAACGGGATGAGGTGAACTTGTCAAGGTTCAACACGCGCACCAAGCGCGCGTGCACCTCGCGCGGCACCGCGTCGCGCGGCGCGGCGCGATACAGCGTAATCGTCTTTTTCAGCGTGTCCACGACGATGCGGCAATCGTCGCAATCGGCAAGGTGCGCTTCGATAGCGCGACAAATTTCCGCGCGCGCCTCGCCGTCGAGATAATCGGGCAGTTGCGCTTGTAGTTGCGCGCATAAATCGTTATGTTCGTGTTTCACTGTGAAACCTCTGACCGATGACGGATGACCGATGACCGATTTTCGTCTTTCGTCCTTCGTCCTTCGTCACTCGTCCTTCGTCCCTTGAAATACACCGACAAACTTTCGCGCAGCATCAACCGCGCGCGATGCAAGCGCGTCTTGACGTTGGGAACACTGATGCCCAGCACATCGGCAGTTTCCTGCACCGAGAGCCCTTCGATATCGCGCAAGACAAAGACGGCGCGCAATGCTTCGGGGAGCGCGGCGACTGCGGCATCCATCTGCGCGCGCACCTCGCTGTTGAGCAACGCCTCTTCGGGCGTGATGCCCCAGTCCACGATTTCGCGCGGCATCATCTCATCGCCATCGGACTCGAACGGTTCGTCGAGCGAAAGCGGGGGCGGCTTGCGCGCGCGCAATTTCATCAGCGCGGCGTTCGTCGCAATGCGATACAGCCACGTCGAGAAACTGGAATCGCCGTGAAAATCGTTGAGGTGCCGAAAGACGCTGAGGAACGTTTCCTGCAAAACATCTTCAGCATCCTGTGGATCGCGCATCATTTTCCGCGCGAGATTGTACACGCGCGCCTCGTATTTTTCGACGAGTTGCGCGAACGCGCGCGGGTCACCGCGTTGCGCGGCGTGAACGAGTTCGCGGTCATCGTTTTGCAGTATCTTGCTATCGCGCCCGTTCGTTACGGGTGACACATCCAAAACTCCCTGTGAAGCCAGCAACGACAATTCTACCACAGCCTCACGGTTTTGGCGAATCACTCCATCGTTGGGGTCAGGGTTTGTGCAAAGTCAGCCCCCCTGTCATTGCGAGAATTCCATACCGCGCGGCGGTATGCGCGTTGACAGAAACTTGTCATGTCGAACGAAGTGAGACATCTCGCTCCGCTCGATGTGACAAGTTCTGAGTAGCCGCG
>DAOTYB010000136.1:0-5350 GCA_034435315.1 Anaerolineae bacterium | reverse complement strand
CCCCACATGCGTCAACTTAACCGGTGTCGGCGACGGGGACTAAACCCGTAAGTAACCCAGCCAAACGCCGAGTAGCGTCAGCGAGTTGTAGGGAGCGCTTGCGGCGGGAGGAGCGCAAATGGCGCAGAAAGGGCACGGGGTCTGCCAAGAGTTGGAGTACCACTGCGGTTGGACGAATGATCTCGCACAGATGGTTATAGACCATGCTCACTACCGCCGAAACGACCGGGGCGGGTTCTTCTCCCGTCCACCACTCGTCCCAGGGTAAGCACCCAAGGCGTGCCTGCATTAACACGATCAGAATCAGTTTGGCCAAGAGCACCGGCTCAGCCGTCTGGGCTGGATACGCTGGCAACTCGTCGAGGTGGCACAGGTCCTTCCAACGACGGAAACACCATTCGATTTGCCAGCGGATACGATAGCACACCAAGACCATGCCAACCGACCACGTGGCCGCAGGCAGATTGGTCAGCAGGAGGCAGAACCCTGCCGCCAAGAGGGTGTTGGGATTCACTGTGCGTTTGTCCTGGCGGGCTTGGTGTTTCACTTCGGCACGTGCCGCCTCCGCTTGTGGATGCGGGTAAGCGCCCTGCCACCAAGCGTAAGGGACGCTGCAGCGGGTCATCGGCAGCGACGACCGTGATTTCGGCGGTGGTCTGCGTTTCAGGTAGAAGGCGTAGCCAAGCGATGAGGTTGAAGGGTTGACCCTCCGGCGTGCACAAGGGCAAATTCGACCAAGTGAGGCGGACGATAAAGAAGGCGAGGGAGTCCAAGGCGAGTCGAATAGTGCGCCAAATCCCGTACGCTCGGTCAGCCAAGACGAGGTCGCCCGCTTGGAGAGCGGCATCCTCGAAGCTTTCCCCCGTATGGGCGTCTGTCAGTGTCACTTGGGCGGGTTGCTGTTGAAAGGGACACCAACTCAAATGCAGCCGCCATTCCGTTCCTGGGCTGCCTGGTCGGGAGATGGTCGAGGCATCGCGCAGGACAAGGCGGTGAATCAGCCCAGTCCCTGCAGGTGGTACAGAGACCAGAGTTCTCAAGAGGGTACCGAGGAGATGGTGCAACCAGGGTGTACTCTTGAGGACTTGCCGATGGAGGGCTTGGCGACTAATGTTATAGAGCTTCAGTCCCGCGCCCCACAGTGCCGTGGCGGAGAGGGAAAGGGCGATGGCGTAAATCAAAATAGCTCGGAGCAAGTCGGTGGCTGAGTGGAAACCCCGATGACGAGACAGGGCACCATATTGCTTCGCGCTGGATTCCAAGTCATTCGCAATAGGACCCACCAATTCATCCCAGTCTTTAGCCAGGGTTTCCGTAACTTGAGTCATACATGCTCCTGGGGTATTGGATTAGAGAAACCTCGTCGCTATAATTATACCATCTTGAGGAGTTTTACATAAGGTTATGTTGACGCGTGTGCCCCCTTGCCCCCTCCCCACGCCGCTCTTGCGGCGTGGGGAGGGGGAAGCAGAGGGTAGGGGTGAGGGCGGGCGGCTTCGCCGCCCGCCCACTCCCCTGCTCCCATCTCCCCCTTCTCTCCCCGCCACGCGGGGAGAGAAGGGGGCGGGGGGATGAGTGGGGTTGTTCCCGAGGCACGACGGCGAAATTTAGGCTCAGCCATCGGCTTGCGTTAGTCGTCGGTTTCTAACCGATAGCGAGCGAACCCGGGGCTGAGCAGTTACGTGTAACCGTTCAAATGGAAACCGCGTCTCGGTGAGGTGACATCGCTCCCGGCGCTCGCGTTGTCACCACCGGGCTTGTGTGAGGTTATGATGCTTTCCCTGCAACGTTTAGCTCTGCTGAGCGCAGGCATCCTGTTGCTGTGTGCGTGCGCGTCCCCCACAATGCCTCCTGCGCTGTCGCCATCTGTTGCCACCGTGACACCCGTTGCCACCGATCCATTTATCGCGCAACGGCAAGCGATGGTCGCCACACAAATTCGCGCGCGCGACGTGCGCGATCCCGACGTACTGCGCGCGATGGAAACGGTGCCGCGCCACGAGTTCGTTCCCGTCGAGTGGCTGGCGCAAGCGTACAACGATCACCCCTTGCCTATCGGTTATGGTCAGACGATTAGCCAGCCGTACATCGTTGCAGTGATGACCGAACTCGCGCAAGTCAAGCGCGGCGACCGCGTGCTGGAAATCGGTACCGGTTCGGGGTATCAAGCCGCGATTCTGGCAGTGCTCACCGATGAGGTGTACTCGGTCGAAATCATTCCCGCGCTCGCGGAGAGTGCAGCGGAACGTTTGAAACGTCTGGGGTACACCACCGTGCGTGTCAAACATGCCGATGGTTATAACGGCTGGGAAGAATATGCGCTGTACGACGCCATCGTCGTCACCTGTGCGCCCGACCACATCCCGCCGCCGCTCATCGCGCAACTGAAAGACGGTGGACGTATGGTGATTCCCGTGGGACCCGTCGGAGGATTCCAAACCTTGCGTCGCGTCATCAAGCGGGGCGACCAGATACTCTCCGAAAATGTGATGGGGGTCTTGTTTGTGCCATTGACGCGCAAGTGAGGCGCGTATCGCGTCGTTATGTATGACGTGTTCGTCTCACTCGTCACGTTGCACACACATCCACGCCACTCCATAGGCAACCGCGCCGGCAAACATCACTGCGCCAAAGCCAAAAGTCAACGCGCCCATTGTTCCCAGAATCGAACTGAGAACCGACGCGCAGCCATTGACCCCCCACGCCAGCGGTACGAGGTTGGGGGCATTCGCATTCAAACGCGCGATGCCTCTGGGGAACGGAATGCCCATCAGAAACCCTAGCGGCGCGAGTAACCCCAGCGCAAGAAGCACACGCCATTCGAACGGATAACCGAGCGCGCGCGGAAAGAGCATCGTGAGGAGCAGCGGATACACCACCAGCGCGATGATGAGCGCAAAGAGCGCACCGCGCCAAGGAACGCGCGCCGAGACAAAACTCCCCACGCCCGAAGCCAGCAAGAGCGCGAACACGACCGTCGCAAACGCGTACACGGGATGATCGAGAAACAGAATGAACCGCTGGATAAGCGGAATCTCGACAAACAAAAAGCCTATCCCCAGCCCCACAAAGTACACCATCTCACGCGGCAGACGCGCCCGATGCGGCACGAACTCGGCGCGTAGCGCGACCAGCGGCAACAGAATCAACGTGACCGACGCGATGAAACTCAATGCAAGGAGCGCGAACAAAATCAAATAGCCACTCCCGCCGAACGGTTGCCACATTTTCCCCAGCAGTTGCAACACCAGGGGCGTTTGCTCCCACTTGAAAAAGTGAAAAAAGAACGGTCGGTCATCTGTCGGCGGCGTGATGTCGTACGCATAACCGGCGATCAACGCGGCGCGACGCGCGCGCTCGAACAATGCTTGGAAGATGACAAAGTAATCGTTGTGCGGCAAGAAATGATAGCGATTCGTTTCGCGCGGGTCAAGCTGCGGCGCGGCGACCCAATCGAACTGGTGTGCCTCGGCAAACGCGCGCGCCAGCGCAATCTCGCGCGCGGTGAACGGCGTCCGCTTGACCAAAAGTAGCATCGTCGAGAAGGAACGTAGTGCAAGGAGATGCTCGGTAACCGCTGGTGGCGCACCGTCCGTCGCGCGTACGACACTTTCCACCGCTTCCACCGCCAACACCGCGACGCGCGTTTCCTCGGTCGGTGGAAGTTGTAACCACCGACTGACGACCAGTACGCCCTCGTCGTTCAGGTGCTCAAGATACTCGCGAAACGCCTCTCGTGTGTAGAGATAATTTTCGCCGAGTGTGTACGCCCCTGCGGTCACCGGACGAAACGGTTCGCTGAGCGCGAGATGAACCACATCGAATTTCTCGCGCGTACGCGCAAGAAAACTGCGCGCGCCGACGGTGACGACCTGCACGCGCGCATCGGTGAACACGCGCGGCGCGTAGACGCGCGCCACAGCGGCAATCAGTGGATTTTCTTCGATGACCACGATGTCGCGCGCGCCAGCATTCAGCGCGGCCAGTACTTCCAGCCCACCGCCCGGCTCCAGAATGAGCGCGCGCGCGTCGGGACGCAAGCGATAGGCAAGTGTGACGGGCAACGCCTCGAGCAGCGCAGGAGGCGCCGCATCGGTAAACGGGCTGAGACTTTCGGCATCCTTGAACAGTGCACGCTGGGCAGGCAAATCGCCGCGATAGGTCAAACTCAAACCGGGCGCGGAACGAATCGCGGTACTCTCAACCACCTGCACACGCGAAAACGCGTTCGTCGCCGACCAGACGACGCGCGCGTCCGGCAACAAGAGCGTCTGGCTCAAGCCGCGATACGGCGAAAGGCGCACCTCGAACGCGCGCGGCGGCGCGATGAACAGCAGGCTCCACAGAACAATCAAGGCAACCGCAGCGACGACGTAACGTCTCTGGCAAGAGGGATCGCGCGCGAACGCGCCGGCTCCCAGCGCGGCGAGGAGTGCCGCGAAGATCACCGCGCCGGTCTCACCGAACCAGGCAAGCGCCCCCAGCGCGGCAAGGCAACCCAGGCCCGACCCCATAAGGTTTGCCGCGTACGCGCGCGCGGCGCGCGCGGGAAACGCCGCCAGCGGTAAACCCAGCACCAGCCCTCCGACAAAAAACGGCGCGACGAGTCCGAGATAGTACAGCACCAGATACACCAGTTGCACGCGCTCGAACGCGATGCGATACGCATCGAAGGGAAGATGATTGATGATGAGGTAACTGGTCACAAGGCACAGCGAAAACGCCAGTGCCCATCGCGCGAGGCGAAGCATCACCGCGCCGCGCGTGAGCGTGGGGCGCAGAGCCAGTGCAGTGCCACTCGCACCCAGGCCCAACAGCGCGAGACTGATGGCAAGGAAACCAAAGTGATAACCCTGCGCTATCGCAAAGATGCGCGTGAGGGTGATTTGAAATGCCAGCCCTGCCGCGGCCACCAGGGCAATCCCAACCAGAAGCATACGTGAATTGAACACCTCGCCACAGGAGCAATGCTAGACCCTATAGCCATTGTGGACGGTATGCACTATGCTGTCCGACGCTATACCGCCTCGCCGATTTCGGTTGTGCTCAAGACCTACGAAAGGATAACACTCAAACGGTTATTTGCCAAATTTGCCCTTCATTTTCCAAAAACCAAAGTGGCCGTTTCAACCCGAACATGCATAGTAGGTGTGCAACAGTCTTTTCCGCCATCGGAAGGTTACGGTGCTGGTTGTTTCGCCATCGTTGGTACGGGCGAAAAATCTTTCGCCTCTGCGGGAATAACCCCACTCATCCCCCTGCCCCCTGCTCTCCCCGCCTCGCGGGGAGAGCAGGGGGATGACGGGTTGGTGGCGGGCGGCTTCGCCGCCCGCCAACCCCCTCCTTTACC
>DAOTYB010000135.1:0-3461 GCA_034435315.1 Anaerolineae bacterium | reverse complement strand
CGCCGCGAGCGAGCGCAGCGAGCGAAGCGGTCGGCTGGATGCGCTTGTTATGCGGCGTGCAGATTGGGCAAAGCCAACGCACCCTGCCGTGTGTCCCCGCCACGCGCGCACTGCCCCGCAAGACCACGCAACCGCAAACACGACGCTGCGCCCTGGCGCGACACAGAACGCGCGCACCACTTCGCGCCCCGCTGGCGACGCGCCGCATAACTATTGATTATGCGGAATCTTTCCGTCTAATGACCGATTAGACTGAAACGGTGAGTCCCTCTCCATAAACGTTTTTTCTGTAACACCACTCTTATCCGCCCTGCACACCGTATCCCCGCCCAATGCCGCGATACACAAATCCCAGTTCTTGCATCTTGTCTGGTTCGTAGATGTTGCGTCCGTCCACGAGAATCTTTTGCTTGAGCGCGGCGGCGACGCGCGCCATATCCATTTGTTTGAACTCGTTCCACTCGGTCATCAGGATGAGCGCGTCCGCGCCTTCCGCCGCCGCGTAGGCGTTCTCGCAAAACGTAATGCCCGAGGTCACGCGCCGCGCCGATTCCATCGCCACCGGATCGTAGGCGCGAATGCGCGCACCTTCGGCTTGCAAAATGTGGATGATGTCGAGTGCAGGGGCTTCACGCACATCGTCGGTGTTGGGCTTGAACGCCAGCCCCCACACGGCAATCGTCTTGCCGCGCAACGTCCCTAACAGTTCGCGCAGTTTGGCAATCACGAGCAAACGTTGGTCGCGGTTAATATCCATCACCGCGCGCAACAGTTGCGGATGGCACCCGTTCACTTCTGCCATCCACAT
This sequence comes from Anaerolineae bacterium, assembly GCA_034435315.1. Classification (GTDB taxonomy): domain Bacteria; phylum Chloroflexota; class Anaerolineae; order UBA4142; family UBA4142; genus VGOB01. The sequence continues at coordinate 2,653 of DAOTYB010000135.1, read as the reverse complement.
CAACGCTTTCACGTCCTTTGGAAAACAGTTATGGCAGATCAGCCCCGACGCCGCGATGACTGTGCCGGTGCTCGTCTCCAGACTGTAGACCGGCTGCTCAACCTCAGTATACTTTACCTCCTGCACAGTGAGCGTGACAAAAGTCCCCTGGCGTGAAAAGTCGTGCTGTCGGATGTAGCGTTGATAGCCCGTCAACACCTCTGCGATTCTAGCGCGATGCTTTTCGCCGAAAACGTCTTGCAGTGCCTCCAACTGGGCATAGCCACTAATCCGCAGAATATAAGCCAGTTGCCTGGATTTGTTCATCCACCGCGTCCGAATAGACGGCACGATACCCAGTGTTTGCAACAACAATGCCATCCCATCCGCTAGCGGCTTGCTCACCGTGGCGTACTCGAGCATAAGGTTCTTGCCGTCCTGCACAGTCGTCACCGCGCCGTCGCCGCTGAACGCGCCACGCACCAGTTCGTACCGCAGATCAGGTGACACATTGAAGGCAAGGCGTGGCAGCGCCTTGTTATCTGAACACGTACCACAGCGGAGCACATCGCGCAACAACCAGGCAAAGACGCGCGACGAAACTACCGTGCTTACAGCGTGCGTGCTGCGTCGCTCGATAAACCTTAATCCCCAACGTTCAAGAATCCGTTGCACATCGGCGATGTACTCTTGTTCCTCTTCGCTGAAACTGAATCCGACGCGCTCACGCACCGCAGCGGCGCGCCCGGCATCCAAACTGATATAGCCCTCGGCGAGATAGTAACCGCACAGCCGCAACAGATCGGCATCTACCGGGATGACCGCGTTGATTTTGGTTGCCGCGCCTTTGGTCATGTACAGTTGCAATTTCTCGACCGGCACTTGCAGCACGCCACTCTGCGTCAAATGTCGAAACAGAGTCAAGGGCATACGGTTGTGGCGTTTGATCTCATCGGGATGACGGTACATTGTCGGTGGAATATGCTTGACAAACTGCGCATACTGTTGAGCGAACGACTGGTCAGTCGCGGAAACATACACATCGGCTTCCCGTTCTGTCCCACGCAGCAATTCGATCAAATTCAAATCGGCGGCTGGTTCGACCGGTGGCAGAGCGCAAAGCGTCATCAATTCATCCCCCGGCGCGACCGCAATCGCAGGAAGCAGTTTAAAGCCGGACGCGGTGTGCAAAATAACCGGATGGTCAGCGGTGACCTGAAGTGATCGTCCCATGCTCGTGTTCAGCGTTACCATCGTACCCGCGTAGAGTCGCCGCGTGACCGCTTTCACCTCTGCCAGTGTAGGCTTGCCGGTTTCTAAATCAAAAGCCAGAACACGTTGTTTCGGTGGCACAACCACCTGCACCGTGTCACCCTGAAACGGTGTGCCGGCATTGTTAAAGAGCGTTTCAAGCGATTCCGTCGCAACGCTCGGACTGTTGAGAACGAAAACCGTTTCCTGTCCCTCGAAGCACGAACCCCCAAAGCCAATCCCCGCATCCAGAAACGCGCGCCCGATGCGTTTGTCCATTCCCATCCCCGTCGCTACTTCTTTGATATCCGCGCCCAGTTTCTCGCAAATCGTTGCGATTTCGTTGATGAATGAGATGCGCGTCGCCAGAAACGCATTCGAGGCGTACTTGATCATCTCGGCGGTGCGCAAATCGGTGATCATAATCGGGCAGCGGAGCGGCAGGTAGAGTTGCGCCACTTTGTCGGCGGCTTCACGATTCGTCGCGCCCAGTACCACGCGGTCAGGTTGCATAAAATCGTACACCGCCGAACCTTCGCGCAAAAATTCCGGATTGGAGACCACATCGAAATCTATGCCGGGCTGCTTGCCGCGCTCGATCAGAATTTCCGCTACCGAATCACCCGTACCCACAGGCACCGTGCTTTTGTTGATGATGATAGCGTAATGCGTCAACGTCTCGGCGATGCTCTCCGCTGCCATTCGAACGTACTTTAAATCGGCTTCGCCGTCCACGCCAGAGGGTGTACCCACTGCGATGAAAATAAACTCTGCATTGGCGACGGCTTCAGGATAGTTGGTGGTAAAGTGGAGGCGTTTTGCCGCAACGTTCCGCGCCACCAACTCTTCCAGGCCGGGTTCGTAGATGGGCATCTCGCCGCGGCGGAGTCTGGCAATCTTGTCTTCGGCAATGTCCAGACAAACGACCTGATTACCTAGATCGGCAAAACACGTACCTGTCACCAATCCCACATAACCAACACCGATGACACAAATCTTGCGCACGCGTGCTTTTTCTCCTTACGAAAATACGTTTGTCCACAAAGGTCACGAAGGAACACGAAGAAAAAATCTTCGTGACTCTTTGTGTCCTTTGTGGATCTTTTCATCAGTCGTGGCGGGCGCACACGCCCATGAACAACTCCTTACGAAAATACGTTTGTCCACGAAGGTCACGAAGGAACATGAAGAAAAAAATCTTCGTGTCGGTCGATATTTTTCATCCGTCGTGGCGGGTAGTTATACCCGGAACGGCTACAAACTTTCATTTTAATTACTCAGCCGTGCTGTCTATGGCATAAGCAGGGCGTGTGCAAAGTCGCTTGACAAAGCCGCGCCTCCGCTTGTCATTGCGAAGAGCGGTCTTTGCGACGAAGCAATCCCCTATTGCGGTGTGGAGATTGCTTCGCCGCTGCGCGGCTCG
>DAOTYB010000134.1:0-9323 GCA_034435315.1 Anaerolineae bacterium | reverse complement strand
GCGCGATTGATAGCACGGCTGAGTAATTACCATCAGGGCACTGTTCGCGTAACATATTGCACACGCGCGTGAAATGGGAATCAGGGTACACACCCAATCGAAAAGAAAAAATCCCCCATTCGGGGGATTCCTTTGGAGTATGTTCACGTACTCCTCAACGATTCATTGCTCTTTCAGCCATCCACTGGCGCGGCGCACCGCGCGCTGCCAGCCGCGATACAACTCTTCGCGCCGATGCTCCGAGATGCGCGGCTCGAACCGACAATCCAGGCACCAGTTCGCCTCGATCTCCTCGAGCGACTGCCAGTAACCCACCGTCAAGCCCGCCAGATATACCGCGCCCAGAACAGTCGTCTCGGTAATCACCGGTCGTTCGACTGGCACGCCCAGAATGTCAGCCTGGAATTGCATCAGAAAATCACTCTTGGCGCCACCGCCATCCACGCGCAGGGCTTGCAATTCCACCCCCGACTCGCGTCGCATAATTTCGAACGCGTCGCGCGTCTGGTAAGCGATTGCCTCGAGCGCGGCGCGCGCGATGTGATGCTTGGTGGTCGCGCGCGTCACACCGATAATCGTTCCGCGCGCGTACGAATCGAAATGCGGCGCGCCCAGACCAACAAATGCCGGCACAAAGTACACTCCTTGCGTGTCGGGCACCTGACTGGCGAGTCCTTCCGCTTCGCCGCTTTCGTGAATGATACCCAGACCATCGCGCAGCCACTGGATTGCCGCGCCCGATACATCTGCCATCCCCTCCAGACCGTACGTCACTTCGTCGTTGAGCGTCCACAACACCGGCGAAAACAAACCGCCGACAGGTGGCACGTAACGTTGCCCGGTGTTTACAATCATAAACGAGCCGGTCCCGTAGGTATTTTTCACCATTCCCGGTTTGAGGCACACTTGCCCCAGCGCCGCGCCTTGTTGATCGCCAATGTCTCCCGCGATGGGCACACGCACACCAAAGAACGCATCGGGTGATGTGTAGGCGTACACTTCACCCGAACCGCGAATCTCTGGCAGAATCTCGCGCGGGATACCCAGTTCGTTGAGAATCCAATCATCGTAGCGCAGTGTGCGCGCGTTCATCAATAGCGTTACCGACGCGTTGGAATAATCGGTCACGTGCACCGCGCCACCAGAAAGTTTCCAGATGAGCCACGAGTCTATCGTGCCATACAGCAATTCGCTACGCGCCAGACCTTTTTGAACTGTGCGATCGTTTTCGATGAGCCAACGAATCTTGGTCGCCGCATCGTTGGGAAGGATCAGACAACCGGTACGCTCTTCGATGCCGGCGCGATCCTTTGCACGCAATTGTTCGCAAATCGGTAGCGTCCGCCGATCGAGCCACACGATCGCGCGTCCAATCGGCTCGCCGGTCTTTTTGTTCCACAAGACCGTTGTGTCGCGCTGATTGGCAATACCAATCGCGTCAATGTCCTCCGGCGAGATGCGTCCATTCTTGAACGCTTCAGCGATTGCCGTAACAGTAGCGTCCCAGATTTCGTTCGCATCGTGTTCGACCCACCCCGGTTGCGGATAGTACTGCGTGATTTCGCGACAGGCGGCAGAAACGATGCGACTTTGATGATCAAAGACGACGGCTTTGGCGCCAGTCGTACTTTGATCAATTCCCAAAATGTATCGCGGCATTGTTTGTCCTCGCTTTCAATCCCTCGGCTGGAGTGACTCGCTCTTCCTGGCAACGATGCCCAACTCCAGACTCACGCGGACAAGACTCGCTACATTGTCCACCTGCAATTTACGCATTGCGTCGCGGCGTTGCTTTTCCACCGTCTTGACGCTCGTGTGTAACAGTTCGGCGATCTCGCGCGTGGAACAGCCGGCAACAATCATCTCGACGATCTCGCGCTCTCGCGGCGAGAGTCGGTCGAGTGGATTCACCGATTGTGTACCGCCGGGAGTCTGCGTCACCACCGGGGCAACTCCCGCGCTCAAATACACGCTGCCGCGACTCGCCGCGCGCACCGCCGCAATGAGTTCGTCGCCCACCGATTGCTTGAGAACATAGCCCACCGCGCCATTTTGCAATGCCTGTTGCACCGTCGGCAAATCGCCGTGCATCGAAAGCATAACGACCTGTGGGCTGGGTTTCAACGCTTTGACGCGCTTTAACGCTTCGAGTCCGTCCATCTGCGGCATCGCCACATCCAACACCAACACATCGGGGCGAAGCACTTGCGTCAAGCGTACCGTCTCCAGTCCATTGTCCGCTTCGCCAACCACTTGCAAGTCACTTGCCTCGCGCAACAATTTGCAAATGCCCTCGCGAACCAGGTGATGATCTTCGGCAACGAGAATGCGAATCATCTTGCCTCGCCGTTCAGCGTCAAGGGCAGCGCGCCAAACAGGCGCGTGCCCTTGCCCACTACCGATTCGACATCAAACGTGCCATTCAACATCGCAAAGCGATCGCGAATGCTTTGCAAACCCAGCCCGCGCCCCATCTGGAGCGGATCGAATCCCTGCCCATTGTCTTCGACCGAGACGCTCACCTCGCCATCGGCGTAATCCAGATTGACCCAGACCGCCGTCGCGCGCGCGTGCTTGGCAGCGTTGTTCAAACCCTCTTGCACCAGACGATACAACGCGGTTGCCTGTAGCGGCGGAATCGGCGGCAGTCCTTCCTGACTGCTAAAATCCACGCGCAAACCGGTGAGTTGCGCAAAAGAGCCACAGAACAATTCCAGCGCGTTCGGTAGCGGCAAGGTATCGAGCGAAGGAGGGCGCAGTTGGTACAGCACCAGCCGAATCTGACGCATCAGATTCTCCACGTTGCGAATCGCGTTCTTGAGCGACGTACCGACTTCCTCTTGCCCCAGCGTCAGGCGACTATCAATGGATTTGAGATTCAGGATGAGCGCGGTCAAACTTTGCCCGAGGTCATCGTGCAAATCTTGCGAGATGCGGCGGCGCTCGTCCTCTTGAATCGTGATGGCGCACAAGACCGCGCGTTTGAGTTTCTCTTCGGCATCAATCTGCGCGGTAATGTCGCGCGCGTGAATCAGAACACTCTCGACGCGTCCCGTCGCGTCCAAAAGCGGATAGAACGTGACGGCGTTCCACTGCTTGCCGCGCTGGTCAACAAAATGCACGGGCGCACCCGTCGCGATGACTTGATTCAGCATAATTTTGCAATGCGTCACCTGAGCGGGCGCATACCACTCCCAAATCGTGCTGCCGATCAATTCATCCACGCGCTTTTCGATTCGGCGCGCGTACGTCGCATTGGCAAGTTGAATCGTCCCCTCGCGATCCACCAGCACAATCGCGTCAGTGGGCAAATCCAACAATGCCTGCAATAACTTGTCTCTTTGTGCAGGAGCCATCCACTCCACCTCAGATGCGCCGGTCGTACGGTGCGCGCCGGTGGGTGACTGCCATCGAGAATCGTCGTCGTAGTACATCATTCACTCTCCGCATAGACACCTGTGGCAGGAGATTCCCCGGCAAAAGTATAACACCGATTGTTGTAAACCACAAAAGTTTCTGTGATGACCCACAGTCACAATTGACGGAGAAACGATTTCATTCTATACTTTCAGCAGAGTGTTGCCGTGGAGAATGGCAACCGTGCCGTCTATAGCGTAGAGCCCCACTCCCTTGCTCTCTCCTCACCCCTCCTCCTCTCCCCGCGTGGCGGGAAGAGAAGGCAGGGGGATGAGTGAGGCCAAGCCGTACTGTGCAAACCAAAAAAGTTTGCGACCGTTGAAGGTATAATGAAAAACCGCATTCGCATTGCCATTCTTGTGATGGGATTCAGTGGGCTGGTTGCCGAGATACTCTTGTTGAGAGAACTTTTGATTGTCTTTTCAGGCAACGAACTCAGCATCGGCATTATTCTGGCAAACTGGCTCATCCTGGAAGCACTGGGCTGTTTTTTCCCCGGTAGAATGGCAGAGACATCCAAAAACAGAATTGAACTATTTACGATTATCACCCTCCTTTTCTCATTGTCTCTACTCGGTGCGATTTTTCTAACGCGTGCCCTGAAAAGCCTTCTGGGAGTTTCCATCGGTGAAAGTATAGGCCTGTTTCCGATTTTCTATTCCTCTTTCATCATCCTTTTACCTGTCTGCATCTTTCATGGGGCTTTGTTCACTTTCAGTTGCCAGATTTATTCGATGTTTGCCACGCAGGATGCTGCTACGGTGGGCAAGGTGTACGTGTACGAGACGATTGGTACAATCATCGGCGGGATTGTCACCACCTATCTGTTCGTACCGTATTTCAACACCTTTCAGATAGCGGCTGGAGTGGCCGTGTTGAATTTGGTCGTGAGCGCGCTTGTGCTTGCTCCCTACTGGAGCAGCGGACTGTTGCAGAAAATTCTGCTCGTCATCCAGAGTGCTCTGGCTCTCTTTGGCGGCTATCTGTTGGTGACTAGTCAGATCAACGAACTCCATCATCATTCGATTCAAAGGCAATGGAAGAATCTGAATATCGTTCATTACCAGAATTCATACTATGGCAATATCTGTGTCATCGAGAATCAAGGACAATACATTTTCTTTCAGGATGGCATCGCGCATATCATTACACCAGTGCCCGATATGATCGCGGTTGAAGAATTTGTTCACCTGCCGTTGCTTGCCCATCCTGCGCCAGCAAAAATTATGATTATCAGTGATGGAGCAGGCGGCGTCATCAGTGAGGTGCTGAAACATCCACCGGTAAAAACCATTGACTATGCCGAACTCGATCCGTTGCTCCTTACTCTTTTGAGAAAATTTCCCACTCCACTCACTGAATCCGAATTGAATGACACACGCGTACGGGTTCAATACATTGATGGCCGCTTGTGGCTGAAAACAACAGCAGAAAAATACGATGTGATTTTTATTGGCTTGAACGAACCATCGAACTTGCAGACCAACCGATTCTTTACCTACGAGTTCTTTACGCTGGTGAAAGAGCGGCTGGAGAGCGGAGGGATACTCGTTCTGGGTGCACCGGGTTCTCTCACCCTGTCGAACAAAGAATTAAAAGACCTGAACAGTTGTATTTTTCACACGCTCAAAAGTGTGTTTACCTTTGTGCGTGTGATTCCGGGGGACGGTCGGAACATCTTTCTGGCATCGGAAGCACAAGACATTCTAACAGTTGATAGGGCTCACATCATCGAACGATTGACCCAGCGCGAGATTGCGACCACTGTGCTTGTTCCATGGCATATCGAAAACAAGTTACACTATGGCTGGCAGAACTGGTTTGCGCAATTTATCCGAGCAAGTAGTCAGGAAATCAATCACGATTTTAGACCCAGAGGATTATTCTACAGCCTTGCCCATTGGAACGCTCTGTTTGCGCCTACCTTTGGTTGGCTGTTCAATCAATTCGAGCGCATACATCTGGGAATGATCGTGGCGGGACTCGCCCTTTTTCTTCTGCTCTATTTTCTCGCGCGCTCAAGGAGCACACCCATCTTCCCAGCCAGCATCGCCCTGTCCATCATCACCACAGGTTTTGCTGGAATGATCTTCGATTTGGTGGTCATTTTTGCATTTCAGTCAATCTACGGATATGTGTTTTCATGGATCGGTCTGCTGGTAGCGTCCTTTATGGCAGGGGCGGCGATTGGAGCAATGAGAATGACAACGCTCCTCGAACGCATTCAAAATGATCTGGAATTTTTCACAAGAATCGAATTGGCGATTGCATGCTTTGCCTTTGGATTACCGATGATCCTGATGGCACTCGGTGCCTTTGTGGATAGCCAGAGTGCATTTGTGTTTTTGCTGCTCTTTTTGCTGATTTCATTTGCCTGCGGACTCTTGACCGGCGCACAATTTCCGCTGGCAAACAAGTTGTATTTGAAACACACGACCAGTCTAACAAGGACGGCGGGCTTGCTCTATGCCAGTGATCTGCTGGGAGGATGGGTGGGGGGCATTGTAGGTGCAGTGATGCTCTTGCCCATTCTGGGACTCGCCGAAACGTGTGTAACAGTCGGACTATTGAAACTCACTAGTCTGATCGTCCTCACCACACAACCAACACTGAATTGAATCAAGAAACATTAATGAGCCATCCTCGCGCTGTTACACTGCTTGACTCTTTTGCCGCCGCGATTCAACCGCGCGCGCGCGTGCTCGACATTGGCGCGGGCAAGGGCTTGCTCGCGCAAGAACTGGCGCGCCAACTCGATGCGCGCGTAACGCTGGTGGACGTGGCATCGTACAACCAAAGCGCGCTGCCGCTGACGATCTGCGACAGTCGCGCGCTCGCGTTCGCCGACGACAGTTTCGATTACGCGCTGCTCAGTTTTGTTCTGCATCACACCTGTGACCCCGCCGCGATTCTGCGCGAGGCACTGCGCGTCGCGCGCGCGGTCATCGTCATCGAAAACGACGTGCGCGGGCGGGTGCGCGCCGCGCTCACGCGCGCGATTGACTCGTGGCCCGCGCTGCGGTACGGCACGCCGCCCTGCTACATCGCTCAACCGCGCGAGGCGTGGATGGAGTTGTTTGCGCAGTTTCCGGTTGAAACGCGCCTATTGCGCGAGTTTAGTTTAGAGTGGGGGTTCTTTCGGAATTTTACGGTGATGTTGACGAAGGACGAATGACGAACGACGAATGACGAACGACGAATGACAAATGTCCTTCGTCTCTGGTCATTCGTCCTTTGTCTCCTGACGAACAATGAAATACCACATCTGGACCGAAGGCTGCCAAATGAATACTGCGGATTCGCAGCGCGTCGCGTCCGCGCTGGAGAAACTGGGTTATCGCGCGACGCGCGACGCGGAATCCGCTGATGTGATTGTGCTGAATACGTGCGTCGTCCGCCAGAGCGCGGAGGACAAGGCGTACGCGCGCTTGATGTCGCTCAAGCCGCTCAAAGCCGCGCGCCCCGATGTGGTGCTGGCGCTGATGGGCTGTCTGGTCGGCGTACGCGACGCATCGCCGCTGCAAAAACGCTTTCCGTTCGTAGACGTTTTTCTGCCACCCTCCGATCCCACACAACTCATCGAACTGTTGCGCGCGCGCCTCCAATCTCCAATCTCCAATCTCCAATCGCTAGATGACTATGCCATCGAACAACGCGAACGCGAAACGCGCTACGAATTGCAAGATGCAGATTTGATCCTGCCCGTCCACGAACGCGGCAATCTCGTTAGCGCGTACATCCCCGTCATCTACGGCTGCAATCACGTCTGCACGTTTTGCATCATCCCGTATCGGCGCGGACGCGAACGCTCGCGCTCGATTGGCGAAATCGTCGCCGAAGCGCGCGCACTCGTCGCGCAAGGGGTCAAAGAAATCACGCTGCTCGGACAAATCGTGGATCGTTACGGCTACGATGCGGGCGACGATCCGCGCCTGCCCGATCTCCTGCGCGTCCTCAACGATCTCGAAGGGCTCGAGCGCATCCGCTTTCTCACCTCCCATCCGCTCTACCTCACCGACGAGTTGCTCGACGCCGTGGCATCACTCCCCAAGGTGTGTGAGCATATCGAAGTGCCGGTGCAATCTGGTGACGATGCGATACTTGCGAAAATGAAGCGCGGCTACACCGTCGCCGAGTATCGCGCACTCGTCGCAAAAATTCGCGCGCGCATTCCCAACGTCAGCCTCGCGACCGATGTCATCGTCGGAATGCCGGGCGAAACCGAAGCGCAATTCCGCGCAACGTACGATTTGCTGGCGGAACTCGCATTCGATATGGTGCATGTGGCGATGTTCAGCCCACGTCCCAACACCGTCGCTGCGCGCTGGGATGATGATGTGCCGCGCGCAGAAAAAGAGCGTCGTCGTCAGGCGATTGATGCACTGCAAGCCGAAATCGTCGGCAAGATCAACGCGCGCTTGATCGGACAGACGGTCGAGGTGTTGGTCGAGGAGAAAACCAAAAATCGGTGGAAGGGGCGCACGCGCACGAACAAACTCGTCTTCTTTGAGGATGACACGCGCGAGTGGAAAGGCAAACTCGCGCGCGTGAAAATCGAATGGGCGGGACCGTGGTCAATGATTGGCACCGTGGTTGACGCGATGGATGGACTGTGATAGAATTTGACCGCGAGGTAAAACCGGAGAGCAAAATGGCAGTTAGCACAACGCAACTGAAACAACTGCAAGCGCAAATCAAAAAATTGCGCGCAGAAAACCTCTAGTCCAAAACTTTCTATCAACGCTCAAGCCATCTTTCGTGATGCAGATGCAGGTGCGCATCAGATTCTTGTGCCAAGCATCGTACTGGTCGAACTGATCTACTTGTCCGAACGTAAAAGAATTGAATCCACACTGGTTGAACAAGTGTTTGATTTGTTGATGCAGAAAAGCGTAAATTATCGCGTTGTCCCGTTGAATACCATCATCGCAAAAACAGTGGGCGCAGTGACTGCTACGCAGATTCCCGAGATGCCTGATCGCATCATCGTGGCAACCGCCAAATGTATGCGCTCGCCTCTAATCACGCCTGACCGCGCCATCGTCACCAGCGCGATTGTACCCGTAGTATGGTGACATAAAGGACAAATCCAATGGGCATCACCATTCACTACAGTGGCAAATTGGACAACCTGCGCGTCTTGCCCGATCTTTTGACAACGGCACGACACTTTTGCTTCCAGCGTCGCTGGCGCTACGTTAACGTGGACGATCGCATCCTCGGCACAGTCGAGCGCTGGATTCCCGGCGACGACGAGCAGATTCGCACGATCACCGCACCGATTGATGACACTCTGCGCGGCATCATCATTCGTCCCCATCCGAAAAGCGAAAGTGTGTTCCTCACCTTCAATCAAGATGGTGAATTGTGCTTCTATATGCCGCAATCCCAACCCGGTCTTTACTGGGAAAACAAACTCCTTTTCACCAAAACGCAATTCGCGCCGCTCGATATTCACATTTCGATTTGTGAATTGCTCGCGCTCATCCGCGACAACTATTTCCCCAACTTGCAAGTCGAAGATGAAGGAGAGTACTGGGAAACCCGCGATCCCGCGCGGCTCGCCGAAAACTTTGCCAGATTGAACACCTTGATAGATCAGATCGCCGAGGCACTTCAGGACCCCGAACATCCCCTGACGCAGAAAATCCACAACGAGTTAGGCGATGATGACGCACGCAAGCAAGAGGGTTTACGCTTTGAACGCGGCGCAAGAATCAGGATCTCCGAGCCGTTGTGGAAACGCGGACACGGACGCAGCGCAGGAAGGAATTAAAAATAGATTTGTGGTGTTGCTCTGTTGCAAAGATAGAAAAGAACTAGCGATGAATGTTGTAAACCAAGCCTTTGATGATCGGCTCTCGGTTCTGAAGTTGTGTTTTACGAGAACGGATGGTATCCCCAAA
>DAOTYB010000133.1:0-7455 GCA_034435315.1 Anaerolineae bacterium | reverse complement strand
GCGACCCCACCCGATTGAGTTTTAGGCGGCGGCAATGCGATCCTTGCCCCACTTTGAGGGCAAGGATGGGGGTGATTGCAATCATTCGACCCACCATTTGGCGTTTCACCAAACTTTGAACAGTCACTTTCGGATGACACAGTAGACGTTATTGTGGTAAAATGTGTCCAGCCAATTCACCTTTGGAGGGCAGTCCAATGACCAATCCATCCACCATCCCCGACCGGGTGTGGCAAGCGGCACTCGCGGGTTTGTTGCATGATGTGGGAAAATTTAGTCAGCGAGCAGGCGTAGGACGAAGCGAAATCTGGGACAAGGAAACTCGCAAACAACTCGGGTACGAACATGCCCTTCACTCTAATGATTTCTTGAGGGATTTTGTACCTAAAGAATGGCGTGAAGGTTTAAGCGGGACTACCTATCATCATCAACCACGCACCTTGACCGAACGGTGGATTCAAATTGCCGATTGGCTTTCTTCGGCAGAACGAGTGAAAGGTGAAGATGAAGAGGCGGAGGTATCCGCGCCTGTTCTGCAAACAACTTTTTCGCAGGTAACTCTTGATGGCGCAAAAGCGGATCGCGTCACATATTGGCCACTGACGCGTCTCGATGTAAGCGACTACTATCGTTTGTTTCCACAACCAACGCCACCTGCTGATTGGCAGACTGCCTATCGAAACCTGTGGGAGGAATTTGCAGAGGAGTGTCACACGCGCCACTTGACAGCCACCACCTCCTTGACACCCGTGGCGTATCTGGAGAATCTCCTGACTTTGTTGCAAGAGTTTACGTGGTGTATGCCTTCGGCATATGGGAAGACGTTACCTGATGTCTCTTTGTACGATCACTTGCGAACCACTGCGGCGATTGCGGCATGCCTCGCCGGGGACGACCGCGACGCCGAATGGTGTGACGCCATCGAACGCGACGAGGTGCGCGAGACAGCTTTGCTCGTGGTAGGAGATTTTTCGGGTATTCAAACGTTCCTTTACTCGTTGACTTCGAGCGGCGCCGCCAAATCCCTTCGAGCGCGTTCGTTCTATCTGCAATTGGTCAGCGAGATTGTCGCTATGAATCTTTTGGAAGCGCTGGGATTGCCACTGACTAACTTGATTTATGTGGGCGGAGGTAAGTTTTATGTGCTTGCACCGATGAAGGCTCAAGACAAGTTGCCGACCCTGGCGCAACAATTAGCAGACCAGTTGATGATTGCTCACCAGGGGGCATTGGGCTTGACGCTGGAATGGGACATTATCCGCTCCGACGAATTTGCGCAATTCAATCACGTGTATGAACGTGTCAATCAAACACTCAGCCGAAAAAAACGTCGTCCTTTTGCTCAAGCCAGTCTCACCACTCTGACGCAACAGATTGGTGTTCCTCTGACACTGGGAGGGCAGCCCGAGAAACATTGCGCGGTCACAGGCGATGACCAGGACCTTGAGACGCGCGACGGTGAAACGAAAACGCGGTTTATCTGGAGTCTGGAAGAATTAGGGCAAGCCCTACCGCGCACCACTCACTTGATTTTGCGCCGTGTGAGTAACGCTCCATCAGGTCGCCCCCACACCTGGCGCGAAGGCTTGCAGCAACTAGGGTTTCAAGTGTTGCTCGTGCCCGAGGACAAGATACCATCATTCGATCAAGCGGACCTGGTACGAGTATGGCGCATAGATGTCAAGGCGTCGCATGATACAAACCTGCCAGGAGAGCTTGTCTTTGCCAACCATCCCATCGCGAAACAAGTGCCGTATGCTGGAGAACGTGTCCTGACCTTCGATGAATTGGCTGAGCAATGTGCGCGTGGCATCGAACGGTGGGGCGTCTTGCGAATGGATGTGGATAATCTGGGAACTCTATTCCGTAAAGGATTAGGGCAACACGCGAGTATCAGTCGGATTGCCAGTTTGTCATTTGGGTTGCGTTTGTTCTTTGAAGGATGGTTACCCCAGCTGGCACCAGGCAAATCAGAAGGACAAGCGTGGGAACAAGAGGATTTACGCCCATCACTTTACATCCAGTACTCGGTTGGGGATGATCTCTTCGTGGTCGGTGCGTGGAACGTCCTGCCGCTCTTTGCCTTGCGCGTGCGTGAATCCTTTCGCGAGTTCACGGGGCATAATCCTGCGTTCAGTGTATCGGGCGGTATTGCGATTGTTGAAAGCAAATTTCCGCTCTACCAGGCGGCACGTCTTGCAGGCGATGCGGAGGATGCTGCAAAAAAGTTCAAGCGCAATGGCAAGCAAAAAGATGCGCTCGCCTTTCTGGGAGAACTATTCGACTGGCAGTCGTTTGCAGAAACACTGCACCGTGCCAACGAACTGGCAAACTGGGTGGAAGGACGCCTGGTGCCCAAGGCATTCTTGCAGACAGTTATCGCCTTGCGCACGCAGAAGAAGAAAGCCGAAATTGACGCCCGGCGCGCCGGCAAAGCCAAACCGAAATTTGGACGCTGGACGTGGATGGCAGCGTATCAACTGACACGTATCGCAATTCAAGTAAAGGAGGACAATGCAAGAGAACGAATTCTACAAATTCAGAAAACTTTTCTGATGCCTGGCGATGACGCCGAGCAGTGGGGATTCGCGGCACGCTGGGCAGATTATCTCACACGAGGAGGCGAGTAAAAATGGCACACTCAACTAACCCACGACCAGGCGGGGGACGTTATCCCAATCGTGAGCAAGATTCTGGTGCATCAAAATTCCAACCTCCGTCGGAGGCTGTCATTCGCAAAATCATCGTAGAGGGCGATGTGGAGTTGTTGGTCCAGTGGGCGGATCAAATTGGCAAAGCCATCAAAGATCAAGAGTTAAAAGCAAGCCAAATTCGTAATGTTTTTGGTACAACCCGCCAAATTCAATTGCGCTGGGATGAAAAAGATCCGCAAAGAGGTAACCAGTGTTTTCGGGATGCCATGCTGCTTATCCCAAAACTTGGGTACTTTGCGAAGCGAGAAAAAGAGCGAACCAAAAAAGACGGTATGATTATTCTAGAACAGGTGTTGACGCCGGCTTTACGCATCGTAGGTGAAAATAGTTCGTTCCGCCGTGAACGTTTTATGCGCTTTGCTGAATTCTTCGAAGCAATAGTCGCATATCACAAAAAACATGGCGGAGAAAACTAAGGAGAGACGACAATGAACAACCAAGTTAAACTCCTAGGGCGCGTCATGCTCACAGGACAAATCAAAGCGCAAACAGGTTTGCATATCGGTGGTTCGCCGGGCGCGCTAGCGATTGGTAACGTGGATGCACCCGTCATTCGCGACGCCCTCACCAATCGTCCCTACATCCCCGGTTCGTCACTCAAAGGCAAGATGCGTTCGCTTGCCGAAAAATTCTTGGGCGCGCCACAAAACAAAGGGATTGGGAAAGGCGTTAAGATTCACGTTGCCGGTGGCGATAAACGCGACTATAGCGACGACAGAGAGTATTCAACAGCATGCGAACGGGATTACCACAAGTTTTGGGTGAATCCAATTTTTGGCGTACCGGGTGAGATCGGTTTTGATCCCCCCGCTCCCAATCGCCTGATTGTTCGGGATGCGCCATTAAGCTCGGAGAGTGAGCGAGAGTTGCTGAGCGCCAAAACCGACCTTCCCTTCACCGAAGTCAAATGGGAAGCTGCGATCGATCGCGTCACGGCAGCGGCAACGCCCCGCCAGATTGAGCGCGTACCCGCTGGCGCCATCTTTGCCCCAATGGAGTTGGTGTTCAACGTGTATCTGGCCAGTGACGTTGCGCTGTTTGATCACGTGCTGACCTGTTTGCAACTGGTCGAAGACGACTATCTGGGGGGGCTCGGTTCACGCGGCAGTGGTAAGGTCAAGTTTCAGCACCTCACACTCAAATGCAAACACGGTGATACGTATGCCGAGGTGTCCGATGCTCGTTTTGCCGAAGTCATTGAGCGAAATGATCGGAATGCGCACCGAGATTCAAAAATGGATCAGGCAAACGCTCGGCATTGATGATAAAGGAGGCGCAAATGCCGATTTATCATCTGAAGCTGCGTAGCGCGTTACACATCGGCGAAGCCATCAGCATTGATCGCGAGACCGTGCTGGATTGGCTTCCGTCGGACTCGCTCTTTGCAGCGCTGGTTTCGGCATGGGCGCACCTGGGCCTGGAGGCGAACGCGCGCCTTGACGCATTCCTTTCGGACAGCCCTCCCTTTCGTCTGACCTCCGCGTTTCCGTGGGTGGCTGGCATCCGTTTTCTGCCCGCACCCGCCGCCTTCCCTGATGCCACAGGATTGATCGGCAAGGATGCCAAACGGGTGCAGTGGATTTCCAGCGCCGTGTACGAGCAATTGCGCACCGACGGACGCGCGGACAATCATCCAGACAATTTTTTGCACGATGGCAAAGTCTGGGTCACCTCCGAAGAACGGGCACGCTTGGCACACTATATCAACAACGAAGGAAAACTGCGCCTGTGGCAAACCTTTGTGGTGCCGCGAGTCGCGGTAGACCGGACGACCAACGCGTCCAACTTGTTTCATGTAGGGCGTGTTGCTTTTGCTGCCGGTGATGGCTTGTGGTTTGCGGTACGTGGCACGCAAACCAGTGGGTGCAGGAGGCGTTGAACGTGTTGCAAGACACCGGGCTGGGGGGCTTGCGCAACTATGGGCATGGTGCGTTTACGTGGCAAACGGTTTCTGACGATTTGCCCCCCCTCCCCGACCAGTGGGGCGGGGTATTCGCTGGCGCGTTATGCTCCGCACGACGAAAAAGAAATCCAGACACTCCTCCAGCACCCACGCGCAGCGTATCGTTTGACGACGGTGGGCGGATGGTGCACGGATGACCAAGGACATAGCTGGCGACGACGGATGGTGCGCCTGGTGGCAGAGGGCGCGTTACTTCCAGACGTCACTCAGGCGCGTGGTAAACTGGTAGAGGTCCAGCCGCAAGACCTACCCCACTTTACCACGCGCAAGGTGTATCGCTACGGTGTGCCCTTTTTCTTACCAGCGGGTCGCCTGGAGGTGTGCCAATGAATTTCACAGTGAATATCTGCACTCTGACGCCCCTTCACATCAGTTCGGGGAGTCTCCTTTTGCGCGATTATGATTACGTGACGGCTGATAAACGCACGTTCGTACTGGATCAGGATACCATACTCAGCGAGGTCTTTGAACGGACGAATGTTGTACCGACTCAGCCTGCTGGAAAACTGATTCAGCCCAATGAGTTGCGTGAGGATTCTCGCTTTGTACGTTATACCATTCAAGGCGAAACATCGCTGAATCAAATCCACGAGCAAATCAAAGACGTGTACGGGCGATGCTATTTGCCCGGCTCATCACTCAAGGGTGCTCTGCGCACAGTGTTAATGGCACATGCTGTTCGCTCTCAAGTCATTACACCGAGCCCGGAAACACTCAATTACAATGATCCCAAGTCAGCAGACGATCACTGGGAAATGGCGGTGTTTGGTGCCGATTCCAACCACGACTTGTTACGCGCTCTTCAGATCGCGGATAGTCAGCCTTTGCCCCACCGACCGTCCCCCTTGAGGTTGCTCAATGTCCGTGCCTTTTCTGCTACGGATGCCACGTCCATTCCTATCGCTGTGGAAGCGATTGCACACAATATCTCTTTCACCACTACCCTGCACATTGAAGACTGGCTATTGCAGGAAAAGCAGGCGCGCCGACTGGGCTGGGAGAACAAAACAGCATGGCTGACCCAACTCCCGGCACTTGCCAACACGCGTGCACGTGAGCGCCTGGAGCAGGAACATCGGTTTGCGTCCGAACACAAGTTTGAACATACCGCGCGAACATTGGAGCGCTTTTTGAACGTATTGCCCAACCTCAGACCCAGCCAGTTCTTTTTGCAACTTGGCTGGGGTACGGGTTGGACAGGTATGACAATCGTTCCTGTGCTACCACCTGAAATGCAGAAGCAAATACGGGTTGGTTACAAACTCGGCAAGCCGCCGCGCGCTAGCCGGCAGTGGCGGGTGGATGTCACGCAACCTTTCCCCAAAAGCCGCCGCTTGCAGGTCGCGCAGGGTGAGGGTATCAACGCTGAACCCGGTGTTCCCCTCGGCTGGGTGCTGGTGGAGGTGAAGGCACGATGAAACTGTTGACGTTTTTGGGAACAGGCAAGAACGAGGAAACAATATACGTGCTGGGCGAACGCGAGCACTGCGCGTGGTATGCGCCCGTCGCTTCGTGCGCGTTTCTGCAACCCAGCGAATTGATCGTTTTTGCAACCGAGGATGCCGAAAGCACGCATGGCAACGCACTGCGCTCGAGTGTGACTGTTCCTGTAACCCTTGTGCCGATTCCGCTTGGCAAGGACGAACGCGAACTGTGGCAAATCTTTGCCTCCATCGCGGCGAACGTTCAACGGCGCGATGAGGTGGCATTTGACATCACGCACGGTTTACGTTCTTCGCCGTTGCTGGGATTCCTTGCCGCCGCCTTTTTGCGCGCGGGACTGGAGGTCAACGTGCGCGCCATCCTCTACGGCGCGTACGATGTGGGCAAAATCGTTTCGCCCGGCAAGACTCCGATGTTCGATCTCAGCCCGATGCTGGGACTGCTCGAATGGGCAAGCGCCGCCGATCGCTTTAATCGCACCGGCGATGCGCGCTATCTGGCAACGCTCGTCGAAAAGCAACGCAACACGCTCGCCCGCGCGGCGCAGGGCGACCACGTCGCTCTCGACCAGATTGGCGCGCTGGGCAGTCTGGCGAGTACGCTCTCCAAAATCTCCGAGGGGTTGCGCTTGATTCGACCGCACCAAGTGATGGATCAAGTGGCTGGTTTGAGCGAACGCGTCGAGCGCGCGCGCCCGGCGCTGGAACGCACGGCAGCGGCGCAGCCGTTCCAGTTACTCCTCAACCGCGTCATTGAAACCTACCAGCCGCTCGCCAGTCCCTCAGCCACCGAGCCGCACGACCAAGCGCGGCAGACCCTGGAGATCGAACGTCGTTTGATTCACTGGTACGCCGAGCGTGAACTGTGGGTCCAAGCCATCTCCCTCGCGCGCGAATGGCTGGTCAGTTGGGTGATGTTTCATCTGGGCATCGTGAACATCACCCAGCGCGATATGCGGGAACGCATTAGCGACGCACTGGGTAACGAAGCCAACGATTGGGTCAAAGCCAGGCAAGCACATCAGCCTTTCGAGTCCATCTTTTTCACCAAACTTCCGAACGTCGAACAAGTGCTGGAATTGTGGAAACCCCTGACCGATGCGCGCAACGATGTGCTTCACGCTGGAATGCGGAGTGATCCGCGCAAACCCGAAGACTTGATCGAGCAAATCAAGAAACACATTACCACTCTCGATATGCTGGCACTGTAAATCGAAAATCGCAAATCCGATAGTCTCCCCGTTAAGTGTTGACATGTAGCACAACGGTCCAAAGCAGCTCTTTAACAGTCCAAACATGGTCTGTGAGGCCAGCTACCATCGCAGGTGAGCGGGGT
>DAOTYB010000132.1:0-15113 GCA_034435315.1 Anaerolineae bacterium | reverse complement strand
TAAAACCCATCAACCGATTTTTGCATCCTTGAGCCGCCGAATTCGATTCGGCGGCTGCAGTGGCAGAAATATACGCCGCTCAGAAACGGCTACAGGGCTTATCTTAAATTGTCTGACACAATCCCAAAAACCTTGACACTATGCACCATCTCTGTTATACTGTGCCCAACTTGACTCATTCTTTGTGGAGGAGAAAAATGAAACACTCGACCCTGCTGTTCTTCGTTGCGTTGGCACTAATCCTTGCCGCCTGTGGACCCGCCCCGACTCCCGCGCCCACTGCGGCACCACCAACCGCCGCACCCAAACCCACCGAACTCAAACCCGCCACTACACCCGCCACCGCTTTGCCCGACCTGAAGGGACGCGCGCTCAAAGTCGGTAGCGACACCGCCTATCCACCTTTTGAATTCATCAACGAAAAGAAAGAAATCGTCGGTTTCGATGTGGACCTGGTCAACGAGATCTGCAAACGGATCAACTGCAAAGCCACCTTCATCACCGCCGATTTCGATGGCTTGCTGATTGCCGTCAGTAACAAGACCTACGATCTCTCGGCATCGGGCTGGACGATTACCGAAGAGCGCGCCAAGACGGTTGACTTTGGTCTGCCGTATATGAAAAATACTCAGGTGCTTTTGGTTCGCAGTGACGAAACACTCATCAAAGACATCGCAGACTTGAAGAAACCCGAAGCCCTCGTCGCCGTGCAGATCGGGACTACCAATGCCATCACAGCGAAAAAACTGGTAGCCGACCCGAACAAGCAGGTCAAAGAATTTCAAGACTTTCCCGCTGCCGTCCAGGCTCTCTTGAACAAACAAGCCAACGTGGTCGTCATTGACACCTTTGCTGCCGCCGAGTTGTTGGAACAGAACAAAGGGCGCATCAAAATCACCGGCAGTCAATTTGGCGACGAGTACCTGGGATTGGTCTTCCGCAAAGGTGACACCGAACTCAAGACAGCGTTCGATGCAGGGCTCAAAGCCGTGTTTGCCGATGGTACGTGGAGCAAACTGTGCGAAAAGTGGTGGAAGGACATTAGTCCCAAACCCGATTGCACGGGCGCCGGCTTGCCACTCAAATAAACGGTGGGCTCAGACTTCCAGAGTGTTCACTCTGGAAGTCTGACTCTATTTCATTATGGCGGATTCCCATACACCTCCGAACGCGCGCGCCGGCCGCGCCCTCCCACTTGACTGGGAACGCACGCCCTGGTGGATCATCATCCTCATTCTCGCTGGCACTGTCGCGGTGATGATCATCTTTACCAGCGCGGAATATACCAACATCATCCTACTACTGAGTAGCGGCATCTATTTCACGTTGTATGTGACCTTTTTTGCCTACGCGCTGGCTCTTTTGATTGGACTCGTGGCAGGCTTGATGCGCGTCTCGCACAATCTCATCCTGTACACGCTGAGCACGCTCTACGTCGAGATCATTCGCGGTATTCCGCTACTGGTACAAATTCTGTACTTTTTCTACGTCATCGCGCCTGCGATTGCCAACGCCCTTCCAGAACCATACGCCAGCCTCTTCCGCCGCGAAGAGCATATCGGCATTGTCGCTCTCGCCATCGGTTACGGCGCGTATCTTGCCGAAACGTATCGCGCTGGTATCGAAGCCATCCCGCGCGGACAAATGGAAGCCGCGCGGTCATTGGGAATGAGTTACCTGCAAGCGATGCGCTACGTCATCCTGCCTCAGGCGATTCGTATCATCCTGCCGCCTCTGGGCAACGATCTCGTGGCGATGCTGAAAGACTCGGCGTTGACCTCTGCCATCAGTGTAAAAGAATTGACGCTGTGGACGCGACAACGTAGTGCCGCTACCTTTCAACCACTCGAACACTGGACGATTGCCGCAGTGTTGTACCTGACGATGACCATCGGTCTTTCCTTTCTCGTTCGTTATATCGAACGCAAGTTTGCTATACCCAAATGAACGCTGCGCCTATTATCCAGATTAAGAACGTGTACAAACCCTCTTTGTTTACCCATCCCCGCCAAGAACGGACGCGCCAATTTCTGAGCAAGATTTTATAGGGTTTGACAAAGACAGGTATCTACATATAATCAAACCACTAATTTCCACGCTCGACCAACCCCCACAACACAATAAAGGAAGGGAGGTGGGGCACGCTAACCTTTGTCGGTCGTAAAACTCACACCAACCCACCGCACTGAGGAGTGGCGCTCCCCAAAGACGCGCTGAAGAAACAAGCGCGCGGCGCGGAGGGTTAGACAACTTTTGAAGGAGGAGAGACATGAACCGCATCGCATTGATGGCACTGGTGGCGCTGCTCGTCCTCGTCGCCTGTGCCCCCGCCGCTACCCCTACCCCCGCTTTCAAACCACCCGCAGACAAAATCGGCGTGGTCGCCATCAAACCCGGCGAGCCGATTCACATCGCCTACTGGCTCGTTGTGGCGGGACCAGACGCTTCCCTCGGCGAGGACTCGAAACGGGGCATCGAAATCGCCATTGACGACAAAGGCGGCAAACTGCTCGATCGCCCCATCAAACTGACGGGCACCGATTCGGGCTGTAACGCCGAAGGTGGCACGACTGCCGCTACAAAACTCTCCGCCGATCCGACGATTGTGGCATTGATCGGTTCGAGTTGCTCGAGCGAAGCGGCGGCCGGTGTCCCTATCCTGACCAAAGCGGGGTTCACCACCATCTCGCCATCCAACACGCGCACCGCCTTCACGCGTCCACCTCGCCCGGAAGGTTTTGAGGGCTATCTGCGCACTGCCCACGAAGATGCCGTGCAAGGGCAGATTGCCGCCGAGTTTGCTTTCAAAGAGTTGAAACTCACCACCGCCGCGACGATCCACGACGGTAGCCCCTATGCCAAGGGTCTCGCGGAAGACTTTGCCAAGAGTTTCAAGGCTCTCGGTGGCAAGATTACCTCGGAAGAGGCCGTCGAACCGACCCAGACCGATATGCGCGCGGTCCTCACCAAGATTGCCGCCGATAAACCGGCGATCATCTACTATCCCATCTTCACCGCCGCCGGTGGCCACGTCACACGCCAGGCTCGCGAACTGGCGGGCTTGAAGGACGCTGCTTTGATGGGCGCGGACGGTATGTTCTCGCTCGAATTCGTGAAAGCGGCAGGACCCGCCTCGGAGGGGATGTACCTCTCCAGTCCTGACGTCAGCGCTTTTGCGGAAGGGTACAAAGCCTTCCTGGAAAAGCATCGCAAGAAATACGGTGGTGATCCACTGAGCATCTTCCACGCTCATGCCTATGACGCGTCGATGATCATCTTCAACGCTATCGAAAAAGTCGCCGTGAAGGGTCCGGATGGCACCATCTACATCGGTCGCCAGGCGTTGCGCGATGCAATGTACGCCACCAAGAACCACAAGGGCTTGACCGGCACCCTGTCGTGCAACGAGTATGGCAGTTGCAGCGACCCCGCCATTGCGATCTACAAGATTACCGCGCGGGAAGCCAAAGACGGCAAGTGGCCGCCAGAAAAGCCCTTCTGGTCACCCAAGAAATAATTACGCGCTTGCATTCAGGGATGAGTCGGGGACAACGATGTACCCGACTCATCCCATAAAAATATAATCCACAGGAGAACATAATGTACGCCAGTGTACTGGAAAGAATCGTTGAGACTGCAGCAGCGGGCTACCTGTGGGCATTTCGCATTGTGGTGATCATCGTCGTTGTGGTCGGTTCGATGCTCACTTTTATGGGCGGTAAATACACCGCCGAACATTGGATTGATTTTACTGTCTTTGGGCTTGCTCTCGGTGGTATCTACGCGCTCATCGCACTCGGCTATACAATGGTCTATGGCATTCTGCGGATGATTAATTTTGCGCACGGCGAGATTTTTATGAGCGGTGCCTTTAGCGCGTATTTCGTTGCAGACGCGCTAGCGAAATCTGGCTTTACTCGCGAGAACCCGGTTGTGGCGCTGGTGTTGACTATCCTCTTTGCTATGCTCGTCTCGACCACGCTCGCCCTCACCGTTGAACGCATTGCGTATCGCCCCTTGCGTTATGCACCGCGTCTCGTGCCGCTCATCAGTGCGATTGGTGCATCGTTCTTTCTGCAATATACCTTTCGCGGCTTGTTCGGACCGGGCATCTACGCCTATCCCACCATCGAAGCGTTGAGTGGCAAATGGAATATTTTTGGAGTAGAGATTCTCAAGACTCAGGTCATCGTGATTATCGCAGCAGTGTTGATGATGCTGGGATTGTACACCATCGTGATGCGCACCAAGATCGGGCGCGCGATGCGCGCGGTCTCGGAAGACAAAGAAACCGCTTCGCTGATGGGGATTGATGTAGATCGGATCATTGCCATCACGTTCGCGATTGGCGCGGCAATGGCAGGCGCGGCAGGGGTGTTGTATTCGCTGATCTTTGCTCAGGTGAACTTTTTTATGGGCTTTGTGCCCGGTATCAAGGCGTTTACCTCTGCCGTCCTCGGTGGCATCGGCAATATTCCCGGCGCGATGCTCGGTGGACTGTTCCTTGGACTGGTCGAATCCATCGGACCCGCGCTCTTTTTGGAGGGCTGGGGCATTGTAGCGCCGTACCAACTCAAAGACGCTATCGCCTTTACGATGCTGGTGCTGGTATTGATCTTTCGCCCTTCGGGTATTTTAGGCGAACGACTCGTTGCCAAAAAAGCGTAGAGAGTAAGGCGTATGAATCAAAGAGCATCTCGCAAGTTGGGTTCTGTCTTACGCCTCGGTCTCCTTGGGGGACTGGTGGCACTCTATCTCTGTCTGGTCGGTATTGTCGGCACGTTTAGCGAGCGCGATGTCATTGACCGTATGTTGACGTTGGGACATACGTTGCTCTTTTTGACCGCGCTGGGCGTGGGCTATCTGGGCGCACGCGAACTAGCAACACCCACTCGGCATCCACACGCAGGACACGCTGTTGACCATCACTTACCGAGGGTTGGGATGTCCTTGCTGGCAGGTGCACTCGCCGGAGCAGTCACAGGCGCCAGCCTGTCGTTCCTGCTTATTCTGGGAGGATTGGTCAACCTGCGTGCCGTCTTTTTGAACGCCTCTCCTCTACTCTACAACGTTCTGACCCTGGGCTTGGGACCAGCGCATAGTTGGGTACCGCTCGTTGGCGGTGTGGTACTGGGGATGACGGGAGCAGTGTTGTATATCCTCCCTGTCCGCGTGCGTTCTCCGCTGATATGGGGAGCGACGACGGTATTGGCGGCTGGCTTGTTTGCCGAAGTGCTGCGCGTGATTCTGGTTGCCTGGCCCGGCTGGCCCTCGGATCTCGCCTCCTTTCTTTTTGGCTTCGAAGGGCTGACACTGCCGGGAGTCGTGGCGGTCTTCGTCATGGTGAGTGGAGGTATAGCGCTAGTATCTGCCCGCCGCGCCGCCGTTTACGAACGGATCGAGCAATTGCCACCTGCCGGTAAAACCGCGCTCCGTTTTGCCGGTTTGGGTTTACTCCTCGTCGTCGTGGCTGTACTGCCGCTCGTCTCGGGTGTTTTCATCGCGCAGGTCATTGTGCTTATCGGCTTGTACGCGCTAATGGGGCTAGGGTTGAACGTGACGCTGGGCTTTGCTGGTCTGTTCGATTTGGGCTTTGTGGCTTTCTTTGCGATTGGCGCTTACACGGTGGGCTTGCTCACTTCGACTGGCGAGCACGGTATCGCCGGCTGGCCCTTCTGGGCGGCTTTACCCGTCGCCGTCCTTGCCGCAATGATCGCCGGCGTGTTTCTTGGAATGCCCGTGCTCGGTATTCGTGGCGACTATCTGGCGATTGCCACGCTGGGCTTTGGTGAAATCGTCCGCTTGTTGGTCGGCTCGGACTTTTTACGTCCCTATCTGGGCGGTTCGTTTGGCATTCTTGCTATTCCCAAACCCTGGATTGGTAACATCGAACTTGTCGGACCACAGCAATTGTATTACCTCGTCGTCATCGGTTCGGTGTTAGCGGCTTTTATCGCCTTGCGGCTGCGCGATTCGCGCCTGGGGCGCGCGTGGATGGCGATTCGAGAGGACGAGGACGTTGCCGAAGCCCTGGGAGTCAACCTGGTGCAAACCAAGTTGCTGGCGTATAGTCTGGGTGCCGCCTTTGCGGGCCTGGGTGGCGCGATCTTTGCCACGATGGTCAGTTCCATCTTCCCACATAGTATGAATCTGCTGGTCTCGATTAACGTGGTGGCGCTCCTCATCGTCGGTGGGATGGGCAGTATTCCTGGCGTCATTGTCGGCGCGGCATTTTTGATTGGCTTGCCGGAACTGTTTCGCGAGTTCTCCGAGTATCGCTATCTGTTCTATGGCGCGGCGTTGATCGTGATGATGTTGAGCAAACCCGAAGGTCTGTGGCCCTCCGCCGTCACGCGGCGCGAACTGCATGCCGAAGAAGACCTGGTTCTAACGGATAACGCGCGCTAACAGAGGAGAGGTATGGCTATTCTCACCGCACATCACGTCACCAAACGTTTCGGTGGATTGGTTGCCGTGAATCGGCTTGACCTGGAGGTCAAAACGCATGCGATTCAAAGCATCATTGGTCCCAACGGCGCGGGCAAGACCACCTTTTTCAACTGTGTCACCGGCTTTTATCCCGCCGACGAAGGCGAAATCTTGCTCGACGGTTTTCCGATTCAACGCCTCCGTTCAGATAAGATTGCGCATCTGGGCATTTCGCGTACCTACCAGAACATTCGGCTGTTTGCCAATATGACCGCGCTCGAAAACATTATGGTCGGGCGTCACGCGCACTTGCACGCTACCTGGATTGATGCTGCCGTACGCACGCGCCGAATGCTCCGCGAGGAAAAAGAAGCCCAGGCAGAAGCCAGCCGCCTGTTGCGCTTTGTGGGCTTGCAAGGCAAAGGCGATGTGCTGGCTAAAAACCTCCCCTATGGCGATCAACGTCGTCTGGAAATTGCGCGCGCGCTGGCTACCCAACCCAAATTACTCCTCCTCGATGAACCAACCGCCGGGATGAATCCTAGCGAAACCGAAGAGATGATGCGCTTTATTCGACGGTTGCGCGACGAACTGGGCATCACCATCTTGCTCATCGAGCATCAAATGCGCGTCGTGATGGGCATCTCGGAAAAAATCACTGTGCTCGACTATGGGGAAAAAATCGCCGAGGGTACCCCAGCGGAGATCCAATCCAATCCCAAAGTGATCGAAGCATACCTGGGACGCGGGAGCGCGTCCGAATCCTCACGGACTTGAGCCGTTAGATTAGGACTGACTATGGCACTTTTGGAACTGGAAGACGTTCATACGTACTATGGAAACATCCATGCCCTCAAAGGCGTCTCGCTCACCGTCGAGGAGGGTGAGATTGTCACACTCATTGGAGCCAATGGCGCGGGCAAAAGCACCACGCTAAAAACCATCAGCGGCTTGCTCCGTCCCCGTCAGGGTCACATCCGTCTGGCGGGTGAGGATTTGAGCCAATACAAACCGCACGAAATCGTCGAAAAAGGGATCATTCAGGTTCCCGAAGGACGCCGCGTGTTCGCGCGTTTGACCGTGCTCGAAAATCTGGAGATGGGTGCCTTTACGCGTTCCGATCGAGCGGGGATGCAAAACGATCTGGAGTATATCTTTGAACTGTTTCCACGCCTCAAAGAGCGCCGCAACCAGGTCGCTGGCACACTCAGCGGTGGCGAGCAACAAATGCTTGCCATCGGGCGCGCACTGATGGGCCGCCCACGCGTGCTCCTGATGGACGAACCCTCGATGGGACTCGCGCCGGTGCTGGTGGATAGCATTTTTGACATCATTCGTCGCTTGCATAGCGAGGGCAAGACGATTCTGTTGGTGGAACAAAACGCGCGGATGGCACTGCAAGTCGCCGATCGCGGTTACGTGTTACAGACTGGCAGCGTGGCGCTGAGTGACAGCGCGGCTAATCTGCGCGCGAATGAAATGGTGCAAAAAGTGTATCTGGGCATCACCTAAAATCACGCATCAGCAATCCCCCAAAATGCGGGAGACAGTCCTTTGCGACTGCTCCCGCATTTTTGTTATACCCGACACGGGCACAAACTTTCATTTTAATTACTCAGCCGTGCCGTCTATGGCGTCAAGCCCCACCCCCTAATCAAAGGACGTGGTGGTGGCGGGCGGCTTCGCCGCCCGCCACCACCACGTCATCCCCTTCTCTCCCCGCGACGCGGGGAGAGAAGGGGGCAGGGGGATGAGAGGGGATTGCTCAAGAGCACGGCTGCGAAATTTATGGCTCAAGCGGATTTGCCCCCAAACTGAAAATGCACCCGGGGATGACCGAAATTTGACGCTGTCTATCACTCCGTGTAAACTAGAGGCGAACCGAAAATTTGAATGGATGAAGGTATGAGACAACACAAGAGCAGTACACCCATCAATTGGCGCACTCGGCTATTCATTTTGGTTGCAGGGCTTGTTCTGCTCGCGCTAGCGCGCGTGGAGACGCCCACCTACGCATCGCCGCACCTCCAGTCAACGCCTGTTCCCCCAACGCCGCGCGCCGTGGTGCGCGTCATTCTGTTCTGGAGTCAATACTGCCCACATTGTCACGATGTCATCGAAAACGTCTTGCCACCTTTGCAGAAAAAATACGGCGCGCAACTCGAAATTTACATGTTCGAGTTATCACATCCCGATAACAGGCGACTGTTCGAGAATGCAATGCACATACTGAACGTACCTCCCACTCATTGGGGAGTACCGTTTATGATTGTGGGAACCCAAACGCTGGTGGGGTCGTTGCAGGTGAGCCAACAACTCGACGCGCTCATCGCGTATCATCTGGCGCGCGGTGGCATCGGCTTGCTACCGTTGCCAGAGTTGGAGCAGCGCGTGGCAACACCCACATCGCCGGCACCCACACCGACGCTTGCTCCTCGCGCCGCGACTCCCACTGTGAATATCGTCGTCAACGCAACACCCAGCGCAGCGACACCTGTCCCAACAGCAATAGTCTCTGTCCCCAAACCCATCGTGCGCGCGGCGCTGTTCTGGATGCAAGGCTGTCCGCGCTGTGAAGAAATTCTCGCGCGCGTATTGCCGCCGCTCCAAAACAAGTACGGTGAGCAACTTGACCTGCGTTTGATCGAAATTGTAACGCAAGAAGATGTGGAGCGCTTGTACCAGATAGCGGCAAATTTTAACATTCCGAAGGAACAGACTGGCGTACCCTTCGTGGTGATCGGTCAGTACGCTTTAACGGCGCAGCAGATTCCGACAGAATTACCACGCCTCATCGAACAATACCTTGCTGCCGGCGGGGTGGATTTGCCCGATCTGAACGCTGTGGCGTCTCCAGCGCGCGAGCGCTATCTTCTCGATGTACCTCTGGTTGGCGTTATGGACCTTGAGCAACATTCGCTCGCGTTTAGCACATTGCTTATCGGTATGGTGGACGGATTCAATCCGTGCTCGCTCTGGGTCATCTCGCTCTTGCTCGCGCTGGTGGTCAATACCGGCTCACGCACCAAAACCGTGCTGGTGGGTTTGACGTTTTTGCTTGTGGCGGCAAGCATCTACGCGCTCATCCTGATGGGCTTGTTCAGCGTCTTTACGTTCATCGGCTATGCGGTATGGATTCGGATTGCCGTGGCGTTGCTGGCGGGGACAATGGCGCTCATCAACATCAAAGATTATTTCTGGTTCAAACGTGGCGTATCGCTGACGATTGCCGACGAGCACAAGCCGATGATTTATCGCGGGGTGCGCGGCATACTCGCGCCGAATCGCTCTGCCCTCGCGCTGGTGACAACGACGGCAGCGCTAGCGCTGGGTGTCACTCTTATCGAGATGCCCTGCACAGCCGGCTTGCCGATACTGTGGACCAAACTCGTCACCGCGCATCAGGTTAGCACAACGACGTTCGTGTTTCTGCTGGGTCTGTATATGCTGATGTACATCCTCGACGAGGGAGTGGTTTTTCTGTCCGCTGTTGCCACGCTACGCGCGACGCGTTTGGACGAAACACAAGGGCGGATGCTGAAACTCATCGGCGGCGTGGTGATGTTGACACTCGCGGGGGTGCTGCTGGTAAATCCTTTGCTGATGGAAAATCTTACCAATGCGATGTTGGTGTTCGGCAGCGCGCTGCTCATTGCGCTGACCATCGCGGTGGTGCATCGCAAAATCTTGCCGCGTTTTGGCATCGTCATCGGTACCGACACGTTGTGACAACAGGGGCGCATAGAGCGCCCCTGTTGTTTTGCTAGTGTTTGACGGGAATCTCTGTGCTGGCAATCAGTTCGCCTTGAACCGCACGCACATTCAGCACGCTGATTGCCGCCGCGATTTTTTGTGCGAGGGTTTGGAAGGGCAGCGCATACGGCGAAGCGGGCGCCACGGCGGTGACCGGCTGACCATTATCACCGCCCACGCGAATCGCCACATCGAGCGGAATAGCGCCAAGAAAAGGCACGTCCAGTTCTTGTGCTAGTTGCTCGGCGCCACCGTGCGCGAAAATATCGGTGCGCTGCTGGCAATGCGGGCAAATAAAGTACGACATATTTTCGACCACCCCCAGCACTGGCACCTCCAGACGGCGGAACATCGTAATGCCCTTGACCACATCCGCCAACGCCACCGGTTGCGGTGTGGCCACTACCACGCCACCTGTGAGGGGTACGGATTGAGCCAGCGAAATTTGCACATCCCCCGTACCCGGCGGCAGATCAATCACCAGATAATCCAACTCTCCCCATTCGACATCGGTGAGAAACTGGCGAATGGCATTATGCAACATCGGTCCGCGCCAGATGACGGCTTGCTCTGGCGGCACGAGAAAACCCATTGACATCAACTTGATGCCATACGCTTCCAGCGGAATAATCCGCTCGCCGCGCGTCCGCGGCGGTTGATTGATGCCGACCATAATCGGAATGTTGGGACCGTAGATATCGGCATCCATTAAGCCCACCCGCGCGCCGCTCTGCGCGAGCGCGATGGCCAGATTCACCGCCACCGTCGTCTTGCCCACTCCCCCTTTACCGCTGGCGATTGCAATCGTAGATTTGACGGGGATGTTGATTTGACGCGTGATGCGTAGATCGCTCGGTACACTCGCATCGAATTTAATGTTGACTTGTTTGGCGCCGATGCTTTCTACTGCCGCCCGCGCCGTCGCTTCGATGTGATGCCGCAAAGGGCAGGCTGGCGTTGTCAACACGATCGTAAAACTGACCGCATCACCGCAAATTTTGATATCGCGAATCATCTTTAATGACACGAGATCGCGATGCAGTTCGGGCTCCTGCACTTGACTCAGCGCAGTGAGAACCTGTTGCTCGGTAAGCATTATCTCCTCACAAACGATATAGCCGCGTTGCCTCTACGCGACAACGCGGCGAGACGCCTTGATACTCGATACAGCACAAACTTTACGAATATGCACTAAAAGAGCCGCTCGGTGTCAAGCGGCTCTTGAACAACACCAGCGTTCGAGTTCTTTGACATTGTTGGTGGAGCAGCGCGCGCTCCTAGAAAGGCATTTCATCATTCGTACTCAACTCGTCCCCTTCGACCAGTGGTGAACCTTCGGTGGTCACGTTGTTTGCCGCCTCCCGTTTACTTTCCAAAAAGCGCACGGTGACGGCGCGTACTTCGAACGAGGCGCGCGGTTTGCCATCGCGATCTGTCCAGATACGCGGACCACCATTCTCATCGCCCACGAGCGCTCCTTCCACCAGGACGCGACGCCCCTTGGTCAAATATTGATTGGCAATCTCTGCTTGCTTGCCCCACACCGAAACGCGAAACCAGAGCGTCTCTTCTTTCGTCTGTCCATCTGTCGTCGTGTAGCGCCGATTGGTTGCCACCGAAAACGAGGTCACGGGTGTGCCCTGTGGTGTGTAGCGCATCTCCGGATCCCTGCCCAGGTATCCGACCAAAATAAGCCGTTGATACATTTTTTCTCCTCCTTCTTGACTGACCCGGGGCAAATGTACGCACCCTTTTTATCTGAGGGGATTATAGCATTCATTGACAACATTGACAAGATGGGGTAACGGGGGCAAAGTTTGGGAAAACGTCAATCGGCGATGAGGCGCGCTGCACGCGCGCGCCAGCGTAGAGCAAGCGCCACAGAAAAATCGGATGGCGATTGATCTGCGGCAGCGGCGTCGTTAGCACCGGCGCGTCGCTCGCGCGAAAATCGTCCAGCACCGGACTGTGCGGATCGGTGACGATGTGCGGCGCGAATTCATTGCGATTCAGCGCGCCAACAAGATCGAGCAAGAACGCTTCCGCGCCGCCGAAAAAGGGCGCGTGGTCGAGGAGAAAAAGACGCAACATTCAGAAAACTGTAGTTTGGCAAATGTGGAAAAAGAAGCAGAACCCACAGAAACCAGGTTTTTAAGCAAAAAGTAGTTGTGCCAGATGAACCTGCAGCGCGCGTGCAAAGTACTTTGGTGTAGATGGTCGGAACATGATTTTGGAATCCCAGACCTGTCAGGTTTTGGAAACCTGACAGGTCTTTCACCCGACTTGGCACAAGCCCCGGGTGAACCTGGAAAACTCGTTGACGATGTTGGTATTGTAGCGTGTCTGCAATGTCTGGTCAATCGCGGCAAGCATACTGCCGCCGTTGTTGGCGCGGTAGCGTTCCCAGATCTGGCGCACAATCGTTTCGGAGTTGGCGACTTTTTGCTCCAAGAAAGTGGCGAAGATGAATGAGCCGTATGCTCTGGGGTCGGTGCCCGCAAAAGGCTGTTGGTCAGCGAACGATACGGCTCGCGCAGCAGCGCATCCAAACTCGCGGCATACGAGCCATCTTGCGAATAGACCTTGGCTTGCGCCGATTGGGCGGTGGCTTCCATCCACCAGCGCAAGTCAGGGGTGGTTACCCGCTTCAGATTTACCGACACGCTGGACCCGCACAAATTGTTACACCTACGCTTTGCACAATTTTCGAGTTCTTACTCAGAGTGCCTGTGAGATGCACCAGGCGTCCGTAACGAAACTCCTCATCCGGAGTCCACACTAGTTCAAGTAACTTGGTTTCCCCTGGTTGCCACTCAACGCGATGCAATGCCTTATCAGGATTCTGACTGGACCACGTCATGAGGATCTGCCCGAAAGGAGGCTTCTCAACAATGATATCCAGCACAGGGGTATCCTTGGAGTCAATCACCCATAATCGTTCTCCAGTATTTCTCACGGCATAGCGCATCCGCACCACTCCGCCCACCGGCACCTCTATCTGATCCACCTCAAACTGAAGTATAAGCTCATTATAGGAGGTGATGCTTTTTTCGCCCCGCGGCGTACAACTGCTGAGCAGGAAACTCAGTATTACCGGGCAGAACACCAACAGTGTCATAGACCATGGCACTATTTTGAAACCCAGACGCCGAGCCATATGCAGCATTCCCTCTCTTTATGGCAACAGACTACAAGGCGGAGCGGGTGCCGTCAGTGGCGGAACCAACTCGGCCGTGTATTCGTATCTGAGAAAATCGAGCCGATGGATGTTGTTGATGCTCAATGTCACTCGATCACATTGGTGAAAGTTGGCGATTCGGACGGTATGCCGATAAGTGGGTGTGAGTGCTAACGGTAGCGGTGTGGACACCAGAAAATGATTGGCAGGGTGGGGCAAGTTAATGAAATTGCCAATAGGCAAAACGCTGGCACGGATGAACCCGTCCGGATCCGAAGTGGGTAAATGAATATCCAAGGTCACGCTCAGGGTCGTATTAGTACCAATCGCATTAGGGCGCATGAATTCGACATATCCCGCGCTCAATGGTCCAACAACCGGAGAATAGTTTGGGGATGGCTCCATCACAGGATAGGTGTCCCTACGATCAGTACGAACCCCAGCATTGCCATTCTGGTGATTCCCTCGGTCACCTCTGAGCCAACTACGGAACAACTCCCACTCAGCCATTGAGACGGGACCGCCACCTGGGTTTTCGACATCCGGATAGATATTATTGAGTCGTTGGTCATATGTCCCGCGATTCAAAAAGTAGTTGTTCCACGTAAAGTTCGGAAACGCATCCGCTAGAGTCGTTCCGTACTCCCTTCTTCGCAAGACCTGGTCAATTGCATCAAGCATTCCGCGATGGCTATTGTCTGCGTATTGTTGCCATATCTTTCGAATGATCCTCTCGGGTGGGTCGGGTAGGTTGCGTGGCGCAGCCACTTTTTGCTCCAAGAAACTGGCGAAGATGAAAGAACCATACGATGGCCCGGCTCGATCAAGCGGTCGCTTGATCAATGCATGCTGGGGATTACCCAGAACCACATCCAACTCTCTGGGATACGAGCCATTCCGTGGCTCGACCTTGGGTTCTGCCCAGACGGCGGTGGCTTCCATCCACCAGCGCAACTCTTCGCTGGTTGCCCAATTGCCAACTTGACCTATGATCGGTGGGTTGGGGAGGTACGTCCATTGGATTGTGTGAAAAAATTCGTGGGGTCCGATGATTGCCCGCAGGCGATCGGTTGGTTGTGCTGGGTTGTATTGGTTTCCTCGACTGACATACATGACATTGGGAAAGGCCATAGCCCATGCCTGAATCGGAAATGGTAATTCCTTTGTCCAGATTGGATCACTGCTCACGTAGACAGGATACCGACTATTCTGTAGTGGAATCCGATTCACCGGATAACCCATTTGTGTCGCGTAATGGTTGCGGCTTTTTTCCAGACTCGCACCGAGCATAACCACGAATTCAGGATACCCATTGGGATTGATGGAAAGGGGAGTATTAATGTTTCCGTCGGGAGCAACGAGCCGACAGTCAACATCCCGCACTTCCTCCAGGCCCGTCTCTTGATTAACCACTACCACGTTGGGATACGTCCGCGTGTAGTAGATGCGAAAGTTTTGCGTGTCGTAGTGCTCGGTCAAGCCGCAGCGTCCGACCTGGATGAGCAGTGTGGGCGTCGGTGTGCGGGTTGGCGTGGCGGTGGGTGTGCGCGTGGGCGTGTGGGTCGCCGTCGCGGTTGCCGTTGGCGTGGGTGTGGGTGGCGCGCCGGCAGCCAACTTGACGACGAACGCATCATCGTTGCCATAGGGCGGAAGGAAATCGGAAGAACTGGTGTATCCGGTGAGGTATGCCGCCCCACTGGCATCGAGCGCGATGCCATATCCCCCATCATCGGCACTGCCACCTAACGCACGC
>DAOTYB010000131.1:0-22657 GCA_034435315.1 Anaerolineae bacterium | reverse complement strand
ATGCCGACGGCGCAGTGGACGCGTGCGGCTGGATCGCTGGCACGTACTTGCACGGCTTGTTCGACAACGACGCGCTGCGCGAGGTGATGCTCGCGAATCTCGCCGCGCGCAAAGGCGTCGCGCGGGCGACGCGCACACGCTTTGATCGCGACGCGGCGTACGAGCGACTGGCGCGCGTGGCGCGCGCAAATTTGCGGATGGAGACGATTTATCGGTTATTGACAAAGGACGGATGACGGATGACGAAGGGCGTTCGTCCTTGGTCGTTCGTCTTTGGTCCTTCGCCCTTGGTCGTTCTTCGTTCGTCCTTCGTCAAAGCAAACAATGAACGATTTTCTGACAGCACTTGCGCTATTGACGATTATTCCCGTGCGCTATCGCGAGCCGATTTCTGCGCGCGCCTACGCGTACTTTCCACTCGTCGGTTTGCTCATCGGCGCGCTGTTGGTTGCCGCGCAGTTTTTGTTGCGCGCGATTTTTCCACCACTCGTCGCTGCTGCGCTGCTCCTCGCGCTGTGGGTGGTTCTCAGCGGCGCGCTGCATCTCGACGGATTGGCGGACGCGTGCGACGCGCTATTTGCCGCGACGACGGGCGAACGTCGTCTGGAAATTTTGCGCGATGTGCACCTGGGAACGTTCGGCGCGGTGGGCGTGATGCTCTTGCTCATCGTC
Source organism: Anaerolineae bacterium (assembly GCA_034435315.1). Classification (GTDB taxonomy): domain Bacteria; phylum Chloroflexota; class Anaerolineae; order UBA4142; family UBA4142; genus VGOB01. The sequence continues at coordinate 21,985 of DAOTYB010000131.1, read as the reverse complement.
AAGTTTGCCGCGCTCGCGAGCGCGACCTCGTTCGTGCCGATTTTGCTCGCGCCGCTGCTGGGGCGCTGGGCGATGGTGTTCGCCGCGACATTTCCGCTAGCACGCACGAGTGGAATGGCGGTGATGTTTCGCGCGGGGCTCACGCGCCGCATCGTTTTCGTCGCGACGATATTTACCGCGCTCACCTGTGCGTGTTTTGGTGCGAACGGTGTCTTCGCATTCATCGGCGCGTTTCTCGTCGCGCTCGTCTTCGCGCGCCTCGCGCTGAATCGTCTGGGTGGCTTGACCGGCGACATCTATGGGATGATCGGCGAGAGTGTGGAAGTGGTGGTGCTGGTGCTTGCGTGATGCGTGAAACGTGATGCGTGATAATCTCACGTTTCACGTTTCGCGTCTTGGAGGACAATGACCAGGCAACTCACTTTGATTCTCGGCGGCGCGCGGAGTGGCAAGAGCGATTTCGCGCAAACGCTCGCGCGTCAGCGCGGCGGCGACGCCGTGGTGTTCGTCGCGACGGCAGAAGCGCGCGACGACGAAATGCGCGCGCGGATTGCCGCGCATCGCGCGGCGCGACCCGTCGCGTGGCAAACGCTCGAAGTGCCGCGCGCGGTGGCGCGCGCGCTCGCCTCGGTGACAGACGCGCGCGTGATTGTGGTGGATTGTGTGACGCTGTGGGCGTCGAACGTGTTGCTGGCAGAAGAGGCAAACGCATCGGCGGTGATGGCGCGCGAGATCGAAGAACTTTTGGCGTGGTATCGCGCAAACGACGCCGCGCTGATTCTCGTCTCGAACGAAGTGGGGATGGGGCTGGTGCCAGACAACACGCTGGGGCGCGCGTATCGCGATCTGCTCGGCGCGGTGAACAAGCAGGTGGCAGCAGCCGCAGATGAAGTGTTTTTGCTCGTGGCGGGCTTGCCCGTCGAAATCAAGTCATACGCCGTGGAATGGAGAACAGGATAAAGCGCAAATGAATTTGCCGCAACGCAGAGCGATGTCCGCCTGCGCGGACAACATCTGTTGCCGACGCAGGTCGGCATGGCTGGCTGCGACTTGCAGTCGCCCCACCTTGCCTCCAAACTGAAATGCACCGGAGTCAGCGTGCAATTTGCGCATTCGGCTCACCTGTGTTAAAATGGTATCACTCGATGGGGCGTGGTGCAGTGGTAGCACACCAGACTTTGGATCTGTTGACCGAGGTTCGAATCCTCGCGCCCCAGTGATGGAATTGCAGATGGCGGATTGCAGATTGCAGATTGAAACAAATCTGCAGTCTCGAATCTGAAATCTGCAATTTTGTTTTCAGCAAGGGGGGCTTGTGAACATTGCGAGTGTGATTCTTGCGGCAGGGCAAGGTGTACGCATGCGCTCGCGCTTGCCCAAAGTGCTTCATCCCCTTCTGGGCAAGCCGATGGTGTGGTATGTGCTGGACACGGTGCGCGCGCTGGGTTGTGAGCCAACGATTCTGGTGATCGGTCACGGCGCTGATCAAGTGCGCACCACCATCTCCAATCTCCCACCTCCAATCTCTAATCTCCAATTCGTCGAACAACACGAACAACGGGGTACCGGCCACGCCGTCTTGCAGGCGCGCGCTGTCTTGCAAGGCAAAGCCGAGGTCGTATTGGTGTGCTATGCCGATATGCCGCTTGTGCGCGCAGAGACGCTGAACGCTTTGATTCAGCGACATACCTCCACCAGCGCGACGATCACGATGCTGACACTCATTGCCGATGATTCGATGTCGTTTGGGCGGATTGTGCGTGACGCTGAACAGCGGGTCGTCGGTATCGTCGAAGAGCGCGATGCCACGCCCGACCAACGCGCGATTCGCGAGTTGAACTGTGGCATCTATTGCTTTGCTGCCGAATGGTTGTGGGAGCATTTGCCACAACTCCAGCCCAACGCACGGAACGGTGAATACTATCTCACCGATTTGATCGCTATGGCGGCGCGCGAGTCACGCCGCATCGAGACGATTGTCTCGTATGACGCGAACGAGATGCTCGGCATCAACACGCGCGTCCATCTGGCGCAGGCGGAAAAGGTAATGCGCGAGCGCATCAATACCGCGTGGATGCTTGCCGGCGTCACCCTGATTGATCCTGCCACCACTTACATCGAACCCGATGTGCAAATCGGTGTGGATACGATTATCGAGCCGAACACGCATCTGCGCGGCAAGACCCGCATCGGCGCGAACTGTCGCCTTGGTCCGAATACGATCATTCGTGATTCGCAGGTGGGCGACGAGTGCGTTATTCTGGCTTCCGACATCACCGAATCGCGCCTTGCCGAGCGCGTGCGCATCGGACCGTTTGCGCGTCTGCGCGCGGGTAGCGTGATTGCGCGCGAGGTGTACATCGGCAACTTTGGTGAAGTGAAGAATTCATCGGTGGGCGAAGGGACACACATCGGGCACTTTAGTTATGTTGGCGATGCGGAACTGGGTGCGCGAGTGAACATCGGTGCAGGAACCATCACCTGCAATTTCGATGGCAAGAACAAGCATCGGACAACGATTGAAGATGATGCGTTTATTGGCAGCGATACGATGCTCGTCGCCCCCGTACGCGTCGGCGCGCGCGCGCGGACTGGAGCGGGTTCGGTGGTGAATAAAGACGTGCCACCCGATTCGCTCGCGGTGGGTGTGCCCGCGCGCGTGATTCGTCGAACGATGAAGGACGAAGGACGAATGACAAATGAGCAAATGACAAATGACAAATGAAAGGTTCTTTGGCTCATTGGTTCGTTGGCACATTGGCTCATTGACTCTATGATCGAGATTTTGCTGGGTATCGGATTGGTGTGCCTTATCGGTGTGGGGAGTGTGTGGCACGCGGTGGCGACGCTGGCGCGCGAGGTGTCGTCGTTGCAGGTGACGCACGCGACGCGCGTTCAGCGCGCGCGGGTATTGGGGAGTACGCTCGCCTTTGCAGGTCGCGTGGGCGCGGTGATGCTGGGCGTCGCAGTGACGGCGCGCGCGACGAACGAAGTGACGCTTGCGGCGTGGAGCGCGGCAGGTGCACTGTTGCTTGCCCACAGTGTTCAATGGGTGGCACATACCTACGCGCGTCGTAATCTGGAGCGATTAGCCGTGCCGCTTTTGGGAGAGGCAGTGGTCTTTTTGCCGCTGGTGGAAGCGCGCGACAAGTCGCTGCCACGCACGCGCGAACAAGCCGTCGAGCAAATGGTGGATGCAAGTGCACGCGCAGGACTCATCGAATCGGACGAGCGCGCGATGATTACCGGTATCTTGCAATTGGATCGCACTTTTGCACGCGAGATTATGGTCCCGCGAATTGATATGGTCGCTGTCGAGGTCGAGACGCCGTTATCGCAGGCTCTTGATGTGATGATCACAGGAGCACACTCGCGCGTGCCGGTCTATGAAGAATCCATTGATCACATCGTCGGTGTGTTGTACGCCAAAGACCTGCTGCGCGTTTGGCGTGACGGTCCGGCGGATGTGCCCCTCCGCATGCTGTTGCGACCCGCTTACTTTGTTCCCGAATCGAAACGTCTTGATGAACTGTTGCAAGAGTTACAACGGCATCACGTTCATATGGCGATTGTGGTGGACGAGTTCGGTGGCACCGCCGGCATCGTCACGATTGAAGATGTGCTGGAAGAAATCGTCGGCGAGATTCAGGACGAGTACGATATCGGCGAAGAGCCACTCGTTGAACAGGTGAGCGAGAACGAGGGGGTGTTTAACGCGCGCGCGACGATGGATGATGTGAATCAAGCCCTCGCCCTCGACTTGCCTGAGGAGAGTGATACGCTGGCTGGGCTGGTGTATCAACGTCTTGAAAGATTGCCGAAGGTGGGCGATCAGGTGCAGGTGGGCAACGCGCAAATCACCGTTCTCGAGATGCTGGGACGACGGATCAAAAAAGTGCGTGTGAGCAAAGTGGACAGGTCGGTGGTCAGTGTCCAGTAATTCAGTGTTCAGTATACAGTGTTCAGTGTTCGATGGTCAGTTCAATCGGTGACAAGTATGTTGAGATGAAAGAGAAGATTGAACAACTCGTGACGCTCGCGCGCCAGGCGCGCAAAAAGGCGTACGCGCCGTACTCACACTATGCGGTGGGTGCCGTTGTCCTCACCCAATCAGGTAACGTGTACGCGGGATGTAACATCGAGAACGCCGCGTATCCCAGCGGTCTGTGTGCCGAACGCGTGGCGATCTTCAAAGCGGTCTCTGAAGGTGAACGCGAAATCGTCGCGCTCGTTGTCGTCACGGCGAATATGGCTTCGCCGTGTGGGGCGTGTCGTCAAGTCCTTGCGGAATTTGCCAGTGACGATACGCTTGTCGTACTGGCACCTGCACGCGGTAAGCAACGCCGCATCTATCGAATGGCGGACGTTTTACCAGAGCGGTTTGGGGCAAGACATTTATCTGCGCGCGTGAAAACGGATAGGCAGCGAGTCCTATGATTGGCACACTCCTGAATGTGATTACGGTGGTTATCGGTGGGACGCTGGGCGCGCGTTTGGGGGCGCGTCTGCCGAACAAAATGCGCGAAACGGTGATGCATGGCATCGGTTTGATGACGCTCGTGATCGGCGTGGATATGGCTCTGGAGACGCGCAACGTGCTGATCGTGCTGGCAAGTATTTTGATTGGCGGTATTCTGGGAGAATGGCTCGGTGTGCAAGCGCGGCTCGATGCGCTGGGCAAAGCACTCGAAGCGCGCTTGGCGCGTGGCGAAGATGCCGGCACCTTTACGCGCGGCTTTGTGACCGCCTCGCTCGTGTTTTGTGTTGGACCGATGACGATTCTCGGTTCGATTCAAGATGGCCTGGTGGGGGATTACACGCTGCTCGCGATCAAGTCCACGCTCGATGGTTTTGCTGGTCTGGCATTCGCTTCGACGCTGGGAATCGGTGTGGCATTTGCCGCGTTGACCGTGCTGGTTGTGCAGGGGGGCATTAGTCTCGCGGCGATGCTTTTTGGCAATGCGCTCGGCACCGTCACGCGCACAACGCCCTGGGTGATTGAAATGACAGCGACCGGCGGTGTTTTGATTATGGGGATTGGTCTGGTCTTGCTCGAGTTAAAGTATGTGCGCCTGGGTAATCTCCTCCCCGCGATTTTCATTGCCCCTGTGATCGTCGTCATCCTCACCGCGTTTAACATTAGTTTTTAACGCGCCCCGTTTTTCCCGCGTGTTTCTACTTGAGCGCAAACCCCTGTTCGTGTAACACCTCGCGCAAGTGCGTGCGGACGGCTTGCGAGACGCGCCGCGCGGTATGCTCCAGCCAGCCGTAATCTTCCATTTCGCCCGGCTTGCCGGGCACCGGTATTTGACGTTGATTGTAAATGCCGGTTGCCGCCATCACGCGGTCGTACGCGTGCAGTGCCTCGTCTTGATTCGCGTTGTAGCGTTCGCGATGTAAAATCGCTTCGATGGGCAGGCGCGGGCGCAGTGGTGGCGATTGCGCGGGGTAGCCGACGGTCATACCAACAACGGGGAAGACAAGGCGCGGCAAGCCAAGTAATTCGATGACCTCGCGCGGATTGTTGCGAATCGAACCGATGTAGCAGATGCCTAGCCCCAGCGATTCGGCGGCGAGCGCGGCGTTTTGCGCGGCAATCACCGCGTCGAGCGCGGCGACCAAAAAGTTTTCCACGTACTCGGTAACCTGCGTGTAACCGCGCAGCGCGCAGACGCGCTCCAAACGCGCGAGATCAGCGCACCACGCAAGGAAGAGCGGCGCCTGGGCGATGAACATCTGGTTGCCGCACAACTCGGCGAGACGCGCGCGCGTGGCGGCCTCCGTCACCGCAATCACCGTGTACGCCTGCAAGTTCGATGAGGTGGAGGCACGCTGCGCGGCGGCGACAATCGTTTCGAGCAGCGCATCGGGAACTGGATCGGGCTTGTAAGCGCGCACCGAGCCGTGCGCGTGAATCACCGCAAGAGTTGGATTGGTCATACAGGCTCCTTCGAAAATACGTTCGTCCACGAAGGTCACGAAGGAACACGAAGAAGAAACTTTCGTGAATCTTCGTGTCCTTGGTGGATCTTTTTCATCCGTCGTGGCGGGCGCATGCGCCCATGAACAACTCCTTTGAAAATACGTTTATCCACGAAGGTCACGAAGGAACACGAAGAAAAAATCTTCGTGTATCTTCGTGTCCCTTCTAGGGAATAACCCCACTCATCCCCTGCCCTCTTCTCTCTTCGCGTCGCGGGGAGAGAAGGGGGACAGGGGAGTGGTGGTGAGGGCGGGCGGCGAAGCCGCCCGCCCTCACTACCCTCCCTCACTGATTCCCCCTCCCCACGCCGCAGAGCGGCGTGGGGAGGGGGACAAGGGGGTGGGGCTTGTCACGGATGGATGACACAGCTGAGTAATTACAAGCGTTTCAATAATTCGTTACTCGATCAATCAAGCCGTGTTCGCGTGCATAGCGCTCACAACGGCTAAACACACCGAACGACAGCGAACCAAAAAGTACGGTCAAGCCCAGCAAGAGCGCGAGCAGTTCAGTATTGCTCATATGGGTCAGCGTGGGAAACGCCTGTGCCACCGTGCCAACGAGAGAACGCCGCAACAATTCCAGCCAGTACGTTATCGGCATCAGATAGCCAATGGGACGCAAAACCTCGGGCAAAACGTCGAGTGGGAAAATCGCTCCGCTGAACAGATAGAGTGCGCCGGCAGTCGCCTCGCCCACGTAACCCGCGTGATGCGCGATGAGTAATGTTACCGCCGCGAGGACCAGCCCCAGCGACGCCAGCATCACCAAGCCAATCAGCAAACTGATGATGAACAATGGTGCATCAATTTGCTCGAGGGGCAGCGGGAGGCGCAGAAACAGTACCCCACAGACGATTGTGATGAACACCGAGAAGGAGGTCATCAGCGCGCGCGCCACGCCGCGTCCCAGCAGGTATGCCATATAGTCAATCGGCGCGGTATAGACATACTTGAGCGTCCGATAATGTTCGCGATCATCAATCACTGCCCACGAAATGCCGGTCATCACCGCGCCAACGTACATATAGAACGCATTGCCCAGATAGATGTACGCGAACAACGGCGAGGTAAAATCGGCGTGGGTGATAACGGCGTACATCACGACCAGAATCAACACGCTCGCCAGCGGTTTGATGATGGCATAGACCGCGAACAAAAACGGATCCGTCCAGTTTGATTCGATTTGCCAGCCCAGCCACGTTGCCGTCTTGAAGGCGCGCCACGCCGGCGATTTTAGATGTGCAATTTCCGATTTCAAATATACCACCTCCCACTCTCCCAATCACCCACTCACCCAATCACCTGCGACTCTCCGTCAACCTCCCCTCCCGAATCGCCAACCGTTCCATATAATCGAGCAACAGGCGCGCTGCGATGAGAAAGAGAATGCACAAGACGCTCAGGATAGCGATTTCGACTGACACACTTAAAAAGCCCAGCGCTGCTCCTGTTGAAAAAACAAGTTGCCGCATCGCATCGAGTCCCAGCGTGAGAGGAATGATGGACGCGCCCAGCGCGATCCAAAAGTGAAAACTCTTGACGGGAAAGTAAAATCCGGAGAGGAGATAGATAGGTTCTTGCGCGAGATTGGAAAGATGCCACGCCTCGCGCCCCCACAGCAGAAAGAGCGAAGCGAGCATCATTCCCATTCCGTACAGCGCGACCATCGTCAACACAAAGACTGCCAGCAACGCCGGTAAACTGACAATCGCGTATTGTACCTGAAACGCGATACTGCCGACCAGAATCACTGCCAGCGCGCGCAGCGTGGTAGCGAACATTCCACCGAGCGCCATTCCGAGCAAGATTGCCATCAGCGAATTGGGTGCCATAATGTAGAGCGCGAGATTGCCGGTCTCTTTTTCCCAATACAGTTGGCTGGACATTGACCAGAGCACATTCAACCAGTAGGCGGTCATTGCGCCGCCCACAACGACAAATCCCACATATGCTTCGGGCGCGCGCAGCGCGCGATAAACAAAGACATACGCCGAGACCGACAACAGCGGCAAAAATACGTCGAAGAACATCCACGATTTTTCGCGTTGTGTGCCAATCACGCGCGGATACGCGCGCCCAATGATGGTGCGCAGGAACAACCGCCAGCCCGTTTGCTTTTCAACGGGTGTCAGCATGTTCCACCTCTTCCATCCGACGCCCCACGAGATCCACGAACACATCCTCCAGCGTCGGCTCGCGTTTGTCGAGATGCAGCAAACGCATCTGTTGTGTTTCCATCGCGTTGAGCACAGCCCGCAATGCCTGTTCGTGCTCCAGGACAAATTCAAGCGTATCACACGCGTCGCGCGCCTGATGCGTAACACGACGGACGCCGGGCACAGCGCGCAACCGGTCCAGACAAATGCCGTTCTGCCGATTCGTTTCGATGCGAAAGATCGCTTCGCGTTGCAGGCGTTGTTTCAAGTTCGCTGGTGTATCGCAAGCGAGTACGCGCCCCTGGTTGATGATTGCCACGCGATCGCACAACTCGTCTGCTTCGACCATATAGTGCGTCGTCAGCAGGACGGTGCGCGTGGGATTTTCGTCAAGCCAGCGGCGAATAAAGGCGCGCACCTCGCGCGCCGCGCCCACATCCAATCCCAGCGTCGGCTCGTCGAGAAAGATTACCTGTGGGTCGGTCATAAAGCCGCGCACAATGTTCATCTTTTGACGCAAGCCGGTCGAGAGATCGGACACTTTGGTATTGAGGCGATCCCTCATCTTGACGATTTCAAGTAACTCTTTGATGCGACGATTCGCTTGCGCGCTGGGAATGCCGTAGAACTGGGCAAACATCCAGAGATTTTCGCGCACGGTGAGCAAGCCATACCCCGACGCTTCACCGCCCGATACCATATTGATCAGCGGGCGCACTTGCGCTTGTTGTTGCATCACATCAAAGCCCGCCACACGCGCCCAGCCCGACGTCGGCGCGAGCAAAGTGGTCAGAATTTTGATGAGGGTTGTCTTACCCGCGCCGTTCGGTCCCAGCAATCCAAACAATTCGCCACGCTCAACGCGCAAATTGACCTCGCGCAGTGCCACCAGTTCTTGCGGTTCTTTCTTTTTAGCATTGCGGATTTTGTAGACGCGTCCCAGGTTGTGCGTTTCAATCGAGTAAATCAACTTTCGCTGCCTCGTATTCCTAGACAAAATAACTCGCTGCCAGCGCGAGCAACAGTTGCCCCGCGTAGTAAAACGCCAGACTGATGCGATGGTAGCGGAACGGTCTCCAGAAACGCGCTGCTGCGAGTAGCATATCGGAAATGTAGAACAGAATCGCGCCGAGCGCAATCATCACCGCTGCTATGTGGCTAAACATCGGACTGGCGAGAGCGGCGATGGCGCGGTTCACCATCACGGAGATGACGACGATGTACACAATGACCGGCACACGCAACGTTCCCAAATTCGGCGCGATCAAGCGATAAAATCCCACGCCGAGAACGACGAGGATAAGCGTCGAAACGAGATCGAGCGTCGAGAAACTCGTCAATGCGGTGAATGTGATGGTGTAAGCGATGTGGGCGAGGAGAAACAAGACCAAGCCCAGCAGAAACGCTCGGCGATTCTCGAACATCAATGCCACATCGCCGCCAAAAGAAAAGATCAGTCCAATCAGCACGCCCGCCGTGTAGATGGGATTCTGCGTTGGCTCCAGAAATGCAAGGCACGCGACAGCAATCACCAGCAACGTGGCAAGCGGCTTGAGGATGAACCGCGCGCGTAAATTCCCGCGCATCTCAGCAGCGACGAGAAAAAAGACGACGATGACGCCAAGCGGAAGTAGATACAGGGATGTTTTCATTGTCACTCCTGAAAATGTGGGACAAATTTCAAATTTTTCCTACATTACCTTCGTCTTCATTCCGAACGTTGGTGCACGCAAGGTATCTGAACTTTGACGCTTGCTCTCCCCGCAAAGCGGGGAGAGGGGGAGATGGGAGCGGGGGGAGTGGGCGGGCGGCGAAGCCGCCCGCCCACTCCCCCGTTCCCCCTGGAGTATAATCACACCTCTTCAAACCGCGCGGTAAAGTGCCGCAAGCGCGGTTGTTCATACACGATTTTTACCCCCCGTACGCTTTCGCGCTGGGCGTATACTTTTGTGATGATTTCCGCCACGTAATCGAAATGCGCTTGCGTGTAGACGCGACGCGGAATCGCCAAACGCACGAGATCGAGCGCGGGATATTTCACTTCGCCGGTCGTGGCATCTTTTTTCGCAAACATCACGCTGCCGATTTCGCACGCGCGGATGCCGCCCTCGCGATACAACGCAATCGTCAACGCTTGACCGGGAAATTGCGCGGGCGGAATGTGCGGCAAAAAGCGGCGCGCGTCCAGAAAGACCGCGTGACCGCCCGGCGGTTCGACAATCGGCACGCCGTTTTCTAGCAAACGCTCTGCCAGATACGCCACTTGTCCCACGCGATACGTCAAGTAGCGTTCGTCCAGCGCTTCTTCCAGACCGCGCGCCATCGCCTCCAGATCGCGCCGCGCCAGCCCACCGTACGAAATAAATCCCTCGGTGAGAATCAACCGATTTTGAATCTGCTCAAAGAGCGCGGTATCGCGCGTGGCGAGCAAGCCACCGATGTTGACCAATCCATCCTTCTTCGCGCTCATTGTAAAGCCGTCGGCGTACGAAAAGAGTTCGCGCGCAATCTCTTTGATGGTTTTGTGACGATACCCTTCCTCGCGCTGCTGGATGAAATAGCAATTTTCCGCATAGCGACATGCGTCGATGTAAAACGGAATGCGATAGCGCGCGAGTAGTTCTTTGGTCGCGCGAATGTTCGCCATCGAAACGGGTTGCCCGCCAACAGCGTTATTCGTAATCGTCATCATCGCGAGTGGAATGTTCTCGACGCCAACGCGCTGAATCAGCGCTTCGAGCGCGGCAAGGTTCATATTGCCCTTGAACGGATGCCGGTTCGTTGGATCGAGTCCTTCGGGGATGACGAGGTCGAGCGCGGTGCTGCCGCGCGCTTCGATGTTCGCGCGCGTCGTATCAAAGTGCGTGTTGTTCGGAATCGTTTTGCCGGGACCGGTAACAACGCTGAACAGCACCTGCTCCGCGCCGCGCCCCTGATGCGTCGGTACGAACATCTCGAAACCGAAAATGTCCTTGACGACCGCGCGTAGGTGTGCGTAATTGCGCGAGCCGGCATACGACTCGTCGCCCTCCATCATCCCTGCCCATTGATGATCGCTCATCGCGCTGGTGCCCGAATCGGTGAGAAAATCAATCGTAATCGCATCGCTGGGCAGGAGAAAGATGTTGTAACCTGCGGCGCGGATGAATCGTTCGCGCTCGTCGCGCGTCGTCAATGGAATCGCTTCGACTGCTTTGATTTTGAAAGGTTCAAAAATGTACTGCGCCACGTTGCGCCTCCTTCTGAATACTGAACACTGAACACTGAATACTGCACACTGAATACTGCACACTGACATTTCCTAGTTTATCACGTTCCTCATACAAAATCAATTTTTTGGCGCGAGCGCGATATTATGCTATAATGAATTGCACGGTTCGCAATCGCTAATTATCATCTCCCAATTCCTGATCTCTGGAGGCATAAACGCTCTATGAATGAGTACAAAGCGGAGAAAATCCGCAACGTGGCTTTGGTGGGTCATTCTAGTTCTGGTAAAACCTCGTTAGCAGAAGCCTTGCTCTACAACACAGGTGCGGTGAACCGCCTCGGTAGAGTGGATGACAACACCAGTATCTCCGATTACGACCCCGAAGAACAGCGCCGCAAGATTTCGATTAACACTTCGCTGATTCCCTGTGAGTTCAATGGTCATAAGATCAATGTGCTGGACGCGCCGGGTTATATTGACTTTGCCGGCGAGGTCAAGAACGCGCTGCGCGTGGCTGACCTGGCGATTGTGGTGGTGGACGCGGTGAGTGGCATCGAGGTCGGCACGGAGTTGGTATGGCAATATGCCGACGAGTTCAAGATTCCGCGACTGTTTTTCATCAACAAGGTGGATCGCGAAAACGCCGATGCCGAGCGTGTGCTCGCGCAACTGCGCGAACGCTTTGGTAAAGCGGTGGCAGCGTTACAAATTCCGATAGGTAAGGAAGCGCAATTCGCTGGCGTCGTCAACGTGGTCACGCGCAAAGCCTATGTGGGGCAGGAGGCCAAAGAGGTCGCCGTGCCTGACGATTTGACCGCGCGGTTGGAAGAAGAACGCGCGCGCTTGATCGAAGCCGCGGCGGAATCCGATGATGCCCTGATCGAAAAGTATCTGGGCGGCGAAGAACTGACCGAAGAGGAGATTCGCGCCGGTCTAAAGGTCGGTCTGCGTCAGGGTACGTTGATTCCCGTGTTGTATGGCGCGGCAACGCCGAACCTGGGTGTGCGAACCTTGATGCAGTTCTTGATTGATTATGCCCCCTCACCGCTGGAAGGTGCACCGATCGTTGCGAAGAATCCGGTAACGAACCAGGATGAGACGCTGACCGCCAGCGATGCCGGCGCGCTCGCCGTCTTTGTCTTCAAGACGATGGCGGATCCATACGTCGGCAAGTTGACGTACTTTCGCGTGTACTCGGGCGTGCTCGAAGCATCCTCACGCGTCACGAACGCGCGCACCGGCAACGAAGAACGCATCGGCGAGTTGTACGTGTTGCGCGGCAAGGAGCAGATCGCGGTCAAACGCATCAACGCCGGCGACATTGGCGCAGTCGCCAAGTTGCAGGAGACACAAACGAATGATACGCTTTGCGACCGCGGCCATCCTTTGCAATTACCACCGATTACGTATCCCAGCCCGGTGTACGCGGTGGCGTTGACGCCCAAAACCAAGACCGATCTGGACAAGATGAGTGTGGCGCTCGCGCGCCTCGTGGAAGAAGATCCCACCTTGCGCGTCTATCGCGAGCCCGATACGGGCGAAACGGTGATGTCGGGAATGGGTGATTCGCACGTGGATATTGCCGTGCGTCGTCTGAAGCAAAAATTTGGTGTGGATTTGTTAATCAGCCAGCCCAAAATTCCGTACAAAGAAACCATCACCAAAACCGTGCAGGTGCAGGGGCGACACAAAAAACAGACCGGCGGACGTGGACAATTTGGCGACACGTGGATTCGTTTCGAGCCGTTGCCGCGCGGCACGGGTTTTGAATTCGCCGAAGAAATTTTTGGTGGCGCCGTTCCCAGTTCCTTCATCCCTGCCGTCGAAAAAGGAATGCGCGAGATTATGCAAAAAGGTGTCCTCGCCGGTTATCCCACTACCGACTTTCGCGCGGTGCTGTACGATGGGTCGTATCATCCCGTTGACTCGTCTGAAATCGCGTTCAAACTTGCCGCGCACAAAGCGTTCAAAGCCGGTATTCCGCAAGCGGGACCGGTGCTGCTCGAGCCGATTATGAACTTGACCATCACAGTGCCCGAGCAATTTATGGGCGATGTGATGGGCGATATGAACACCAAACGCGGTCGCGTGCTGGGAATGGAACAGCGCGGCAACTGGAGCATCGTCACCGCGCAGGCACCTCTAGCGGAAATTCAACGCTATGCTACGGACCTGCGTTCGATGACGCAGGGCCGCGGCTACTTTACGATGGAGTTCAGTCACTATGACACCGTGCCCGCGCATATCGCGCAGCAAATCATCGAAAAAGCCAGGAAGGAACGCGCGGGCGAAGAAGAAGAGGAAGAGGAATAGAGCCAACAAGGGCGCCAACTCAGTGCGCCCTTGTGTTTTTCTCCTGCCGATGATTATCGTTCTCACGATTTTGTTGTTTGCACTGACGGCCTGCGCCGCGCCCGCGTCGGTGGCAGCGTTGCCCACGCCGAATGTACAAGTGATACAGGTGGTCGCCACGCCTGTCGCGTCGCCAGCGCTCACAGCGACGCCAACGTTGCCTCCGCTCATACCGACACGCACACCCACACCATTCGTCACCGCGCCTCCGCCGAACGGTGAAGCGATTGTGCCGATTCTGATGTATCACCACATTGCTGATCTTCCGCTGGACGCGACGGAACTGCGAATGACGTGGACCGTCTCGCCCAGGAATTTCGATGCGCAGATGCAGTGGCTGGCGCGTAACGGCTTTCGCACGATTTCGATGGCGCAACTCGTCGCGCATCTCAAGCAGCGTCAACCACTCCCCGCCAAACCGATTATCATCTCGTTCGATGATGGCTGGCAGGAGCAATACACAACCGCGTTTCCGATTCTGACCAAGTACGGCTTGAGTGGCACGTTCTTTGTGTACATCCGCCCGCTCGATCACACCGAGTTTATGACCTGGGCGCAGTTGCAAGAACTCGTCGCCGCAGGGATGGACATTCAATCGCACTCGCTCACGCATCCGCATCTGCGCGCGCTCGCGCCGGACGCGGCGTACAAAGAAATCGCCGAGTCGAAAGCGCTCCTCGAAAAACGCCTGGGCAAACCGGTCATTGCGTTTTGCTATCCGTTCGGCGAGTACAACCATACGATTATCGAGATGGTCAAGCGCGCGGGGTACGAGAGCGCGGTGACACTGGCCGGTGGCTATCGTCAGCGCGCCGACGAGTTGTACACCTTGCGGCGCATTCGCGTCTCGTATCGCGATACCCTCGACGATTTTATCAAACGCTTGCCCTAACCGATTCCTTACTTTGTTTTCACCTGCGTTTAACCCGTTCGCAGGATACTTGGGCTGTATTGTGCACCATGCATCAAACACCATCGGTTGGGGACAGGCTTGTTAAACTCGTCACCCATCGAAGTCAGCGATACGGAGGATAGAATGAGCAGGCAAGGATTATCACTACCAACACGAATGAACTGGCTCGTTGACGCGAGTTTGTTCATTAGCGCGCTCGTCGTTGCCATCACCAGCATTTACTTTTTGTACCTACCCTCGGGTGGATATCGCGGTGGACGTAATCCGTACTACGGCATCACCATCCTGTTTGATCGCCGTACCTGGGAGGATTGGCATACGTGGTTCGGCGTTGCGATGATTATCATCGTTGGCATTCACTTGACGCTGCACTGGCGCTGGATTGTAACAATGCTGGCGCGCGCGTTCCGCGCCGCTTGCTTTTCGTCGTGCCGCTTGTCGCGCGGCGCCTGGGTCAATCTGGCAATCAACGCGATACTCGCACTCTGTTTTATGCTCGCGGCAATTTCGGGACTGTACTTTTTCTTCGAGCCTGCCAAACGGACGTGGCTGTTCACCGCGACGACATGGGATCTGATTCACACCTGGTCTGGCGTTACGGTGATAGGTATCGCGATACTGCATCTGGCAATTCACTGGCGCTGGGTCGTGAACGTAACCACGCGGATGATAAAAGCGATGTGGATGTCAGGACAATCGGGTAAGCAGGCTCTTAGCCAGACGGCTAACTGACTGATCAACAAATGGAGGTTACTATGCTCAAGAAAATCATACTCGGTATGGTAGTGTTCGGATTACTCGCGGTGCTGGGCATCGGCGCGATGATTCGCACGATGGATCGCACGAGTACATACAGCGGTGATCAGGGTCAGGGGCGCGGTCGCGCTTACGATACCCGCGCGCCTGCTGCTGATACAAGTGAGTTGCCGCGCTGGGGACAGCAAACGCAAACGTACGCGCCGACGACCGCTCTCGGTGTGGTGGTAAGTGTAAACGAAGAGGCACTGACCGTAAAACTGGCAGACGATTCTCTGGTCGTCATCGAAGGTCGTCTCTGGCGTTTCGCGCAAGAGCAAAAGTTCAGCGCGCAGGCTGGCGATCAAGTTAAGGTAACGGGGTTTTCGTACAATAACAAGTTTGAAATCGTACGCATCGAAAACCTCACCAACGGTAAAATCGTGCAGTTGCGCAATGAATACGGGCAACCGATGTGGTCGGGGCGCGCGCAGCGCGGCGAGTAGTGACGGGTGGGGAACAAGCCATCGTCAGAAAACGGCTATCTGGAAGCAAGTGTCTGTGTCGGCGGTCAGCCGTCGGCAGTTGCAGAGTGAGGTGAGCAATGTCACGTGTCAATACCGTGTTTCTTTCGTGTGTCATACTTTTGGCGGTGCTGGTGGGTGTGGTTGGTGGCGCCGTGGCGGGCGGCATCGTGGGATACTATGCCGCGCACAACGCCGTGGTGGCTACTCAGGCGATGGCGGTAGCCACACCGTTACCCACACCCACACCTCAGCCGACCGTATCACCTTTTGTGCCGGTGACGAGCATCACGCTCAAAGAAGATTCAGCGATTATTGACGCGGTGCGCAAGGTCAAGCCGGCAGTGGTCACGGTCGTCAATCGAATGGCAGCGCGGCGTGGCTATTTCGGCACGTTTACACCCACTACATCGGGTTCGGGAGTCATCATTGACAAACAAGGTTACATCGTGACGAACAATCACGTTGTGCAAAACGCGCAAAATCTTCTGGTGATTCTCTCGGATGGTACGAAACTGGAGGCTAAACTGATCGGTACCGATGCAATTGCCGATCTCGCGGTCATCAAAGTAGATAGCGAAGTGCCCGCTGTGGCAACGCTAGGCGATTCGCGCGCGTTGCAGCCGGGTCAGACGGCGATTGCCATCGGGAGTCCGCTGGGGGATTTTCGCGGGACGGTCACTGTGGGGGTCATCAGCGCGTTGAATCGTCAGGTAGGGACAATGCAAGGGTTGATTCAAACCGACGCCGCCATCAACAATGGCAATTCCGGTGGTCCCCTCATCAATTCGCTGGGACAGGTCATTGGCATCAACACGCTCGTTGTGCGCAGTACGAATGAAGGCAATGTGGCGGAAGGGCTGGGCTTTGCGATCCCCTCGAATCTGGTGCGCGAGATTACCTCTCAACTCATCAGCAAGGGACGCGTGGAGCGTTCCTATCTGGGGATTACCTACCAGTCGGTTGATCCATTGTCCACGAGTGGTCTGGACTTGACGGTGACTTATGGTGTGGTGATTAGCAAGGTGGAGCCAGGCTCGCCAGCCGCGCGCGCGGGATTGCAGGAGGGGGACGTGATTCTGGCTTTCAATAATCAAAAACTCGACGAAGACGCGTTACCCGCTTTGCTCGTCAAACACAAACCCGGTGATGTGGTGACCCTGACCATCTGGCGCAGCGGCAAGCAGATGGAACTGACGGTTACGCTGGGGACACGTCCGCAAACGCAGTAAGCATAACAGGAACCAGGTGGCTAAGACAGCACCTGGTTTCTTTGTTGGGAGGCTCGCGGTTCGCTCAGCCCACGCGCGAGCCACCACGCCACCAGCGAAATGCCGAGCGCGATCAAAAACAGCGTGCGAAACCCGAACAGATCGAGCAGTGTACCGCCGATAACCGGCACAAACGTTGCGATCCCAAGTATCGTATTAGTGAAACTGACATACAGCGGGCGTTGCGCGGCAGGCGCAATCTCCAAAAGGTAACTGGGATACGCAATGTTTGCCGCCGGGCGCGCTATCCCATTCAGCAAAAAGAGCAAGCCAAAGGGGAGCGCGAGTGCAGGACCGCGTGGCAACACACCAAACCCCAGCGCGAGCAACGGCAAAGCCAGCAGACAACTCGCCGCGCCCAGCAGCACGATGCGATTACCATAGCGATCACTCGCGCGACTCCACAGCGGATTGGCCACCAGCCCCGCGAGCGTGCTCACGCCGATGTAGATGCCCAGCGTCTCGGCGGGAATCCCCAGCACGCGCGTCGCGTAAATC
The DNA here is from genome assembly GCA_034435315.1 of Anaerolineae bacterium. Lineage (GTDB taxonomy): Bacteria > Chloroflexota > Anaerolineae > UBA4142 > UBA4142 > VGOB01. The sequence continues at coordinate 4,340 of DAOTYB010000131.1, read as the reverse complement.
GCATAGAACGGTGAAGCAATGTCCGAGATCGCCAGTACGATGCGCGTCAACAAAAACCGGCGGTAGATGAGATTGGCGCGAACTAGTCCGCGCGCGGCGCGCACCTGATCGAAAAAAGTCGCGTTCGCGGTGACCGCGCCGGGAGGTTCGATGATAAGCGAGAACGCGCCGACACCGATGGCAACGCTGAGGGTTGCCAGCGCGAACAAAAGTGCAAAGTTGATGGGGAACGTGGGCGCCACGGCAGGATTGAGCAAGAGACTGACCAGATACCCGGCGACGATGGCCATCAGCGCGCCCCACAGATCGCGTCCGCCAAAGTACGACCCGCGTCGTTCGACCGGAATCGTCTTGGCCACAATGTCGAAGAACGGTGTGCCTGCTACCCCACCTGCCAGAGAGTTGATGGTAAAGAGCAGAAAAAAGATGCTCAGCAAGAGCGGTGAATTGTGACCCAGCCACAACGTCGCGGCGACCAGCGTGCTCCAGACGCACACACGCACAATCGCCATCGTGCGATAGACCACCTGCTTGCGCGGCAAGCGTTGTATCCGATGCGACACCAGGAATTGCGGCAGATACCAACCGCCGTTGGCAATCGCCGGGAGCAAGCCCACCAGCAGGTTCGGCGCGCCGAGCGTGTTGACGAACACGGACAGCACAAGGTAGGGTGAGACGATGCTATCCACAAAACCAAAACACGCGCCGTTGATCATTCCCAGCGCATAGTTACGGCGATAATTTTTTGGGGGGAGGGAAGACATTGCGAATATGTAACATGGAATACGCACTACGTTGTCGTAGTGCGTATTCCGTCACATTTGTTGTATCACTGTCCAAAGTGTTCTCTGAGAATATCTGCGAGGGTGGGTTGACCAATCTCCTGCAATTCATAGCGCACGCGCACGCTGGGATGTTGAAGGCGAATCACGCGACGCAGATCAATCGGTGTCGCAATCACCACCAGGTCTATTGGTGCGGCATTGATCGTCTCTTCCAGTTCGTGTATCTGTTGATCGCTGTATCCCATCGCGGGCAACACCATGCCTGTGGTCGGGTATTGCGCGTACGTCTCGCGAATCGAACCGACGGCGTACGGTCGCGGGTCCACGATTTCGCGCGCGCCAAATTTGGTGGCGGCAACAAATCCCGCGCCATACGCCATCTCGCCGTGCGTCACGGTGGGACCATCTTCGACGATGAGGACGCGCTTGCCACGAATCGCGTCGGCATCGTCCACGAAAATCGGCGAGGCGGCTTCGATGAGGCGCGCGCGCGGATTCGCCATCAAGACATTCGCGCGCACGCGATTCACATCCTCCGCGTTGGCCGTGTCCACTTTGTTGATGACGATCACATCTGCCATCCGCAAGTTGGTTTCGCCGGGATGATACCGCAGTTCGTGTCCCGCGCGATGCGGATCTACCACGACGATCATCACATCGGGTTGGAAGAACGGAAAATCGTTGTTGCCGCCGTCCCACAAAATCACATCGGCTTCCGCTTCCGCCTGACGCAAGATTTTTTCATAGTCCACGCCAGCATAGACGACGGTGCCGCGCGCCAGATGCGGTTCGTACTCTTCGCGCTCTTCAATCGTCGTGTGATGCAACAGCAAATCGTCAAAAGTGGCAAAGCGCTGGATGATTTGCCGCGTGAGATCGCCATAGGGCATGGGATGGCGCACCACGACGATCCGCTTGCCCAGCGCGCGCAAAGCCTGGGCGACCGCGCGCGTCGTCTGGGATTTGCCTGACCCTGTCCGCACCGCGCCCACCGCGACGACCGGTCTGGACGCGCGGAGCATTGTCGCGCGCGGTCCCAGCAGACGAAAATCCGCGCCCGCGGCGAGAGCCACTGACGCGCGATGCATCACCGTTTCGTGCGAAATATCGCTGTAGGCAAAAACGACTTGCTGAACCTCATACTCTTTGATGATCCTGGTCAAATCACTTTCAGGAAAAATCGGAATGCCGTTGGGGTACAACGATCCTGCCAGCGCGGCAGGATAGATGCGCCCTTCGATGTTAGGGATTTGAGTGGCGGTAAACGCAACGACGTGATAGGCGGGGTTGTCGCGAAAATAGACATTAAAGTTATGAAAGTCGCGTCCCGCGGCGCCCATAATCACGACCTTGTCTGGTTTCATCGTCTCCTCACAGTATCGTGTTAACGATTACCCTTTTTCTCGCTTGCGTAACGTACTGGCGGGATGTTCCAGCAAAAACGCGCCGAGCACTCCATTCACAAAACGTGGCGTTGTATCACTGCCATAGGTTTTGGCGAGTTCAACGGCTTCATTGACCGCCACTTTGACCGGCACATCAAAGATATGCTGCAACTCGTACAATGCCATCCGTAAAATGTTGCGATCAATGATGGCGAGTTGTTCTACGGGCCACTCGGGGGCATGCTTTTGAATGATCACGTCCAGTTGTTGAGAATGCGCGAGGACACCTTCCACCAGCCGCGTGGCAAAAGCCACACCTTCCGGTGACAACGTGTTGTCCTCCTCGAGCAAGTACCGAATAACGCGCTCACTCGGATGGCCCGTGCTGTCAATTTCGTAAAGGGCTTGTAGTGCTATGGCACGCGCCTGCCGTCGAACCGTCACATGCGCCTCTAACTTGGTGTGCACAAGTCTTTTCCGCCATCGGAAGGTTACGGTGCTCGTTGTTTCGCCGTCGTTGTACGGGCAAAAAATCTTTCGCCTCTACGGGATTGCCCCTCTCATCCCTCTGCCCCCTGCTCTCTCCGCTTTGCGGGGAGAGCAGGGGGAGATGGTGAGGAGGAATGTGGGCAGACGGCTTTGCCGCCTGCCCACACCCCTATTCCCTTGTTTCCCCATCCCCACGCCGCTCTGCGGCGTGGGGAGAGGGCTAGGGGATGGGGCTATTTCGCAATGGATGGGACGGCTGAGTAATTCTGTGCTACGAAAGCGGGAAAAACTTTTGCATGGTTACTTAGTCACTCGCTGTGTGCGGTGTGCGTTCCGCGACATCTTCGATGTGAATGTTGATTTCCTTGACCGGCATACCGACCACTTCTTGAATGGCGCGATTGATTTCGCGCTGGAGGGTGCGGCCCAGCGTCAACATATGTGCATCAGGTTCAGCCACGATGTACAAATCAATCGTCACCGTGTGATCCTCGATCTCGATTTTGATGCCTTCCGCGACTTTGCTATTAAACAGGCGCCGAACCCCGGTGGGGACGCCGGGATACAGACGCGCCACGCCCGGCGTTGCCAGTGCCGTCAGGCGGATGAGTGAAAGCAACACTTCGGGTGCTACAGTTACAGTGCCTGGATTCTCTTGCATACGACCTCCCAGTATCCAATCGTCAATCGTCCCGATTGCTTGCCGCCAGTTCCCGCATTCTACTGCATCACCATTCCCCCATCCACCGATAACACCTGACCGGTGATGAAGGCGGCATCGTCGGAGGCAAGGAAGGCGACCGCGCGCGCAACATCTTCGGGTGTACCAAATCGTCCCAGTGGTGTCATTTTGATAGCGAGGTCTTTGAGTTCTTGTGGCAAGTCCTGCGTGAGTGCCGTCGGGATAAAGCCGGGCGCGATAGCATTTACCGTGATGTTGCGTGACCCCAGTTCTTTGGCGAGCGATTTGGTAAAACCAATCAAGCCGGCTTTGGAGGCGGCATAGTTGGTCTGACCTGCGTTACCGGCCAGGCCGGCAACCGAGGTGATATTGATGATGCGTCCGTAGCGTTGCTTCATCATTTGTCGCACCACGGCTTTGCAACAGTTAAAGGTGCCTTTGAGGTTGATGTCCAGCACCGTATCCCAATCTTCTTCACTGAGGCGCATAATCAAGTTGTCGCGGGTGGTACCGGCATTGTTGACCAGAATATCCACGCGTCCGAACTGGGCGATGGCGTACTCGATAAATTCTTTCGCGCTGGTGCTATTGGCCACATCCACCGCGCGCGCCAGCACACGCCGACCCGTCGCGGCGGCAATCTGTGCGGCTGCGTTTTCCACTTCCGTCTGGGTGCGCGCGCCAATGAGCACCTCCGCGCCGCGCTGTGCCAGCACCTCGGCAATCGCACGACCGATGCCACGCCCGCCGCCGGTGACCACGGCGAATTTGTTGGTAAGATTCGTCATTATTTCCCCCCAAGTCTCAAATTCGACAGTGTTATACCTTCAATACCCCTTCCCTTAATTGATTCCCCTCCCCACGCCGCAGAGCGGCGTGGGGAGGGGGAAACAAGGGAATAGGGGTGTGGGCGGGCGGCGAAGCCGCCCGCCCACACCCCTCCTCCCATCTCCCCTGCTCTCCCCGCTTTGCGGGGAGAGCAGGGGGCAGGGGGATGAG
>DAOTYB010000130.1:0-3271 GCA_034435315.1 Anaerolineae bacterium | reverse complement strand
TGATTCCCTCTCCCCACGCCGCTCTGCGGCGTGGGGAGGGGGCAAGGGGGTAGGGCTTTTCGCGATGGACGGCACAGCTGAGTAATTACTTGTTTACAGAAAAATAACGGTTGATTCGCCAGGTACGTAACACAGGTTAGAGTGCTACCGCGCGCGCGCGTAACTGTGCCACGACCTCGACGGGCACCTCCACATCTCCCAGATCGTTCAAGTATGCCATATGATTCAAGCCGTGAAAGTCACTCCCCCCCGTGACGATTAAATCATACCGTCTGGCCAGACGCACCAGTTCGGCGCGCGTGGCCGTATCGTACAAACCGTACAACGCTTCCAGTCCCACCAACCCCACTTTGACCAGCGGCTCGACATAGTGCGTTACCTCGCGCGGGTGAGCCAGCACCGGCACGCCACCCGCGCGCAGGATGAGCGCGACCGCATCGACGGGTGTCAGACGGAAACGCTGCACGTAGGCGGGTCCATTACGACCGATGAAACGCTCGAATGCTTCTGGTACGCTGGTCACATGCCCGGCTTCGACGAGAGCCTGGGCGATGTGTGGTCGTCCAATCGGTGCATCGCCGGCAATCTGTTTGACCCGTTCAAAGGCAATCGGTGCGCCGAGCGCGGTGAGTTTTTTGACCATTTTCTCGGCACGGCCATAACGGCCCTCGCGAAAACGCGCCAGCATCGTAAGAAAATGCGGGTCGTGCCAGCGGATGAAATAACCGAGGATATGCACCTCGTTTTGAGGCACATCGCACGAGAGTTCCACCCCGGGTACAAAGTCTATTCCTGCACTGCGCGCGGCTCGACTCGCCGCGTCCAGACCTGCCACCGAATCGTGATCGGTGAGCGCCAGCGCGCTCAGGCCACGTTCGCGCGCATAGTGCACCAGCGCGGCAGGTGCCATCTCCCCATCGGATGCGGTCGAGTGGGTATGCAAGTCCGCGCGCGCGCCAAGACCATTACGCATACACTTGAGGTTGGTTGGAGACATCTCCCGCGATGTCTCCAACCCTGTTATTCCGTTTTCTTTGGCGTGGTGGTGGCTTCGGTCTTGGGGGTAAAGGTGCCGCGCACCTCGACGAGGAACTTGACCGCTGTACGTTCTTCACCACTAACGTCCACCTCAACAAACGTGGGCACACAAGCAATGTCCAGCCCATCGCGTTCGAGATAGCCGCGCGCGATGGCAATGGCTTTGATTGCCTGATTGACCGCCCCCGCGCCGATCGCCTGCACCTCCGCGTGTTTGTGTTCGCGGATGACGCCTGCAATCGCGCCAGCCACAGCCGTGGAACGAGACTTGGCGGAAACTTTGATTGTGTCTGCCATTGGATCCCTCCTGTGATGATGCTGCCACCACGAGAAACCAAGTGCATTCTCGCGTGTAAGAGCCTGATAGCGTACAGAGAGACAAGCACAACGCTCTCTCTACGCGATCGCCGAATGTTGTTCAACGCATTGAAACCAAGATGAATGATGAAGTCCGAGACCCAGGGATCACCTCATTGTGCCACTATTTTGCAAAGTCTACAGCACGCATCTCGCGAATGACCGTTACTTTGATTTGACCGGGATATTCCAGATTATCCTCCACCTTGCGCGCAATCTGCTTGCTCAAGTTGATCGCGCCCAGATCATCAATTTCTTCGGGTTTGACGATGATGCGAATTTCACGCCCGGCTTGAATCGCATACGATTGCTGGACGCCGGGAAAGGCATTCGCCATTTGCTCCAGCGCTTCGACGCGTTTCAAGTACTGTTCCAGCGATTCGCGCCGCGCGCCGGGACGCGCTCCACTGATGGCATCCGCCGCAATCACCAGCGCGGCTTCCAGCGATTGGGACTCGTCCTCGCCGTGATGCGCACTAATGATGTTGCACACCACCTCGGGAACGCCATACTTGCGCGCGATTTCTGCGCCTGTGACGGCGTGCGCGCCACCGTATTCATGCGAGACAGCCTTGCCAATGTCGTGCAACAGCGCACCCATCTTGGCAACCATCACGTTCGCTTTCAATTCTGCCGCCATCATCCCCGCCAGATGCGCCGTCTCGATGGAATGCATCAACACGTTTTGACCATACGAGGTGCGGAACTTTAACTGTCCCAGCAGTTTGATGAGTTCGGGATGCAAGCCGGTGATGCCTACCTCGAACGCGGCTTGTTCACCTGCCATAACGATTTGCGCGTTGACTTCCTCTTCCGCCTTTTCAACGATTTTTTCAATGCGTCCCGGATGAATGCGTCCATCGTTAATGAGTTTGTTCAGTGCCAGACGCGCCACCTCGCGCCGCACCGGGTTGTGACTGGATAATATCACGGCTTCGGGGGTATCGTCAACCACCAGGTCCACCCCGGTGGCCACCTCAATCGCACGGATGTTCCGCCCCTGCCGCCCAATGATGCGTCCCTTCATTTCATCGTTGGGCAGCGGCACCAGCGAAACCGTCGTCTCCGCCACCTGATCCGAGGCGATACGTTCGATAGCGGTGGTGATGATTTCGCGAGCGCGCTTTTCGCCCTCTTCCCGCGCCTCTTGCTCAATCTCGCGAATCAAGCGCGCGGCATCCTGACGCGCGTCTTTCTCCACCTGCGCGAGCAAGAGGGCTTTGGCTTCTTCGAGCGTCAACCCGGAGATGCGCTGCAACTCTTGCAACTGTTTGGCTTCGAGTTGTTGTAGATGTTCACGCATCCGTTCCAGGTCCTTCTCACGGCGTTCCAGCCGCTTTTCGCGTTGCTCCAGCGCTTCCTGCCGCCGTTCGAATGCCTCGCGGCGATGCCGCAAGCGGTCGTCCTCACGTTGCAAATCCTGACGCCTTTTCTTCAGTTCATTTTCGACCTCATCACGATATTTGAGGACATCCTCTTGTGCTTTGAGGACGATATCCTTGGCATGCGCCTGCGCTTCTGCCAGAATTTTCTGCGCCTCGGCAATTTGCGCTTTGATCTGCGCGCTCGCAAAATTACGTTGCAACCACAGTCCAAAGACAAATGCAATGCCGGCAGAGACAAGAATCAAAACCACTTCTAGAATTATCCCCATATCTAAACATCCTCCTTCGAAAATCCGTTTGTCCACGAAGGTCACGAAGGAACACCAAGAAAAAATCTTCGTGTCTCTTCGTGTTCTTGGTGGATCTTTTCATCCGTCGTGGCGGGCGCACGCGCCCATGCACAACTCCTTCCAAAAATGTGAGACAATTTATGGATTTTAAGAAAATAAATTGTAATGCCTTGCCTCTTCTTGGGGATACCCTCTCTCATC
>DAOTYB010000129.1:0-3053 GCA_034435315.1 Anaerolineae bacterium | reverse complement strand
GTGCAAATGAATTTGCCGCAACGCAGAGCGATGTCCGCCTGCGCGGACAACATCTTTTGCCGACGCAGGTCGGCATGGCTGTGGCTTGCTGCGACTTGCAGTCGCCCCAACTTGCCCCCAAAGTGAAATGCACCCTGGTAGCACGGGTACATCTCGCACGTTGGGGACAAGTTGCGCCGATAACACAGGCCAATCGTTGCGCCTGAATTTCGCTGTCGTCACCTGGGAACAACCCCACGGAGCAATCACATCTACCCTGCAGAACAAGTCGGCTTATTCAAACTCTGTCCTGTAACTTTTTACTACCGTGCGCATCTAAATTCGAGGGATTGACAAGAAGCGTCGAAAGCGTATAATGTGCTACACATACCCCCCAGGGGTATGGAAATAAGACAACGCCACGTGACTGCTCAAGACTGCAATTTCAACGCAACACTGTGCTTACATTCTCAGGAGGAAAAAATGACCAGCACAAATCTTTTACATGTCACCGATGCCGACTTTGCTTCAACCGTGTTAGAATCCAAATTGCCTGTCCTGGTGGATTTCTGGGCAGAATGGTGTGGACCTTGCCGAATGATCGCGCCGATTGTTGAAGAACTAGCGCGCGATTATGCCGGACGTGTCGTCGTTGCCAAAATGGACACCGATGCCAATCCACAAACCCCTTTCAAGTACGGCATTATGGGCATTCCCACACTCATCATCTTCAAGGACGGCAAAGAAAAAGAGCGCATCGTTGGCGCAGTACCCAAAGCGATGATCACCCGTAAATTGGATGCTGTGCTCAAGGACTAGTGGAGTATGCAAATCGCCTACACTCTTACCACCGATAAACCGCTGGCTACGGTCGAACAGGCGATTCGCGACGCCGTCGCCGCGCAGGGCTTTCGTGTCCTCCACGTCCATGATGTTCAAGCGACTCTAGCCGAAAAAGGTATCACGCGCGAACCCTACAAGATCATCGAGGTGTGCAATGCGCGCTATGCCCATCAGGCCCTAGCCGCCGACCCGCACATCGGTTTGATGATGCCGTGTCGCATCAATGTCTGGATTGATCAGGGCAAAACGTACGTCGCTTTACTCAAACCCTCCCTGCTGGCGACCCTGTTCCCAGACGCGGCACTCGACGCGATGGCACAGGAAGTTGAGCAGGCACTGCGCGCGGTGGTAAAAGCGATCGAATAACCCTGTCAAGGAGTTGCCTATGCCGATTTACGAGTACTTTTGTAGCGATTGTCAAAAATCTTTCGATGTCTTTGTCCGTTCGCTCAACGCGCCTATCACCACCCGCTGTCCCGAATGCGGCGGAGAACACATCGAAAAGCAAGTGACCGCTGCCCAATCCCTCGGCGCGAACGTATCATCTTCTGGCGTAGCCGCAACATCCTGCGCGCCCAGCGGGTGAGGACTGCCACGCCGATAACCGTGTGTTATCACCCATAGGTTTCGCAATGGTCAGACCAACCAAAGCCCAAATCCTGCAACGCTTGAAACGTATCGAAGGACAAGCGCGCGGCGTGCAAAAGATGGTGCAACAAGATCGAGAGTGCGCCGAAATTCTCTATCAACTCAACGCTATCAACGAAGCGGTGCGTAGCGTGAGCCGTTTGCTCGTCGAACATTACGCCGTCGAATGTTTACAAAAGACGAACAAGCGCTCGGCGCGCGCCGCGGTCGCCGAAATGCTCGATTTGCTCACGCGCGCGCCGCGCTAGGTTATCTAACACAGGGAGGAAATCGTGCCGTTACTACGCGAGGCAGATCGCGAGAATCTGCGTAAAGAATTGACCCACTTGCACAATCCGGTGCGCCTGGTGTTTTTTACACAGGCGTTGAACTGTGAATACTGTGCTCTGACGAAACAAGTTCTGGAAGAACTCATCGCCCTCTCAGACAAGATTCAACTTCAGGAATACAACTATGCACTCGACCGCGAAGCGGTGGCACACTATCGCATCGCGCGCATCCCGGCAATCGCGGTGACACGTCTCGAACCGCCACGCCTGTTGATAGCAGGTGCAGAACAACAACCCCACGAACGCGATTACGGTATTCGCTACTATGGCGTACCCGCCGGTTATGAATTCGCGGCACTCATCGGCGACATTCTGGATGTTTCCGCCGGTGAATCGGGATTGAGCGAAGCGAGCAAAAGCGCGCTCCGACAACTCACCGAGCCATTACACCTGCAGGTGTTTACCACGCCAACGTGTCCGCACTGCCCGCGCGCGGTTCGCCTTGCGCACAAGATGGCTATCGAGAGCGAGTTGGTCACTGCCGACGCGGTGGATGCTTCCGAATACCCGGAATTAGCCGAGCGGTATCAAATCTATGGCGTGCCACTGACGATTGCCAACGATCACGTGCGTCTCGAAGGTGGCTTGCCCGAGGCGATGTTCGTTCAGCAAATTTTACAAGGATTGAGTAAGAATTAACCTATGGATCCTATCGCTCAAGTTTTAAGCAAAAGTAAAACCATCGCCATTGTCGGCTTGTCCGCGAATCCAGAGAAACCCAGTTACACTGTCGCGCAGTACTTGCAATCACACGGCTATAAAATCATCCCGGTCAATCCCAATCTGACCGAAATTCTGGGCGAAAAAGCGTATCCCGATGTGCTTTCGATTCCCGAGCCGGTAGATGTGGTGGATATTTTCCGCCCTCCCGAAGCGGTCCCCGAAATCGTCGAACAAGCCATCGCCAAAAAAGCCCGAGTCGTGTGGATGCAACCCGGCGCAGAGAATCTGCAAGCCGCCGAGCGCGCGATGAACGCCGGTCTTGAGGTCATCGTCGGCGTGTGTATGCGCAAAGAACATCTCGAAAGACAAGCGACGGACACCGAACACAAAACCCCAGGTGCGTGAAATACAGGCTCAAGGTGAAGTATACTCGGTACGGGCACAAACTTTCATTTCAAGTAACCGTTCAGGTGTCCTTGCGAGGAGCGTTTTTTGCGACGAAGCAATCTCCGCGTTACGATCTGCGGTGGGCAACGTTGGGGATTGCTTCGCAGAAATCGCTCGCAATGACAGAGCGGGCTGAACGGTTAC
>DAOTYB010000128.1:0-11581 GCA_034435315.1 Anaerolineae bacterium | reverse complement strand
ATTCCCCTGTTTCCCCCTCCCCCACGCTGCTCTGCGGCGTGGGGAGGGGGCAAGGGGGTGGGGCTTTTTGCGATGGATGGCACGGCTAAATTACTCAAAATGAAAGTTTGTGCCTGTGCTGGGTATAATGCAGGCAAATTCAAATTGGTTCTACTTGGTCCACTTGGGCGCGAGGGGACGCTCGAGTCCACGCGGCCAGTCTTCTGGACGCACCTGGCTTGGATCGGTGATTAAATCGCGCGGAGACTCGGGCTCCGCTTCGGTCGCGGCTTGCGCTTGCTCGTACTCGCGCGCGCGCCGCAGCATTTCGGGGGTGATGATTTTGCCGCTGACTGGTTCGCCTTTCGCCATAGTCACTAGCCAGTTGACCGTCCAGCGTATAGTGAGTTCAAATTCCAGATTCTGCCGTGCCTGAGGTGTTTCGAGTTCACGACGCAGTTGTGCGGCGCGCGCGCCGCTCGCGCGCGCCACGCGCATCTCAATCTCGTCTTGCACGTCCTCGGGTGTCACGTTAATCTGCTCAACGCGTGCCAGTTCGATCAGTGCCAGGACTTGCTTGACACGCCGTTCGGCACGCGGGCGCATTTCGGCGCGCAGGGTCGCTTCGTCTTTGTGGGCAAGTTCCAGATACTTTTGCCACGTCACCCCCTTGCGCAGGAGGTCTTTTTTCAGTCGCTCAATGTCCAGTTTGACTTGTTCCTCAATCATTGCATTGGGAACATCAATCGTTGCTTGAGCGATCAACGCATCCAGCACTTGATTCTCCAGGTCTGTCTCGGCCTGTATCTGTTTTTGCTGGTATAGATTCTGGTAAATTTCGGCGCGCAGTTGCGCCAGCGTAGCGAAGGGACTGACCGAGCGGGCAAACTCGTCGTCCAGAGGAGGCAGTTGCTGTTCTTTGATGTCGGTGACCGTGACGGTGTAGGTGGCGACGCGACCAGCATTGAGGCTGTCTTCGGGATAGGTGTAGGTGATGGTGCGTGTTTCGTTCAGATGCGCCCCGACCAGTTGCTCCAGCCACGGAAACGCGCCCGCGTGCGCATTCACCAGAGTTTGCAAGCCGCGCTGCTGAATGGGAGGTTGCCCCTCCAGTCCGCCTGTCACATCGAGCGTGACGCGATCGTTCAATTGCACCGGACGCGTCACCGGGGTCAAGATGGCGTGCTGTTTTCGCAGCGTTTCGAGAACCTCGGCAATCTCCGCATCGGTAACCTGGACAGGAGGTGGACGGAATTGAATCGAACGATAATCACCGAGTTGAACTACCGGACGCGTGGGTACGGTGAACTGTAAAATCAGTGGCTCATCTTGCGCGATAGAGAGCTGGGCAACGTCGTAGGGTTCGATCTGTTCATCGTGTAACACTTGTTTGTAGAGTGTTTGCGCCAACTCGTCAATGGCTTGCTCGCGCAAAATCTCCTTGCCTACCAGACGTTCCACGCGTTCGTAGGGGGCTTTGCCCGGGCGGAAACCGGGGATGGGGCGCACACGTGAAATTTTCTCAGCCGCGCGATGGAGCGCGCCTTTCAGTTGATCTTCATCTACCTCGACCGTGATGACGGTCTCACAGTTAGGTCTGCGTTCGGTTGTGACTTTCACCTTGAAATGTCCTTGTGTGCAAAAATTTTGAATGGGGACGGAGAGACTCGAACTCTCACGGGTGTTCAACCCACATGGTCCTAAGCCATGCTCGTCTGCCAATTCCGACACGCCCCCATTGCAGCATAATCATTTTACCAGAATTGTAATGATTTGGCAAAAGCAGAATAGATTGACAAACTGGGGTATCGTGGTTATATTGGGCTGGCGAGTTGATCGCAGGACATTGCCATTGGAAGATTACGGTGCTCGTTATTTCGCCGTCGTTGTTCGGACGAAAAATCTTTCGCCTCTACGGGAATAACCCCTCTCATCCCCCTGCCCTCTGCTCTCCCCGCTTTGCGGGGAGAGCAGAGGGAGATGGGAGGGGATGTGTGGGCGGGCGGCTGCGCCGCCCGCCCACACACCCTTTCGTTTCCCCCTCCCCACGCCGCTCTGCGGCGTAAGGAGGGGGCGGGGGGTATACGCGTCAACTTAAGCGGGGAATGCCGCATTACCTCCCCCTCTCCCAAATTCAGGCGAAGGAGGGGGCTGGGAATGGAGTGTCAGCCTTAAGTTGACGCATATGGGGGCGGGGGGTGGGGCTTTTCGCGATGGATGACACGGCTGAGTAATTACAATTTGTGACTGGAGTCTCGCCATGGAAACAATCGAACGCATTGGTTTTATCGGGCTGGGCATTATGGGCAAGCCAATGTCGCTGCACCTTTTGAAGGCGGGCTATCCACTCACCGTCCTCCAATCGAACAAAGCCGCCGGGGAGTTGATCGCTGCCGGCGCGCGCGCTGCCGAGTCGCCCAGACGTGTGGCTGAACAAAGCGACGTGGTGATCACAATGCTCCCCGATTCGCCGGAGGTGGAGCAAGTGGTGCTGGGCAAGGAGGGGGTGCTGGAAGGTTTGCGCGCGGGTGGCCTGGTGATTGATATGAGCACGATTGCTCCGGCGGTGGCGCGCAAGATCGCGCGCGCGGCGCGCGCCCAGGGCGCGGACGCGCTCGATGCGCCGGTATCGGGGGGTGACGTGGGCGCGCAAAACGCCACGCTGACGATTATGGTGGGTGGTTCGCCCAGCGCGTTTGAACGCGCCAGACCGATTCTAGAAAAGATGGGCAAGCGGATCACGCTCATTGGCGAGGCGGGCAGTGGGCAAATCGCCAAAGCCGCCAATCAAATCATCGTCGGTGTGACGGTTGCCGCCGTGAGCGAGGCGCTGGTGTTGGCGGCAAAAGCCGGCGCCGATCCGTACAAGGTGCGCGAGGCACTGTTGGGTGGCTTTGCCGCTTCGCGCATCCTCGAAGTGCATGGCCTGCGTATGCTCGAGCGCGCGTTTGCGCCGGGATTCAAAATCAAACTGCATCGTAAGGATATGCAGATTGTCTTGAACACGGCGCGCGAGGTGGGCGTGGTACTGCCAATGTCCGCCGTCGTCACCGAATTGATGAACGGTTTGATCGCCAGTGGCGCCGGCGAACTCGATAATTCAGCACTGGTCACTGTGCTGGAGAAACTCGCGAATTTTGAAATAACCACAGGATAAAAAAAGACCCAAAGGGGCACCAACCCTTTGGGTTTGTCGGATGGAGGAATACGAATGCCCTGGCGTAGATGGAATGTGATTATCGTGTTGATTCTGGCGAATTACGTTGTCTTTGGATTGCTTGCCGCGCTGGTCTTTCCTGTACCTACCCACGCGCCCCTGGTGCGGACCGCACAACCAACGTTCACGCCGGGACCCAAGCCCTTGCAACGTGTGGGTACGCTGACCTATGATTTTCTTACGCCGACCGCGCTCCACGCGCGCGCAACGGTGACACCTACACCCGATATGCTCACGCCGGGCGCCACGTTACCCGTGACCGCTGTGCCGCTGATGACACCGACGGTGACGCCGAGCGCGCCATAGTGTTATCGCGGTGATTCCTCGTTCAGGGAAGAAGCACCTGATCTCCCTCGTTCACCCCGCTGATGATTTCGGTTTCGTTGCCATCGCTCACACCAATCTCGACGATGACATCGCGCGGTTCGCCGGGCGCCACGATGCGCACGGCTTTGCGCATACCGACGCTGGTCAGCGCGCGGTTGGGCACGAGTAACACGCCTTGTTTTTCGACGGTCAGGATGCAGAGACTGGCGCCCATTCCCGGCCGTATCTCAAAGCCACGCCGATCGAATTCGACGATTGCGGTGTACACCGTGCTCCCGCGCTGCGCTGAAGCCGCCGGGAAGAGGCGCGTCAGAATGCCGGCAAAGCGTTCGCCGGGGAACGCATCAAAACGCACCTCTACTTTTTGTCCCACTTTGACGTGTGCCACATCAATCTCGTCAATTTCCGCAACGATTTCCAGCGCGCTCAAATCAGCGATGGAGGCGAGCGGCGTATAGCCTCCCACCAGTTCCCCTTCGCGTACGCCGATTTCGGTCACCGTGGCGGTGAAGGGCGCGGTCAGGCGCGTCTGCGCCAGCGCGGCGCGCGCGTTTTCCAGTTCCAGTTGGGCGTACGTCACGGCGTTTTGCAACCCCTCGATTTCTTCTTTCGATAGTCCGTTGGTCACGCGAGTAAAATTCGCGCGCGCAATCTCCAGATCAGCGCGCGCGATTTCGCGCGCGGCATCGTTCTGTGCCGAGGGATTGGCGTTGTAGGCGGCTTCGGCGGCAGCGAGCGCGAGGGTCGCCTTGCGTAGTTGGGCGCGCGCGATTTCAATGTCCTCTTCGCGCGGCGCGGCTTTGCCACGCGCCAGATCGAGTTGACGCGAGAGCAAGTTCAATTCGGCTTGACGCACACGTCGCGCCATCTCCTCCGCGCGCAAAACCAAAATCACATCACCCGGCGTGACGGTATCCCCTTCCATCTTGACGATGCTCTGCACGATACCCGACATTGGCAGAGACAAGCGCGCGGACTTGGGCGCGCGCACTTTGCCGGTGGCATTCACCGCCGCGCTAATGTCTCCACGCCGCACTACCGCGACCGAACGCGGCGCCGGGGCTTGCATAGACCAGACTAACCACAAGCCGCCGGTGAGAACGGTGATGAAAAAGATGGCGATCAACACGCGAACCTGAGTGGGGGTCAGGCGAGGCGAAAAGGCGAATTTCATAGCATACTCCTGAGGACGGATGACGGATGACGAAGGACGAAGGACGAAGACGGTTATTCTGAGAATTGAGAGATGGCATATGCTTCGGTTGTTAATGCTCTGGGGAGTTCATCTACCAGTACGGCTGCCCAGGAGGTATCCATCAACACGAGTTCGATGTCGTACGGTCCATCAATGCCGCGCGCGCGCAGATCGCGGCCAGGGATGGTGATCGCGGCGACCTGCACGCCCGTTTTGAGTGTGAGCGGCGCGGTGAGTGAGGTGATGAGTTGACCCCGTGATCCGCGCACGGTCGCGCTCAGGGCAAATGCGCCGGCGCGCGTGACGTTCACGCCGGTTTCGATCACCAGCGCGCCTTGTTCGATGTGCGCGCGCGTCTCGCCGGTGAACTTGGCGGTAGCCGGTGATATTGCAAAAATCAACTGCTGCTCGCGTGCGATTTGCGCCGCGCGCGCGGTCACGCGTACGAGATAATAGCCCCCGCGCGATAAATCGGTCAGCGTGACGGCGTAGGTGCCGGGGAGGTTGGTCGCGCGCAACGGTACCTGGCGCGCGCTCTCGCGCGGTGCCGTACCATCCCCCAGCCAAAGGATTCGGGCGTGCATCTCTGCTGGCATCTTGTTTGAGAGCGCGGCGCGCAATGTCACGGGGGCTCCCAGCGCGTACGTGGCGCGATCGGTGGCAATCTCCAAGCGCACCTCCGCGTCGAGATCGGCATACAGAGTGAGGACGAGTGGCTGTGTGCCCTTGTCCACACGGCGCGCCACCAGCGACCATGTTCCGACGGGCGCGCGCGCCAGCGCATAGCCGGTAAAGTTGCCAAAGGGAGCGTAAAGATACAACGCCTCGCGCGGGTTGGTGGGGGTGTAGAGTGTGCCATCGGGCGCGCGCAGGTGCAGTTCAATCTCGCCACTGTTCCGATGCGCCACAAAGCGCACGGCGCGATTGGCGTCTATGCTGACCGTGCGCGTGAGCGTTTCGCCGGCGCGCAGCGACTCGACGTACATCGGTGTAAGGTTGCGCGGCTCGGTCGGCTCGGCGGAGAAGGTTGCCACACCGAGCGGACGCGCATCCGGGTCACGCAGCGCGTTACGAATCCAGCGCGCGTACGTGTGTTCAGGATAAAGATACGACGTCAGATGGAGCGGCAGGGGGAGCGGTTCCCAGGCATGCACATCACTGTTCGTTACACGACGCACATTGGGACCGCTGAGCGCGTGCGCGCTCCACACGTCAATCAAGCCATCACTCGGCGGAAAATACTTGAGAAAATCCAGCCCCCCTTGCGTGCGCGCATCGCCGATGAGTAAATCGTAGGGCACGGTGGCGCGCGGCGCGTGGGTTCGATTGAAGAGCGCGGCGTATTCGGGCGTCAATTCAATCGCCGAGGGTTCGGCGGGGCGCTCTTCCAGTTCGCGCGTGAGTAGCGGATACCACATTCGTACGCCCGCCTGTGGTGTGCCCAGAATGATGACGCGGCGCACGTCGTTCTGGTACAGCGTGGATTCCAGATACGCGCGCGCGTTCAAACCACCCATCGAAAACGCAATCAAGTCCACCTGCGCGGCGCCGGTGCGCGCTTTGACCTCGGCAATCACCTCGCGCAACGTTTCGGCGTTTTGATGCAAGGTCTTGTAGGGTGAAATGCCGGTGGCGTAAAAGACCGGAAACCCATCGCGTTCGAGATAGTGGCGAAAATAATGAAACTCGCTATCGTCAATGTGATCCGATTCAGCCGAATGCCAGCCGTGCACCAGAACGATCGGCAGGGTAAACGCGCGTGCGAGTGGCGCGCCCATCACACTCAAACCGTGGGTGGTGCCGACCCACAGACGATTTTGCGCATCGAGCGCGAGCGCGGTGATGTGATTGGCGGCGAGTCCTTCGGCGCGCGTGTAGGTCTTCCACGTCGCGCCATCGAACCACGATAATCCGCGCGCGGTGCCCAGCCACACGCGATTCTGCGCGTCCACCACGAGCGCGCGCACGACGTTATCCGCCAGTCCCTCCGCCTGCGTGTACGTGCGGAGAGTTTTGCCATCGAAGACTGTGACCCCGGCATCGGTACCCAGCCACACGCGTCCATCGCGCGCGAACGCAATCGTGTTGACGCGGTTGCTTGCCAAGCCCATCGCCTGCGTCAGGCGAGACCACGCGCGTCCATCGAAGAAAAAGACGCCGTCGTTCGTTGCCACCCAGGGATGCCCTGCCGCATCGAGCGCGAGCGTGGAAATGTAATTGCTGGTAAAAGTGTACTTGCTCCATTGCTCGTTTTCGAGTCGCGCCACGCCGTATCCCAGCGTACCGATCCAGACGCGTCCTTGTTGATCCATCGCAACGGCGGTGAGGTAATCGCTGGGAATCGCCGAGTTGGCCGTGGTGTATGTTTTGCGCTCGCTTCCATCGAAAAGTACGAGTCCACCACCATTGGTGGCGACGTACGTCTTGCCCGTCGTCGTGATGGCGATACCGGTGATGGAGGAACTGCCCAGACCGTGTGCGGCAGTGTACGTGACCCAGTACTGGTCGCGTACGCGCGTCACGCCGCGCGGTGTGCCCAACCAGGCCGTGCCATCGGTGGTCAAGGCGATGCTGGTGATGTAATTGGCGGCGAGTCCATCGCGCTGGGTATAGGTGCGAAAGGGCAACGTGTCCGCGCGCGCAGAGGGCGTGAGAATCAGGAGAAGAAAGACAAACGTGGAGAGGAAAAAGCGGAGAGATGAAAGGTTGGCGTTAACAAGAACATTCACAGACGATAAAGCGCGTTCCGTGCTTTGCCGACGATCCATCGTGAACCTTTTTATTTCCCGCGAGCAGATTGTTGTAAACGACGCGCCAGATCGTCAAAGACCAGCCCCGCGGTATGGTCGGGGAATTTTGCCATAAAGGGGACCGATTCGTTGATCGCCATGGTCATATATTCGGCGACGTAGGGCACTGTCACTGCCAGCGAGAGTTTCAGTTCGCGTTCGATGTCTTCGGTGATGGTCCAGACACGCCCCACCGTACGATTATTGACCAGAATGATGTGGTGGCGCGAAATCTGGCGCGCTTTTAGAAATTCGAGAACCACACGCGAGGCTTTGACCGTGCTAATATCGGGTGTCACAACGACCACGACCGCCGCAGAGTTCTCGATAATCGGCAAAGAGATGCGCGATAACGTACGCCCAAAATCTACCAGCACATAGTCATAGGTCTTTTTCAGAAGCGTAAAGATGGGGACGATCTGATTCACATCAAAAGTGCCTGCCTCTTGCGGATCGTTTGCACCGATCAAGACACGAAAACCCCACTGTAGCACAGGGGACACGTATTTCTTCAACAGCGTGGCATCTAGCGTCTCGGGTGCTTCGTGCGAGAGTTGGGTCACTGTCGTTTGTGACGCGTATCCCAGCGAAGGCGCCACCGAACCGATCGGAAAGACCATATCCACCAGGAGGATTTCCGCGCGCGGTTCCAGTCTGGCGAGTGCGTATGCCGTATTGATGCACAGGGCGGTGGTGCCTGTGCCTCCTTTGGCGCTGCAAAAGGAAAAGATGTGTCCACGCTCGGTCGGTGTTTCGCGTCTCTTGGGTTGCGTCAGCCAGGCGCGGAGTTTTGCCAGCAGTTCGATATCGGCGCCAGGACGTTTGAGGATATACTCATCGGCACCCGCCTGTAATCCCTGCGTGATAGCGTCGGGAGCGGTTTCCTGACTGAGGATGAAGATGCCGAGCGCGGCGTAGCGCGGGTTGGCACGCCAGTGCCGCACCAGGTCCAGTCCATTTGCATCGGGCAAGCGTGGATCGAGCACGATGCAGGTCGGAGGGTCTTGTTCGATTTTCTCGAGCGCGACGCTACCGCGTGACGTGGTCTCCACGCTGTACCCTTCCGCCATCAATTTAGCGCGCAACCATACCAGCGTTGTGGCATCTGCATCCACTACCAGAATTCGCGTGGGCATTGTGGTTATCCTCAACTTCTTGCGCCATTATACCACTAGCCTCGTATTCACGCAATCAGGCGCCGGGTATAAAGTAACCATGCAAAAGTAGGGGTGAAAGATTTTTTGCCCTTTGGGGCTCAGCCGTCCTATCCGTCGCGAAATAGCCCCACCCCCTAGCCCCCTCCCCGTTGGGGCGAAAAATTTTTCGCCCCAACGGAGAGGGGGAATCAAAGGACGGGGTGGTGGCGGGCGGCGCAGCCGCCCGCCACCACCCCGTCATCCCCCTGCTCTCCCCGCAAAGCGGGGAGAGCAGGGGGCAGGGGGATGAGACGGCGAAATTCAGGCTCAGCCATCGGCTTGCATTATCCGTCGGTTTCTAACCGACAGCGAGCGATGCCCAGCGCTGAGTAGTTACGTACCGGGTATAAATTCACAGTGGGTACGGGCTGTGGCGTGAGTAAACGATTTTGCCGCGCTTGATGACCGTCTCGATGGGATTGGTGCCAAAGCGATACGCCAGATGGCGATAGTCGGGCACGTCTGCGATGAGGAGGTCGGCGAGTTTGCCGGGCGCAAGTGAGCCGACGTGCTCGGCGATGCCGAGGGAGTAGGCGGCGTTGATGGTCGCCGCAACGATGGCTTGTGCGGGTGTGAGTCTGGCATAGCGACACGCGAGCGCGATGACGAGTGGCATAGATTCGCACCAGCATGTCCCCGGATTGAGATCGCTCCCCAGCGCCACCGGCACATTCTCCTCGATAAACGCGCGTCCGTCCGCGAAATTGGTTTTGCCCAGACCAAAGGTTGTCCCCGGCAAAAGGACGGCGGTGACATTTGCCTTTGCCATGGCGCGCATTTCGTCGCGACGGGTCACCATCAGATGATCGGCGGAGGCGGCGCCCAGTTCGGCGGCGAGGGTCGCGGCGCCGAGGTTGGCGAATTCGTCGGCGTGGACGCGCAAACCCAAACCGAGTTCGCGCGCGCGGGTCAGGATGCGACGGGTTTGTTCGAGGGTGAACGCGCCTTCGTCGCAGAAAACATCGCAGAAGAAATGACGAAAGACGAAGGACGAACGTTTGTCTTTCGTCTTTCGTCTTTCGTCAATGGCAGGTAGCATTTCGTTGACGATTACATCCACGTATGCGTCGGTGCGTCCCTTAAACTCCTCTGGCACGATGTGCGCGCCGAGAAAAGTTGGCACGAGATCGAGTGGATGGGTCGCATCGAGCGCGGCGATCGCATCGAGCATCTTGAGTTCGGTAGCGGTATCGAGTCCGTAGCCGGTTTTGACTTCGGCGGTGGTGGTGCCGTGCGCGAGCATCGCATCGAGACGGGGGCGCGATTGCGCGATCAAATCGTCGAGTGAGGCGGCACGAGTGGCGCGGACGGTGCTGAGGATGCCGCCGCCGGCTTTTTGGATTTCGAGATAGGACGCGCCATGCAAGCGCATTTCGAATTCGTGGGCACGATCGCCGGCGAAAACGGCGTGAGTGTGCGCGTCCACAAAGCCGGGGAGGACGATTTTGCCGCGTGCATCAATAATGTGCGTGTGCACATCGGCGAGTGCAAGCAGGTCGAGTGTATCACCTATTGCAACGATGTGCTGATCGCGGATAGCGATGGCGCTGTCGCGCAAGATGGCCAGATCGTCTTGTGTGGCGCCGCGTCTGGGCACGTCGCCCGCGAGGGTGAGGATCTGGTTGGCGGAGTGAATCAGCAGGTCAATGGTCATAGTGACCTCGCTGTGTGCCGCTCGTTCTGAGAGAGTGCATCGAGTGGGCTATGGACGGCAAGGCCACCGCGTTGAAGGATGTGGGTGTAGATCATTGTGGTGCGTACGTCTTTGTGTCCCAGGAGTTCTTGCACGGTACGAATATCATAGTGGTTTTGCAACAGATGGGTTGCGAAACTGTGGCGTAGGGTGTGGCAACTGACGTGTTTGTGGATTTGGGCGCGCTGGGCAGCCTGGCGAACGGCTTTTTGCAGGCTACTTGCGTCTATGTGATGGCGGCGCACGATGCCAGAGCGCGGATCGGTCGAAAGGCGGGATGAGGGGAAGACGTATTGCCAGCCCCACTCGCGCGCGGCGTTGGGATATTTTCGTTCGAGTGCGTAGGGGAGATAGACGCTGCCGTATCCCTTTTCCAGATCTTCTTGGTGCATACGTTTGACGTGCTGCAAATGTTCTTGCAATGGTGCAATGAGTGAATCGGGGAGGACGGTGACGCGGTCTTTTTCGCCTTTGCCATCACGAACGATGATGGCGTGGTGTGGGAAATCGAGGTCGTGGACGCGCAAGCGTACACACTCAATCAGGCGCAAGCCGCTGCCGTAGAGGAGTTGTGCCATCAAACGATAGGTGCCCGAAAGATGGGTGATGAGGCGACGCACCTCGTCGGGGGTGAGCACGGTGGGTAGATGTTTGGGTTCTCTAGCACGTATCGCCGTGATAGGCATCTGGAGGTCTTGTTTGAGGACCTCGCGATAGAGGAAAAGGATGGCGCAGAGTGCTTGATTCTGGGTAGATGCGGCAACGTTTTCTTTAACGGCGAGATGGGTGAGGAATTGTTCGATTTCAGGTGTACCCATTTCGCGCGGGTGGCGTTTGTTGTGGAAGAGGATAAAGCGCTTGATCCAATCTACGTAGGTCTCTTCGGTGCGGATGGAATAGTGTTTGAGGCGGATAACCTCGCGCACCTGGTCGAGAAGTTTTTTCTTGGGCTGTTCCATAGATTTTCGATTTGCGATTGGCGATTTTCGATTGTCTGGATGGAGACGATGGGTTGCAAGATGTGGGTTTGCAAGGTATTGACTTGGGCTGGGTTTTGTTTTATACTTGTCAGGGTTCACAACATCGTGAACATATTTCGTCGTCGCTTGAGACGTTGGAACTGCGGCTGCAATGGCACTACAGATTCGTCCAGGCTGTAGCGAAATACTTTGACGAGACGTGGAC
>DAOTYB010000127.1:0-2907 GCA_034435315.1 Anaerolineae bacterium | reverse complement strand
TGCCGCATTTGCGGCAGTGATAGGTGATGGTCACTTGGATCATGGTTGACCTCCAACACTTGGATTCTCACCGACTCCCAATTGTACACCATCACTTACTTTCTTACCACTACCTGCTCCCAGTGGATATACCTCCAGGTGACTATCAAATCACAGCGGGAATCTACAGAGTTAGCGATCAAAAGAACCTGATGGCGTATGATTCGTTTGGTAATCCTCTGGGCAGTGAACCATTACTAGGAATTCTGCGTGTGATTACAAAGCAACCATGAGTGCACAACGAAAACGAACGCATCTGCTTTTGGCTGATGCTGTTGTAATTGCTACACTCTTTCTCCTCGCCTGGCTCATCGCTGGTGCGCTGGTGCGCGATGATGTGTTCATTCTGGGCGATCACGCCGGGCATTACTGGACGCTGTGGTACACCCTCAACGTGGCGGTGCCGCAACATCATCGGCTCATTGATTGGATTCCGCATTGGTACGCCGGCTATCCCGAACGACTCTTTTATCCGCCCGGCACAATGCTCGTCGGCTGGGTGCTGAATCTACTCACATTCGGCAAACTTTCGACTGCGCTGATTTACGAGAGCATCATTTTCATCGCCTACGCATTGCCCGCGTTCACATTCTATTACGCGCTGCGCCACCTGCGCTTTGAGCGTCGCGCTGCGCTTGCCGCCGGCATCTTTGCGCTGGGATTTCCAACATTCTTCGATGGCGCGCACGCGGTTGTGATTGGAATGACCGGCTCGCGCCTGTCCTTTGGCTTGACCGCGCTGGTTCTGGTCTGGACGATTGATTTCATCGAAACGCGGCACTGGCGTTACGCCTCACTTGCCGCGCTCACCCTCGCGCTGGCGATTTTGCTCCATCCGTACCATTCGATTGGACTGATGCTCGCGCTGGGGTTGTATGGGCTCATTCGCCGATTAGCGTTTCCGCGCGCGCTGTTGCAAGTTGGCAGTGTTGTCCTGCTTGCGCTCGCGCTCGATGCGTTCTGGCTTGTGCCACTGCTGGCGCACTCGTCTGGCGCGATGATTCCACACATCCGCGCCACGTTCGATCAGACATTGCGCTTGCTGAGCGAGTCCTTCTGGTCACCGTACGCGCTCTTGGCACTCGTAGCGGTTGCACGGATGCGACACGAAGCGGATGCTGCGCGACGCGCGTTCCTGATCGTCTTGGTCGTTCTGCCGATTTTGCTTGCGGCGATGATGCTCGCGTGGCACGCGCTCTTCGTCGAACGCTTACATTTCTATTCACTCGATCCAGTGCGTCTCATCGGCGAATTTTATCTTGCGCTTGTTCTGCTGGCGGCACTGGGGCTGTCCGCGTTGAGCGAATGGCTCGCGCGCCTGGCAACGCCACGTCTGCGTGCATCTCTGTCAACGTTGATGACCTTGCTCGTGAGTGTTGTTTTGCTGATGCCGTTCGCGCAAACGTCCGCGCATTTTGCGCGCGCCGATGGCGAGCCGCGTTTCTTGAGCCGGGCGATGCGCGACTATCGGCTGGAGGAATTATGGGCAACCTTGCGCGAGACGCCGGGGCGCGTGTGGTTCACCTCGTTCTACACGCGCTTGACCGCGCGCGGCACCGAAACGTTCCCTACGACGCTTGCCGCGCTCACGCCGTTATTTGCCGAGCGGCAAATGATGGGTGGCACGTTCAGCCATTGGTCGCCGATTGGCGCGTTGATGTGGAGCGGCAAACTCGATCCGCCGGCGCTGTGGGGCTTGCCCGAAGATCAGGACGATCGCGCACTCTTTGGCGTGCCGATAGACCAAGTTTCCGACCTGCAACTGTACGATTATTGCCGCCGTTTCAACATCACAACGATTGTCGCGACCATCAACGATTTTCGCACACGCGCGTTTCTCGATGCGTCGCCTTACTTTGAATCGTACTACAACAACGGTTATTTCTTCGTTTATCGCGTGAACGATTACGCGAACGCGTGGTTCGAGGCGCGTAACGCGTACGTCACATTGCTTGCGTTCGACGATACGGAAATCGTTTTGCGCGTTCACACCGCGCAAGCCGATGCGAGCGTCAATGTCAAAGTGTACGCCTTTCCGCTCTGGCGCGCGCGTACCGAGACCGGGCAAGT
The DNA here is from genome assembly GCA_034435315.1 of Anaerolineae bacterium. Lineage (GTDB taxonomy): Bacteria > Chloroflexota > Anaerolineae > UBA4142 > UBA4142 > VGOB01. The sequence continues at coordinate 798 of DAOTYB010000127.1, read as the reverse complement.
GCTTTCAATCGCGCGCGATGATCTGGCGTTGATGCGGATTGCGCTGCCGCCCGGCGAAAATTACACCGTGACGTTGCGTTACGAAGAGGGCAATGCCGAACAAATCGGCAAACTGATTTCGATGCTGGGCGTGACAATCTGGTTGGGTAGCGTGTTGATGATGCGGAGGACAAGTTGGTGAAACACATTGCGCGCCACGCCGATAAACTGATTCCGCTCGCACTCGCCCTCGCCAGTTTCGCGCTCTACCTCCGCACGCTCGCGCCGGATGTGGTGGATGCGGATGGCGGCGAGTTGCAATTCGCCGCGTGGAATTTTGGCTTTGTTCATCCGACCGGCTATCCGCTTTACTTGATTCTCGGCGGCTTGTTTCAACATCTCGTGCCGATAGGCAACCCGGCGTATCGGCTCAATCTGTTCACCGCGCTCACCGCCGCGCTGGCAGTTGCCGCGCTCTATCTTGCTGCGAACGAACTGACGCGCGCGCGCGGCGCAGCAATCCTTGCGGCAATATCGTTCGCGCTCACGCGCACGTTTTGGTACGATGCGAGCGCGGCGGAAACGTACGCGCTCCACGCGTTCTTTATCGCGCTGCTCGTCTACCTCGCGCTCCGCTGGCAAACCGAACCCAGCGCGCGCAAATTCGCAGCGTTCTGTTTTGTGTTCGGACTCGCGCTCACGCATCATCGTTCGATTGTGTTGTGGGTGCCGGCGTTCGCGCTTTTCTTTGCGGTTTCAAGTTTCAAGTTTCAGGTTCCACGTCCCACGTCTCACGTTTCACGTTTCACGCATTCCCGC
>DAOTYB010000126.1:0-12248 GCA_034435315.1 Anaerolineae bacterium | reverse complement strand
GTCAAAGGACGGGGTGGAGGCGGGCGGCTTCGCCGCCCGCCTCCACCCCGTCATCCCCCTTCTCTCCCCGCGTCGCGGGTAGAGAAGGGGGGCAGGGGGATGAGAGGGGATTGCTCAAGAGCACGGCTGCTGATGAAATTATGGCGCAAGCCGCTGGCAGGTGGGACAAAAGTGCGTGCCCCGTTGTCCCACCACGATTTTTTGAATGGGTGTGCCACAACGCCGACAAGGACGCTCTTCGCGATCAAACGCGCGCAAACTCTCTGTAAAGCCGCCGCTCATTCCATTGACGCGCCTGTACATCACATCAATACTCGTTCCGCCGAGCGCAATCGCGCGCGTCAGCACGTGACGTATCGCGCGATGCAGGCGTCCGCATTCCGCGCGTGTCAGTGATTCGACGCGGCGGAGCGGATGCAAGCGCGCATACCACAATGCCTCATCGGCATAGATGTTGCCGATGCCAGCGACGAAGGTTTGATCGAGGAGTAACGGTTTCAAACGTCCGCGACGTTGCGCGAGGCGCGCGCAAAAATCGGCTGCGGAAATTTCGAGGGGTTCGGGACCCAAGGCGCCGACGACACGTTGCGGATTCTCCACCAGCCACATTCGTCCAAACTTGCGCGGGTCACGAAAGCGCAACTCGGTGCCGTCGTCCAGTTGCATAATCACGTGGGTATGCGCGTCGCGCGCCGTGTGGGGCGGTGTGAGGTAAAAACCGCCGGTCATTCGCAGGTGGACCAGCCAGACGCGCGGCGCGGTACCGTGCAGATGAAAAATCAAATACTTGCCGCGCCGCGTGATCTGCTGAATCTGATGCTGACGGATCTGTTGGGCAAACGCGCGCGCGCCGGGAAACGCAATCGTCCGCGTCCAGTACACCTGAGCGCGAACAATGGTGCGACCGATGAGGTGCGGACGCAAGTCGCGCGCGAGCGTTTCGACTTCGGGCAGTTCGGGCATTACTTGTCCAACCAGATGTCGCGCGCGTAAACGAGCGAACCATTCGGTAGCGGTGTGAACCCTTTGACGTACGGTTGCATCACACGATAGTCGTACTGAGAAAAGAGCCACACCCAGGGCACAGCTTCAGCAAGTCGCTTTTGAATTTGATCGTAGATGACCTTGCGCTTGTCGGGTTCGAGCGTGGTGCGACCTTGTTCGAGTAGTTTGTCGAGTTCGGGCTCGCGATAATTCGCGATGCGATTGATTTCGCCGCTGCTGTGCCAGTACGGTGTGAGCATCACATCGGGATCGGGATAGCCGTTGGGCGAAGCCAGCGCGGCATCAAAGTCGGCTTTGTACCACCGATCGCCGTACACGCCCGGTTCGAGCACGTCTATGTCCGTTTCGACGCCGGCTTTGCGCAACTGTGCCTGAATGTTCTGCGCCGCCGCGATGAGCGTCGGATTATCGGAGGGCACCATCATTCTAAAACGTAAACCGGTGGCACGTCCGGCATCGGTCAAAAGTTGCCGTGCTCTTTCCCAGTTTTTCTGGTAACAAAACAAGTCGTTGACATTCACACGATAGTACGGCGGCGTCAGCGGGCTGGTCACCGCGCCTTCACCGAGCGCGGCAATGTCCAGCACTTCCTGACGATCAATCGCGCACGCGATTGCCTGACGCACGCGCACATCGGCAAAGATGCGCCGACTGGGGTTGAGCATCAACACGTGATAGGCGAGGGCGCGCGTGCGCGTGATGGTGAAGGGACTGACGCCCGCGCCGGCGCGCAAGACGACGCGCCAATCGTTCAAGAGCGCCATATCGTAAATCTGGGCGCGCAGACCGGCAAGCGCGGCGGTTTCGTCTATGACGGTACGGAATTCGATGTTCTCCACGCGCGGCAAGCCCGCTCTCCAGAAATCCCTGTGAGCGGTGAGGAGTAGCGCGCGTCCCGGGTCCCAGCGTACCAACTTGAACGCGCCGGTGCCGACCGATTCTTTGTTGAAACTGCCACCGCTGGTCACAAACTTTTTGGAAACGATTGCCGCGTTCGGATGCGCGAGCGCGCTCGGCAGGGCGGCGTTCACGCGCCGCAAACGAAACACGATAGTGCGCGCATCGGCGATTTCGACGCGCTCAACGTCGGTGAAAAAGGCGCGCGCCGATGCCAGCGTCTTTTCGTCCAGAATACGCTCGAAGGTGTATTTCACATCCTCCGCGGTGAGCGCATCGCCATTGTGAAATTGGACGTTTGGACGTAGCGTCATCGTCAACGTTCTGCCATCCTCCGACCATTGCCACGTCTCCGCGAGGTGCGGCACCACGTTGAGATTTTGATCGAAGGTGAGCAGTGTATCGTACATCAACTCGATGGCGCGGAGAGACGCCGGCGTGCTGTGTTTGTGCGGGTCCAATCCGCTCACTTCTTCGACGCGCGCGATGACCAGTGTGCCACCGCGTTTGGGCGTCGGCGTGGGTACAGGCGTCACCGTCACAGGAACGGGTACCGTCACCGGTACGGTCTCCTTGACGATGACGGTGACGGTTTCTTTTTCTCTGATAATCGTTGGCGGTGGTGTGACAGAGGAACAAGCAGCCAACAAACCCCAGAGAGATAAAACGATAAAGAGTCGCAACAGGTGTTTCATTCGGTTCAATCAGCTGAGTAACCAGCAAAAGTTTTTTTCCGCTTGGTTGGGGTGAAAGATTTTTCGCCCATTCGAGCGAAAGATTTTTCGCCCCGACAGGATAATTACTCAAACCGTGCTATCCATCGGGAAATAGCCCCACCCCCTTGCCCCCTCCCCACGCCGGAGCGGCGTGGGGAGGGGGCAACAAGGGAAGGGGTGTGTGGTGCGGGCGGCGCAGCCGCCCGCACCACACACCTCCTCCCATCTCCCCCTGCTCTCCCCGCGTAGCGGGGAGAGCAGGGGGCGGGGGGATGAGAGGGGTTGTTCCCAGGGAACGACGGTGAAATACTAATGACAGAAAAGACTTTTGCACACCTACTTGCCGCGCGCGGCTTGTTCAATGCGATGCACGATTTCTTGTAGCGTGGCGCGCGGGCAGGCAAAATTCAGGCGCACAAAGCCACGTCCTTGTTCACCAAAAGTATGCCCTTCGTTCATCGCGACGCGCGCACGCGTGTACATCCATTCGCGCAAGCCCGCCGCGTCCAGACCCAATTCACGACAATCGAGCCAGGCGAGATAAGTGCCTTCGGGAAGTGTCAGGCGGAGGCGCGGGATGAATTTTTCGAAATGATTTTGTAGAAATTCCAGATTGCCCTGTAAATACAACAGTAATTGGTCGAGCCATTCCTCGCCGCTTTCGTAGGCGGTTTGAAAACTCACGATGCCAAAAATATTCGCGCCATCCAACCCCAGACTGGCGCGGGTGTGGTCAAATTGCGCGCGCAAACGCGCGTTCGGAATGATTGCGGCAGCTGTGTAGAGTCCCGGCAGATTGAACGTCTTGGAGGGGGCGACAAATGTGATGGTATTCTGGGCTAGCGCATCGGAAAGCGAAGCCAATGGGATGTGGCGCGCCCCGCGCATCAGTAAATCGCAATGAATTTCATCCGAAGCGATAAGGATGTTTTTATCCAAACACACTTGCCCCAGGCGAATCAACTCGTCGCGCGTCCACACACGTCCCACGGGATTGTGCGGACTGCACAGAATCAACAATTTGGTACGGGCATCAATCTGTCGTTCCAGATCGTCCAAATCCATTCGATACGTGCCGTCTATGACCTGAAGTGGATTCAAGACAAGTTGGCGTCCGTTTTGTGTGACGATGGCGAAAAACGGCGGATACACCGGCGGTTGAATGATGACTTTGTCGCCGGGTTGAGTGAAGGTGTGCACTACCAACGCCAAGCCAGCGACGACACCAGGGCTATAGGTGATCCATTCGGATTGGATTTCCCAGCCGTGACGTTTTTTCATCCATTGGACAAGCGCGTGATAAAAACCGCTCGGACGAATCGGATAGCCATAGATGCCGTGCGCCGCGCGCGCGCGCAACGCTTCGATGACCGGCGCGGGAGATTCAAAATCCATATCAGCAATCCACGCCGGAATCACATCGGCACTACCAAACAACTTTTCGTTACGCGACCATTTGATTGAATCGGTGTGGCGACGGTCAATAACGCGATCAAAATTGTATTGCATCGGGGTCTCCTTGGGGTGATGGGGACGAATGACGAAGGACGGATGACGGATGACGAAGAACGAAGGAGGAAGGGTGAAACATACTAGCGTGTGGATTGGGCAACGTGGATGATGCCGCTCAACAAGGTTTCCTCTTCGTTCAACAGTACCGTGCGCGGATCCAGCACGATGCGATCCGCTTCGATGCGCGCGATGATGGGGGGTGTGTGAGCGCGCAAGCGCGCGGCAAAGGCGTCGGGCGAGGCAACGGTCAGAGCGACCGCGCGCGTAGGCAACGTTTCGCCGGGCAAAGAGCCGCCGCCGATTGTGGATTCCGCGTCAATCACCGTCGCATCGAGATGCGCGGCGCGCAAGCGTTCTGCCCAGCGCGTCGCGCGCGCGTCGAGGGTCTCGCGCGTGGTAGTAATCATTAGCCAGATAGGAATTTTCTTCGTCGCTTCGTTTTTCAAATAGTGCAGTAACGTGGCTTGCAGTCCCGCCAGCGTCACCTTGTCCACGCGCAGCGCGCGTGTGAGCGGATACTTTTTCAGCGCGTCAATCAGCGTCTTTTTTCCCAGAATGATTCCCGCCTGTGGCGCGCCGAGCAATTTATCGCCACTGAACGCGACCAGGTCCGCGCCTGCCGCCAGCGATTCTTGCGGCATCGGTTCGTGCGCTAGCCCGTACGCGCGCGTATCGAGCAGCGCGCCGCTACCAAGATCGTCCACACACAGCACATTCTTTTCGTGCGCGAGTGTCGCCAGTTCGTTGAGAGCGGGCTGATGCGTGAAACCAATGAGTCGAAAATTCGAGGCGTGGACGCGCATCAATATCGCGGTGTGTTCGTTGATGGCGCGCGCATAATCGCTGAGGTAGGTGCGATTCGTCGTGCCGACCTCGACGAGCGTCGCGCCGGATTGTTGCATCACTTCGGGAATACGAAACCCACCGCCGATTTCGACGAGTTGTCCCCGCGAGATGACGACTTGCTTGCCGCGCGCGAACGTGGCGAGTATCAACAGTACGGCCGCCGCATTGTTGTTGACCACCAGTGCGGCTTCGGCGCCCGTCAAGCGTTTGAGCAGCGTCTCGGCATGCACATAGCGCGAACCACGTTCGCCGGCAGTCAGATCGTACTCGAGGTTCGAGTAGCCCTGCGCGACGCGTTGCATCGCGGCGATGGTTTCTTCGGAGAGGGGCGCGCGGCCAAGGTTGGTGTGGATGATGACCCCTGTAGCGTTAATGACTGGCAGCAGCGAGGGACGCGCGGCGTGTTCCACGCGCTCGCGAATATCATCCACCAAAAGCGCGGGCATCGGCGCATCTGCACCCGCCAGAATGCGCTGACGCGCCGCGTCTAACGCCGCGCGACACGCTTCGACGACGAGCGTGTGCCCATAGCGTTGTTCCAGCGCGCGCAGCGTGTGGTCTTGCAACAGCACATCCACTGATGGCAATTGACGGAGTTGGTCTTGCCGCGTCATCTCCAATCCCTGATCTCCAATCCCCAATTTCTACTCTTCACCCGCGCGATAAACCCCTCCAGTTCCTCCATCGTAAAAGGACGACCGTGAGCGGTGTAGCACAGTCGTGGTGCGAGTGAGTGAATTTTCAGCGCGCTGGCGCGCGCTTGTACGGCATCTTCCCAGTAGAGCGGAAACGCGACGTGAATGAGATTCAAAATGACGTCGCCCACAAAAAGTATTCCCTTGTCGAACAGGACGCTGAGCGAGCCGGCAGTATGCCCCGGTGTGTGCAGCACGCGCGCGTCAAAGCCGAATTCGCGCAGCGATTGCCCATCGTCCAACCACACATCGGGCGTAAAAGTTTGAAGCGGCATCAACCAGCCAAAGGCGCGCATCAACGCGCCAAGATATTCGGTTGCGCGAGAGCGGCCGGGTGGAATTTTGAGATGGGGCGTGGCAACCAGCGGCGCGTCGTCGCGATGCATCGCAATCGGCGCACCGGTTAATTTGCGTAACGCGGCGGCACTACCGGCATGGTCAATGTGTCCATGCGTGATGAGGATGAGGCGAACGTCGGCAGGTGCATAGCCACGCGCCCGAATCGCGTTGAGGATGCGTGTGGCTTGATGCGGCATCCCCGCATCAATGACCATCACGCCGTTGTTATTTTCCACAATGAACGTATTTGCGACGCCGGTGAAAAGAGTATGAACCAGCATTGAGGCGTAGACGTATCTCCTGAGTTATGCCAGCAACTCGACGAAATGGAGCAAGACCTGACTCGTTTCATCCGGTTGCTCCACCATCACCGAGTGCCCCGCGTTGTCAATCAATACCAGAGTGGCGTTGGGAATATGTGTCGCGAGGTAAACCGAATACCTGGGCGGGGTCAACCGATCCTCGCGTCCGCAGACGACCAGTGTGGGCGCGCGAATTTCGGCGAGGCGCGCCATCACGTCGAATTGATTGCATGCCCAAAAATCACCATAGATGACGGTGGCGGGACATTCACAAAATTCTTGTTCGGCACGCCGCAGAAATTCGGGATCTGTCCCCGGCGCGTACGAATATTCAATGACCATTCGCGCGGTCGTGGCAAGGTCGTTGAGGACTCCTTCCATAATCGCGGGCAAGACCCGCAAGCGCGCGCCAGTGCCCACCAGTCCCAGACCCGCGACACGCTCGGGATGCGAAAGCGCCAACGCCAGAGCAATCGCGCCACCCATCGAATGGCCCACGATGACCGCGCGCTCGAACGCCAGCGTATCGAGCAAGCCCAGCACCACATCGCGATATGCCTCGATGGAGTTGCGCCCCGGCGGAGTCGAACGTCCGTGGCCCGGCAAATCGAGCGCAACGGCGCGCGCATAATCCGCGAGGGCATGCACCTGCAAGCCCCAGACCAGATGATTGCCACCAGCGCCATGCACAAAGACCACCGGCAATCCGCGCGTGCCGCGCGTGCTATAGTAGATGGATTGTCCGAAGATGGATGTGGTTGGGATGGGTCTCTCTCCGCGTGGTCGGTATGTCGCGTCGGCGTGTTACGTGCACCGTGTTTGGAATTTGAGATTCACGTGGCACGCCGCGTGTCTCAGATTTTTCGTTCCAAGCGGGCGCGTTGTTTTTTCTCGTAAGCCTGGCGCGCCGGTTCTGGCAGCGTGCGTCCAATGTAGCGCGAGCGTGTGCGTCCTTCTTCTTTCCAGTAGACATACCAGTAGGGACCGTGTGGACAGCGCGTACAGTTGGCTTTACCACAGCGCACCGTTTCGTAGCGAAAGGTGAGCGAGCCAAAAGTTTGTTTGGCTTGCACAGCAGAATCGGACAGACCGGCAGAGCGTTCTTGTGCAACACGTTGCAAGCGCTCCTGAATTTTGCGCAATTGTTCGATTTGCTTGTCGTTCAACTGTGCCAGAGGATTGGCAGATTTTTTTGTAGATTTACGAGGCATATTACACTCACCCACGCCGCGACGGCAAACCGCGCGCCATACATAGCGGTTGCAATTATACCACGCGTTACCTAAGAGGTCAAGCGCGTTTTTTGCCTTCGACCCAATGCGGATCGTTTTTGTTGTTGAACCACCACGCGTCCCAGCGCGTTGCCAGAATTTCTTCGGCAAGGCGTTTGCCGGCAGTCGTCTTTAAACGCGCGAGGAGTGGCGTAATCCATTCGTGAGCGTGCGGATTGCCCAGATCGGCTTGTTGTTTGAGCACCAGCAACAGTTCGAGTTGATCGGCATCTTTGACGAGACGTGCTTCAGGTGTTGTGCCTTCCTCGAATTCACGAATTGCTGTGACGATTTCCTCGCCGTGGGGCCACTCGCGCGCGCCATCTGCCAGCACGCGTTCGAGATCTTCGATAACGTATTTGCGATTGACGTAATTGTGATCGCCGGTGCGTGCTTCGGGTACATCGTGGAACAAAGCAAGATGTAACACGCGCGTTTCATCCACCGCTTGCTCACTCATTCGCGTCAAGATGAATGCAATGTGTAGTGTGCGAAAAATATGTTCAGCAACGGATTGTTCACCACTACCCAAAAAAGCAAACCCGCTGCGCGGGATGTGACTCAGCAAACCGACTTCGTTCAAATAGTTGGCACGTTGACTCATCTGTATCCTCCGTAGTGGATTCTAGTCAGATTGGACGATGTGTCAATCCCAAGTCTTTGACCTGCGCATACAGTTGTGCTACAATTGCTACTGACAATGATAACGTTGTTTCTACTTGAGGAGAATTTCAATGAGTGCTCGGTGGTTGTTCAAACAGTATCCTCCCTCGCGTTACGTCATCGAAAGTGATTTACGTATGACCTTCTGGCATAGCGGCGCGGCGCGAATGTGGTTCACCTGTATCAAAGAAACACCGCCGTTCAAGTGCCAGGGTTTCTGGGGCGATGAAGAATTTGAACTGGAATGGGAGCCGCGAAAATATTTGCTGCTCAAAATGCGCGCCCCCAATCAAAATCTGCTAACTCTCTTTGAAAATGTACTTCGACACAAAGCCCTCGCCGCCTATCGCAACGGCAATCAGGTCATCGTCGAGTGGCGCGTTCAGGATGCCGACGCGCGCTTTGCCGAATTGCAAGCCAGCGGCGTCGCCGAGCTGGAACGACTCGATGGCAAGTGAGCCAATGTGCCAATCACCCAATCACCAAATCACCTAATCACCAAATCACCTAATCACCAAAACGGTCTAACCAGTGAAACTCATTCTGCTCGATTCGCACGCGCTCATTCATCGCGCCTATCACGCGATTGATGCGCGTCTCACCAGTCCTAAAGGCGAACCGACCAACGCCACCTACGGCTTTACGACGACGCTCCTCAAAGTCCTGAACGATACCACACCCGATTACATCGCCGCCGCGTTCGATGTGGGGCGTACGTTTCGTAACGATTTGTACGCGCAGTATAAAGCCCAGCGCGCGGCACTCCCCAGCGACCTAGCGGTGCAATTGGCGCGCGCGCGCGACGTGGTGGAGGTCCTCGGCATCCCGGCGTTTGGCGTGGAGGGGTACGAAGCGGATGATGTGTTGGGTACGCTCGCGCGTCAAGCGAGTGAACGCGGGATTGATGTGGTGATTGTCACCGGCGATACCGACACGTTCCAACTCATTGATCCCAAGGTGCGCGTGCTCACCTTTTCGCGACAGTTTGGCGAGATGGTGTTGTATGATGAAGCGGCTATTCAGGCGCGCTATGGACTCAGCCCGCGCCAACTGATTGATTTCAAAGCCCTCAAAGGCGATCCATCGGACAACATCCCCGGCGTGGCAGGGATTGGCGAAAAGACCGCAACCAAGTTGCTGCAACAGTACGGTTCGCTTGAAAACATCTACGCCCATCTGGACGAACTCGATCCCAAGTTGCGCGCCAAACTAGAAGCCGGCAAGGCGCAAGCCGAGCAGGGCAAAAAACTCGTGACGCTGGTGACCGATGTGCCGATTCAACTCGATTTGGACGCGTGTCGGTTGGGACAAGTAGATCGCGCGCGCGTCGCCGCGCTCTTCCGCGAACTCGGCTTTCGCGCGAGTCTGCTCGAGCGTTTGCCCGGCGCGTCGGCGGTGTCGCAACCGGCTTTGTTCGCTCCAGAGGCGCGCGCGAATGAAAATTATCGCATCGTGGATAGCGCTGCCACGCTCGAGCAACTCGTCGCGCGCGTGCGCGCCGCGCGCGCGTTCGCCTTCGATGTGGAGACGACCGACACGGACGCACTGCGCGCCGAGTTGGTCGGTCTGGCGATTGGTGTGGGGGAAGGCGAGGCGTATTACATTCCTGTCACCACCGCTGACCATCGCCCGCCGACGGTTGGGCAACTTGCGCTCGATACAACGGAACACGCATTACGCAATACGCCACACGCTACCCTCGACACGTCTCACGTTCTTGCCCGACTGGCGCCACTCTTTGCCGATGCGTCTATCGCCAAGTACGCGCACAACACCAAGTACGATATGACGGTGCTGGCAGAAGCCGGCATTGAAACGCGCGGCTTGTCATTCGATACGATGATTGCGGCGAACCTCATCGAGCCGGGCAGTTCCCTCAAGTTGAAAAACCTTGTGCGCGAAAAATTCGGCGTCGAGATGACCGAAATCGAGTCACTCATCGGCAAGGGCAAGAATCAAATTTCAATGGCGGCAGTGCCCATCGAGCAGGTCGCGCGCTATGCCTGCGCCGATGCCGATTACACATTTCGGTTGGTGCAGGTGTATCAACCTCTGCTGGCACAGCACGGCGTCGAAAAACTTTTTCACGAGGTCGAAATGCCGCTTGTGCCGGTGCTTGTGGAGATGGAACGTACTGGCGTGCTTTTGGATTTGGATTTTCTTGCGCGTCTCTCGCGCGAACTTGCCGCGCGCTTGCAAGAACTTGAAAAGCAAATCACCGCACACATCGGTCTGCCCATCAACATTGCATCGCCGGCACAGTTGGCGGACGCGCTCTTTAATCGCCTGAAATTGCCGACGACAGGGTTACCCCGGACAAAGACGGGTCAAATTTCGACGGCGGCGGATGTGCTTGAATCGCTGCGTGATGTGCATCCGGTCATCCCGCTGATTCTGGAACATCGCGAACTTTCCAAACTCAAGGGCACGTATGCCGATGCGCTCCCCGCGCTGGTATCGCCGCGCACAGGGCGCGTGCATACCGATTACAATCAAACGGCGGTGATTACGGGACGCCTCTCCTCGTCCAATCCAAACTTGCAAAACATTCCGATTCGCACTGAACTGGGACGTCAGGTACGTCGCGCGTTCATCGCGCCGCTGGGGAGCAAACTCATCAGCGCGGATTACTCGCAGGTGGAACTGCGCATCCTCGCGCACATTGCGCGCGACGCTGCCTTGCTGGAGGCGTTCGCACGCGGCGAAGACATTCACGCGGCGACGGCGGCGCGTCTCTTCAACGTCCCGCTCGATCAGGTCACGCCGCAGATGCGTCGTTTGGGCAAGACCATCAACTTTGGCATCGCCTATGGCATCACCGATTATGGCATTGCCGCGCGCACCGAACTTTCGCAGAGCGAAGCGCGTCGGTTGATTGACAGTTATTTCGCCCAGTATGCGGGCGTCAAAGCGTACATTGAGCAGACCAAGCGCGAGGCGCGCGAGCGTGGTTACGTGCAAACGCTCCTGGGACGTCGCCGTTATTTTCCCGAACTCCAGCGCGGCGTGAATGATGTCAGCGCGCGCAACGCCGCCGAACGCGAAGCCATCAATCACCCGATTCAAGGTAGCGCGGCGGACATTATCAAAATCGCGATGGTGCGTTTGCATCACGAGTTGCACGCGCGCAACCTGCGCGCGCGAATGATTCTCCAGGTGCACGATGAACTGGTGCTTGAATGCCCCGATGATCAAGTGGACGTTATTGTCCCGCTGGTACGTCAAGTGATGGAGAACGCCTATCCACTCGAATCAAAACTCAAAGTGGACGTGGCGGTGGGGCAGAATTGGGATGAGATGAATCCTTATCTCAAAGAGTAGGATAAATTTGCAAGTTGCTCTTACAGTAAAAAAACCTGACTGGGCAACGGTATGAATTCATGAACAAGTATTTTTCGTTGGTCCGCCGAGTGACGAGTCAAACCATTGGTGATCGTTTAGCGCGAGTCATCCAGAGCCGCGATACCTGGGCACTCGTTTTTCTTGCAGCCTGGCATTGTATCTATTTCTTTCCGGTCACGCTGGCTACAGGGGTGTGGTACACCCGTGATATAAGCGGTACGTATTATCCCTCTGCTGTCGAATATGCGCGCGCGCTGGAGACTGGCCGCCTACCGTTCTGGACGCCACTCCTCGGTGCAGGGTTTCCGTTGTTGGCAGAGGGGCAAGTGGCTGCATTCTACCCAACGCGTGTGCTGTTGCTGAGGCTGATGCCAGCGCACTTTGCATTGTCATACGAAGTGTTGTTGCATTTGATCTGGATGGCATGGGGGATGTACTTCCTCGTGCGTGGAATGCGTCTTGGGATTGCGAGCGCATTCCTCGCTGGATTCGTCTTTTCATTCAGCGGGTTCGCGCTGCAAAAGATTCAGCATATTCCCATTCTCATAACGATGGCGTGGTTGCCGTGGCAGATTTTCTTTCAAGATCAATTTCAACGCGCGCGGCGCGACCATAGATCTGGGGCAAAATGGTTCTGGCTTTTCAGCATTGCAGCGGGCG
>DAOTYB010000125.1:0-5070 GCA_034435315.1 Anaerolineae bacterium | reverse complement strand
GAGAAAAGGGGGCAGGGGAATGAGTGGGGTTGTTCCCGCAGGGACGAAAGATTTTTCGCCCCTACAACGACGCGAAATTCAGGCTCAACCCATCGGCTTGCGTTAGCCGTCGGTTCTAACCGACAGCGAACGATGTCCGGGGCTGGATAGTTACTACCGGCCAATAAATTCACTCATCACAAACTCACTCCCCGGACTTTCGAATAACAATCCCTTGAACTTTTTGACCAGATCTCTAGGGGCGTGTTTACCGATGCGTGCCACGAGGGCGTTATCGGGATACCAGGCAATATTCGGCTCATCCGTCGCAAAGAACTCGAAACCGGCGCGCTGCATCGTGCGGTGTAACACGTCGCGATACTCGCGCAACGTCATCCCCGAGGATTCGTAATCCCAACACCAGCGATAGCCCGTGGCGATCACAATCGCCCTGTCGTACGCACCATCGGCAAAGAGCGCGGTGAGCAAGGCGCGACCAATGCCACACGAACGCCACGCGCGCGCCACTTCGATCCCGCCCAACTCGTACAAGCCGGGAATATGGTCTCGCCCCCAGCGCGTATCCGGGTCCGGTAACGCCACCGTCACATAACCGACAATCATGCGCGCGTCATTGTGCGCCAGCGTCACATTCCCCTCAGGCAGCGCGGCGATGCGGACAAGCGCCTGGTGTTGCAAATCAGGACGGTTGTGCCAGAAGAACCCCAGCCCCTCGTCAATGCCCAGTTTCTCGATTTCGGCAGGGGGACACCGCGCAATCAGCGTGACCTCACCGCGCGGTGTGTCTAGCACGAACGTTTGGTTTCCCGATGTTTTCAACGACCGTAAGAAAGGAAACATCGAACCTTCCACTGTCCGCAACTAGATGTAATGATTTTGCCTGGCGTACCGTTCCAACTCTTCGCGAAACTGTGGTGCCGCGATGTTGATCATCGCGCGCACGCGCTCGCGCAACGTCCGACCATGCAGATACGCCACCCCGTACTCGGTGACGATATAGTGCACATCCCCGCGCGAGGTAACCACGCCCGCCCCCGGCTTGAGTTGCGGCACAATACGCGAGAGCGCACCCTCTCTGGCAGTTGCCGGCAGCGCGATGATGGGCTTGCCGCCGCGCGAACGCGCCGCGCCGCGCACAAAGTCCACCTGCCCGCCGATGCCGCTATACAACGCCGAACCAATCGAGTCCGCGCACACCTGCCCGGTAATGTCCACCTCAATCGCCGAGTTGATCGAAATCATATTGTCGTTCTGCGCGATGATGAACGGATCGTTCACATAGTCCGTTGGATGCAATTCGATCATCGCGTTGTCTGCCACAAACTCGTACAGGCGTTTAGAGCCAAACAAGAATCCCGCCACGATTTTGCCGGGATGCAGCGTCTTTTTTTCGTTCGTGATGACACCCCGTTTGACCAGATCAATCACCCCATCGGAGAACAGTTCAGTGTGAATGCCCAAATCTTTCTTGTCGCCCAACTGCGCCAGCACTGCATCGGGAATCGAGCCGACCCCCAGTTGAAGCGTCGCTCCATCCGGAATCATCTCGGCGATGAGTTTGCCAATCGCCTGATGCACCGGCGATGTGCCGCCCTGCGGGGCTTCGGGCAAGGGATAATCGGCTTCGACGATGTAGGTAAATTTGGAATAGTGAATGAACGAATCCCCAAGGACGCGCGGCATCCGCCGATTCACTTCAGCGATGACGATCTTGGCTGCCTGTGCCGCCGGCTTGGTGCACCCGACTTCACACCCAAACGAACAAAAACCGTGCTCGTCGGGTGGGGACACCTGAATCAACGCCACATCAAGCGGTAGAGCACCGCTCCGAAACAGCCCGGGAATTTCCGAAAGAAAGATGGGCATAAAGTCGGCGCGGCCCGATTGGACTGCCGCGCGCGAATTTTCTCCGATGAAAAAGGCACAGTGTCGAAAACTAGTGGCGTATTCAGGTTGCAGATGGGGGGCAGGTCCAAAGACCAACACGTGAAAAATCTCTACATCGCGCAATTCATTGGCACGTTGCACGAGCGCATACAGCAAGGTGCGCGGCGCGCCCGCGCCGCCGCCCACATAGACGCGCTGACCCGACTGGATGAGTTGGACCGCTTGCTCAGCGGAGACCACTTTGTTTCTATACATCGTCAATTGACTCCACATCCATTCCTAACGCGTGCGCAATCTGAGGATTCACCAGGCGACCTTTCCACACATTGACACCACGCGCCAGAGCACTATTCCGTCGAATCGCCTGGTCCACCCCGTGCGTGCCAATTTCGTACAGAAAAGGCAAGGCGGCGTTCAAGAGCGCGTGACTCGCCGTGCGGGCTACCTGTGCCAGCAGGTTCGGCACGCAATAGTGAATCACTCCCTCCTCCACATAGGTCGAATCGCGCAACGTCGTGGGACGACTCGTCTCGATGCAGCCGCCCTGATCAATCGAAAAATCAATGATGACCGTGCGCGTGCGCATTCGTCGAACCATCTCCCGCGTGACAAGGATGGGGGCGCGCTGCCCCGGCACCAGCACCGCGCCAATCAGCACGTCGGCAAATTCGATGACACGCTTCAGGTTGTACGCGGTGGCGTACATCGTGGTCACACGACCGGCAAAGAGTTCGTCAATCCGATGCAGTTTCGCCGGCGTTCGATCCAGCACCGTCACTTGCGCACCCAGGCCCAGAAACGCGCGCGCGGCGTTTTCGCCGACCACGCCGGCGCCCAGAATCACTACCGCCGCAGGCGGCACCCCCGGCACACCGTTGAGCAAAATGCCGCGTCCCCCGCGCGTGCTGGATAGCAAGTTGCCCGCTAGGATCGGCGCCAGGCGTCCTGCCACTTCGGAGGAAGTCAACAAGACCGGCAACGCACCATCGTCGGTCTGAATCATCTCGTAGGCAATCGCGGTGATATGACGTTGTTGCAGCGCCTCGACCAAATCGGGCGACGCGACCGCCAGATGCAAAAAGCACAGCACGGTTTGACCTTCGCGCAAGAGCGCGTGCTCACTCGCCGTTAGACGCGTAACCTTGGTCACCACATCAGCGCGACCATACACCTCTTCCGCCGAATAGACGATTTCGGCGCCCATCGCGCGATAATTTTCATTACTAAAACCGGCTCCCACTCCCGCGTTGTACTCGACATACACCCTGTGGCCCGCTTCGACCAGCGCGTGCACGCCAGCGGGAGTCAATCCCACGCGATTTTCCATATCGCGTACTTCTTTAGGCACTCCAAAATTCATACGCAACCTCTCGAGTGATAAATGGGTGCATTTCATTTCAGTTTGGGGGCAAGTTTCTCAGCCCACCTTTTGCACTTTTGTAAACGCATAGCCCCACCCCCTGCCCCCTCCCGTTGCGCAGGGGCGAAAAATCTTTCTCCCCAACGGGGAGGGGGAGTCAAAGGACGGGGTGGTGGCGGGCGGCTTTGCCGCCCACCACCACCCCTCCTCCCATCTTTCCCCCTGCTCTCCCCGCAAAGCGGGGAAAGCAGGGGGGCAGGGAGATGAGTGGGGTTGTTCCCAGGGAACGATGTTACACTGTGCCATCTGCTCGCGTGAGCCGTCAGTTTCCTACCGACGGCCAGCGAAACTCAGAGGCGGGGTGGTTAAAAGTTAAAAACCTAGCCGTTTGGAGTATAAAAGTGGACGGGTTGGTGGCGGACGGCTTTGTCGTCCGCCACCAACCTCTCATCCCTCTGCACCCTTTGCCGTGAGAGGGATGAGCGTGAAATGCTGCTACTCTTGTCCCCAAGTGCAATGCATCCGCTCAATCAAAATTTTGTAGATTTGCCCCAAATGCGTTATACTGTGCTCAGAGAACAAGTCAAGGAGGATTGCAGATGCAAGTCAAAATCTTGATTGGAACGTTTGTGGCACTGGCGCTGGCACTCGTCATCAGTTTTGGCTCCCTACCTTCTGCCGCGCAAGGTCCGCTGGCAACTCCCACGAACGACAGTCCCTTTACCGCTGTGTATGCGGATTTTCGCGAACACTTGATTCCCGCTGGGGCACATCTGTGGTACAAGTTCGACTATGGTGGTAGAAACAAGCCTATCCATATCGTTATGCCCAACGGTGGCCTTTTGGGGCTTGAGTTTCGTGTGTACACCCCAGAGCAAGCTCGGAACATTCTGCTGGAGGACAAGTTCGTTGGACGGGGTACGCGAACACGTGTGCGTTGTGAAGAAGGAATGTGCGCCTCTCCCGAATTGACGTGGACCGGCGCGTTCCACGCGCCCGGCGTGTACTATGTGCGCGTCATCAATCCAACAAATGTCTGGAGAATTTTCTCGCTGTTTGTAACGGGTGAGAATGTAGCGCACGGTATCCCTACGCCTACACCCGAATTGGTGACCTTGCCTCCGCTGGTCACTCTTCCCGCCGTAGTTACTCCAACCATCACGACCACCGTCGACATCACGCCAACCACGACCACGACCGAAACGGTCGTCACTGCGCCGCCACCTGTCATCGTTCCACCATTTTTTGTGCCGACGCCTACCCCGGCGCGCCTTGTCGAGAACGACTCGCCGTACACGGCGATCTATGTGCGCGACAATCGCGATCAGCAAATTCCCGCTCAGTCAGAAATGTGGTACAAGTTTGATTACGGCGGCGATCGTTCGCGTGTGATGATTGTGCTGTACAACGGCAACGTCTCGGGACTCTGGTTCGCGGTGTTTGATCCCCAACAAGCGCAACGTTTCACCGAAAACAAGTTCGTCGGTCGCGGGATGCCTCAGCCCGTTCTGTGCGAACAGGGCAAATGTACAGGTAACGATCTGGTATGGGTGGGAGCATTTCCGGTTGCCGGCACCTACTATATCCGTGTGACCAATCCCAACAACCAGCCGTGGACGTTCCGCTTGCACATCGAGGGCAAAAACATCAACATCATCGAATAATCTCCTCTGACTGCTTTATACCCGGCACGGGCACAAACTTTCATTTTAATTACTCAGCCGTGCCGTCTATGGCGTCAAGCCCCACCCCCTAGCCCCCTCCCCACGCGCTTTGCGGCGTGGGGAGAGGGAATCAAGGGGACAGGGGTGTGGGCGGGCAGC
>DAOTYB010000124.1:0-3858 GCA_034435315.1 Anaerolineae bacterium | reverse complement strand
AAGGACGCGCCGTACGGTCGCGTGAGCGAGGCGCGGCAGGCGCGCTATACCGTGCAAGGGTACCAGCGCGCGCAAACTGAATGGCCCTGGATGGGCGCGATGATGTACTGGTTTTTCCGACGCGTGAACGATAGCGAAAAAAATCAGTCGTTCTACTATTTCCGAATGTTCGAGCCGGATTTCACGCCATTGCCGGTGTATGCCGCGATGAAAGCGTACACGCCGACCGCGCGCGTCGTCCAGCGCGGGTTTCGCAGCACGTCCCACTGGGCAATGGATTGGCGTGGCGCGTGGGAAACGGTGCGAGACGCGCGCGCGTATTTTGGAGAGTATAAAATTGGGCGATTAGGTGATTCGGTGAGTTTTACGTTTCGTGGAACGGATTTGGACTTGGTTGTGGTGCAGAATCCGTACGGCGGTGTGGTGCGCGTGCAGATTGACAACGCGCCCGCGCGCGACATTGAACTCTGGCGCACGGATCCGAGCGCGGGGGGACGCGTTGCGCTGGCGCGCGGTTTGCCAAGTGGTGAACATCGCGTTACAATCACGGTGACGCGCGGGACGGTGGCAATCAATGGGTTTGTGGTGAAGTGAGGTTGGTTTGTTGGATCGTTGGATTGTTGGATTGTTGGATTGGTGGATCGTTGGATCGTTAACAGGCAGCGGTCGGCGGTCGTCCGTCTGCTGTCGTTCGTCTGCGGTCATCCGTCGGTGGTTACTCAAGGAGAAGGAAGATGCCTGTTTCACTTGCTCAGCACGTTGATCTGCAATGTCCTGAATGCAACGCGCCTTTTCGCGCCGAGGTGTGGCTCATCGTGGACGCGGGCGAACGTCCCGACCTTGCCGCGCGCTGCCGCGATGGCACCCTCCACCACGTCACCTGCCCCAATGGTCATACGGGCACACTGGGCGCGCCGTTGCTCTACCACGACCGCGCGCGCGAGCAACTGATTCTCGCGGTGCCGCCTGGAATGGATGAGCAGCACGCGCGCGCGCTTCACGCGCAACTGATGCCGCGCCTGCTTGCGAATTTCATCGCCCCCTTCCCTGCGTATCTGGAACGAACGCGAGTGGTGCCGTTACAATTTTTACCCATCGCCATTACAAAAGCAGTAGTCGACAATTATCCAGCAGTGGTCGATGACATTGCTGCTGAACTGCGCCCCTTGTTGGAAGAAATTGAGCACCTCACTCGCCTCTCCGACATACCGCGCAAAGTAGAACTGTGCCGGCAGGCTTTGCGCCTAGTGCGCTGGGAAGAAAATCCGTTACTGTGGGCAGCATTGCAGATGGAGCTAGCAAGTGCACTCGAGCAAGGCTCTCTCGATAGGCGCGCCGAGAATCTGGAAGAAGCGATTCGGCGCTATGAACTTGCCTTACAGGTGTATACGCGCGAGCAATTCCCCGAACAATGGGCAATGACGCAGAACAACTTGGCGAATGCGTACGGAAACCGCATTCGGGGCGAGCGCGCCGAGAATCTGGAACGCGCTATTGAGCACTACGAGCTCGCCTTGCAGGTGCTAACGCGCACAAGGTTCCCTGTGGCGTGGGCGACCATACAGCACAATCTAGCACGCGCCTACTCTGAGCGCATTCGTGGCGAGCGTGCTGCAAACCTGGAAGAGGCGATTCGGCGCTACGAACTCGCTTTACAGGTGAGAACGCGCGAAGCGTTTCCCGAACAGTGGGCGAACACGCAAAACAACTTGGGTCTTGCCTACTTTTACCGCATTCGGGGCAAGCGCGCTGAGAACCTAGAAGAAGCCATTCGGCACTATGAACTTGCCTTGCAAGTGTACACGCGCGAAGCCTTTGCCGTCGAGTGGGCGCGGACGCATAACAACTTGGGTCTTGCCTACGCTGACCGTATTCGCGGCGAGCGCGCTGAGAACCTAGAAGAGGCGATTCGGCATTACGAACTTGCCTTACAGGTGTATGCACGCCAATCGTTCCCAGAACAGTGGGCGATGGCGCAGAATAACCTAGCGAGTGCCTACGCCATGCGTATTCGCGGCGAGCGCGCCGAGAACCTGGAGTGCGCCATCAAGCACTATCGCCTTGCTAGGTGGGTATATACCCGCGAACAATTCCCCATCGATTGGGCGGGCATTCAGAACAACCTAGCAGTTGTCTACCGAGACCGTATCCGCGGCGAGCGCGCCGAGAATCTGGAACGCGCCATCGCACACTACGAACTCGCTTTACAGGTGCAGACGCGCGAGCAATTCCCTGAACAATGGGCAACCGCGCAGAACAACCTGGCGATGGCGTACTCCGATCGCACTCGGGGCGAGCGCGCCGAGAATCTGGAAAGAGCCATCGAGCACTATGAACTTGCGTTACAGGTGTATACGCGCGAGCAATTCCCCGAAGATTGGGCGATGACGCAGAACAACCTGGCGAATGCGTATGCCCAGCGCATTCGGGGTGAGCGCGCTGAGAATCTCGAAGAGGCAATTCGACACTACCAACTCGCCTTACAAGTATATACACGCGAAGCGTTCCCAGAACAGTGGGCAATGACGCAGAACAACTTGGCGAACGCCTATGCCCAACGTATCCGCGGCGAACGCGCTGTGAATCCGGAAAAAGCCATCGAGCACTATCAACTCGCCCTGCAGGTGTATACGCGCGAAGCCTTCCCAGAACAGTGGGCGAACACGCAAAACAACTTGGGTCTTGCCTACTTTTACCGCATTCGGGGCGAGCGCGCCGAGAACCTAGAAGAAGCCATTCGGCACTATGAACTTGCCTTGCAAGTGTACACGCGCGAAGCCTTCGCCGTCGAGTGGGCGCGGACGCATAACAACTTGGGTCTTGCCTACGCTGACCGTATTCGCGGCGAGCGCGCTGAGAACCTAGAAGAAGCGATTCGGTGCTACAAACTCGCTTTGCAGGTGTATACGCATGCGGCGTTTCCCGTCGAGTGGGCAGGGGTGCAGAACAACCTGGCGATGGCGTACAGCAACCGCATTCGGGGCGAGCGCGCCGAGAATCTGGAAGAAGCGATTCGGCGCTACGAACTCGCTTTACAGGTGCGGACGCGCGAGGCGTTTCCAACCGACTGGGCAATGACGCAGAACAACCTGGCTCTTGCCTACGCCGACCGCATTCGGGGCGAGCGCGCCGAGAATCCGGAAAAAGCCATCGAGCACTATGAACTTGCGTTACAGGTGCTGACGCGCGAGCAATTCCCTGAACAATGGGCACAGACGCAGAACAACCTGGCGATAGCGTACCGCAACCGCATTCGGGGCGAGCGCGCCGAGAATCTGGAAGAAGCGATTCGGCGCTACGAACTCGCTTTACAGGTGAGGACGCGCGAGCAATTCCCTGAACAATGGGCGACCACGCAGAACAACCTGGCGAATGCGTACCTAAACCGCATTCGGGGCGAGCGCGCCGAGAATCTGGAAGAAGCGATTCGGCGCTACGAACTCG
Organism: Anaerolineae bacterium; assembly: GCA_034435315.1. Taxonomy (GTDB): domain Bacteria; phylum Chloroflexota; class Anaerolineae; order UBA4142; family UBA4142; genus VGOB01. Next base: position 414 of record DAOTYB010000124.1, on the reverse strand, counting down.
CTTTACAGGTGAGGACGCGCGAGCAATTCCCCTATGAGCATCGTCAGACGGCGCGCAATCTGGGAGACGCGTACGCGAGCCAGGAAAATTGGGCTGCCGCACGGAGCGCCTACGCGCTAGCCATCCAGACCACCGAGCAACTCTTTCGCAGCGCGGTTGACCCCACCAACCAGCGCGCAGAAGTGCGCGAACTTGCTGACCTCTACGACCGTGACATCAAGGCATGCCTCCATCTAGACAAACGACCAAGGACGAAAGACGAAAGCCTTCGGCCTTCGTCCTTCGTCGTTCGTCCTTCGTCGGATGCACTCGTTGCCGCCGAAGCCGCGCGTTCGCGTGTCTTTCTCAAGCAACTGGGCTTGCGCGACATTGCGCCACCTGCGGAGATTCCCCCCGCGCTCATCGCGCGCGAAC
>DAOTYB010000123.1:0-2589 GCA_034435315.1 Anaerolineae bacterium | reverse complement strand
ATCTTCCCCTGCTCCCCGCTTTGCGGGGAGAGCAGGGGGCAGGGGGATGAGAGGGGTCGTACCCCAGGTAGAGGAGAGGCATTACCAATTTATTTTCTTAAAATCCATTATTTGCCCGGAGTTGCTCCGAACTGAAATACACTCTGCGACCTCGACCTCTGCTCATTTGAGATTTTATCTCTTCTGCATATAATACCAATGTTCGTTTGCAATATCTTGGCGTAGGACAATTTTGTAAATTGTCTTACAGGAGGAACTGTGCTCAAAAAACTGTGGAACAAATGGAAAACCTTTGCGCAAGCGCTCGCCGATCTGCAGGCACGCGTTTTGCTGACTCTCGTTTACTTTATCATCGTTGCGCCGTTTGGTTTGCTGGTGCGCTGGTTTAGCGATCCACTCGTCATCAAGCGTAATCCACATCGTTCGATGTGGTTCCCCAAGCATAATCCCGAACAAACCCTCGAAAGTGCACGGAGGCAATTCTAAATGTACATTCTTGGCATTTCCTGTTTCTATCACGATGCGGCGGCGGCACTCTTGCGCGACGGTGTGCTCGTCGCGGCGGCGGAAGAAGAACGCTTTTCGCGCAAGAAACACGATTTTGGTTTTCCCACACACGCGATTGATTTTTGTCTCAAGCAAGCGGGCATCACTGGGCAAGATTTGGATTACGTCGTCTTTTACGAAAAACCCTTTGTCAAGTTCGAACGAATTTTAATGACCGCGCTCGGCACGTTTCCCCATTCGTGGCACACGTTTCGCGAATCAATGATCACCTGGTTCAAAGACAAGTTGTGGATCAAGGGCTTGATACAAAACAAACTGGGTGTGCCCGCGTCGAAAATCCTGTTCACCGATCATCACATGGCGCACGCGGCGAGTGCGTTCTTGTGCTCACCGTTTCGTGAGGCGGCGATTCTCACGATTGACGGTGTGGGTGAGTGGACAACCGCTTCGATTGGGCGCGGTGTGGCAACGTGGGATGGCACGGGGAAAAATTCGATTGAACTTGCCAAAGAGATGCGCTTTCCACATTCGCTCGGCTTGCTCTATTCCGCGTTCACCGCGTTTCTGGGATTTGAAGTGAACGAAGGCGAATACAAAGTGATGGGGATGGCGCCGTACGGCGAGCCGCGCTATATGGACAAGGTCTATAAATTGGTGCATCCGAATAGCGATGGCAGTTTCTGGCTCGATCTCGATTACTTTTCCTATCACTATTCCACGCATCAAACCTACAATCGCAAATTCATCGAACTGTTTGGCGAGCCGCGCGACCCGCGCTCCGACTTTATCACGCGCTTGACCCACAGCGATCCTCAAGTCTCGAACGATGTCATCGAACGTAATCAGTATTACGCCGATGTGGCGGCGAGTATTCAAAAAGTTACCGAAGAGTTGATTTTGCAGATGGCGCGTCAGGCGCACAAGGAAACCGGTCTCGATAAACTGTGCCTGGCGGGTGGCGTCGCGCTGAACAGCGTGGCGAATGGACGCATCTTGCGCGAGACGCCGTTCAAAGAGTTGTTCATCCAGCCCGCTGCTGGCGATTCGGGAGGCGCGCTGGGTGCAGCGTTGTACGTCTATCACGTGATTCTGGGACAGCCGCGCCGATTCACGCTGGAACACGCGTACTGGGGTGCGACGTACGCCAATGGCGATATTCAAAAGGCGTTGGACGAACGCGGCGTCAAGTATCAATTGATTGAGGACGATGCGCGCCTCAATGAGATGCTGGTGGACGATTTGATGCGCGGTAAAGTCATCGGTTGGTTTCAGGGGCGTTTCGAATGGGGACCGCGCGCGCTCGGTAACCGTAGCATCTTGGCAGACCCGCGCCGCGCCGAGATGAAAAACATCGTCAATCACAAAATCAAATTCCGCGAACCATTCCGCCCGTTCGCGCCGGTGATTCTGGAACACGAGGTCTCGGAGTACTTTACCTTCGATCCTTCGGCGCAGTATCCCGCGCGCTATATGCTTCTGGTGTTGCCACTGCGCCCGGACAAAGGCGAGCAGATTCCAGCGGTCAATCATCTTGGCACGGGGCGCTTACAAACCGTGCGCCGTGAATGGAATCCGCGTTACTACGACCTCGTCGAAAAATTCGGGCAGGCGACCGGTGTGCCGGTGTTGATGAACACATCGTTCAACCTGCGCGGCGAACCGATTGTGGCGAGTCCCGCGAACGCACTCAACACATTTTTGAAGAGCGGGATTGACGTGTTGGTGCTGGAAAACTATCGCATCGAAAAGTAGGACAAGTTTACAAACTTGTCCTTTTCAAGGAATTCCCCATGAATGTGCGTTCACCAGCGTTCGGATGAAAAAGATCCACCAAGGACACGAAGAGACACGAAGATTTTTTCTTCGTGTTCCTTCGTGACCTTCGTGGGCAAACGGATTTTCGAAGGAGGCGAAATGAAGCGAACGATCTGGCATTACGGATTGAGCGTCATCCTGGTGGCTTGGTTGCTTGTGGCAATGATGGGGTGTGGCGTTGCTCAGACGCTATTTGCCACGCCCACGCCCACCGTCACGCCCACCAGCACCGCCACTGCCACGCCCACCAGCACACCTACCCACACT
>DAOTYB010000122.1:0-16060 GCA_034435315.1 Anaerolineae bacterium | reverse complement strand
AGAGACAGGGGTTGTTCCCGGGGCACGACGGCGAAATTCAGGCTCAGTCATCGGCTTACGCTAGCCGTCGGTTTCTCACTGACAGCGAGTGAACCCGGGCTGAGCAGTTACCATTGGCGCAGATTCGCGCTATTCGTGGACAAGAAATGAATCTTTCTAGCACCATCCGCTATTCAATTCAATCACATCGCGCACTCTTCCTCATCATCCTCATCTTCCTCGCGCTCGCCACGACGTACTCGATCGTCACGCCGGTCTTTGAAGCCGGCGATGAAATCTGGCATTATCCGTTCGTGCAACATCTTGCCAGCGGCAACGGTTTACCGATTCAAGACCCGAACGTCGAAACGTTGTGGAAACAAGAGGGTGGACAGCCGCCGTTATACTATGCCCTTGCCGCTCTGACCACATTCTGGATTGATACGCGCGATTTGCCAGAGCGCTTGTGGCGTAACCCGCATGCACGCATCGGCATCCCACTCGACTATGGGAACAAGAACCTGATTGTGCATACGAGCGCGGAAAATTTTCCGTGGCAAGGCACAACACTCGCGGTTCATCTCATTCGTTTCCTCTCGATTCTCCTCTCGACTATCACGGTCGCACTCGCATATTTCTTCGCGCTGGAAATGAGTAGTGGCTTTGTCATTGCGAGCGCAGCGAAGCAATCTCCACATCACTCGTTGGAGATTGCTGCGGACAAAGACCGTCCTCGCAATGACAACCACAGCAAAACCCTTGCCGCGTGCGCTGCCGCCCTCGTCGCGTTCAATCCGATGTTTCTGTTCATCAGTGCATCGGTCAACAACGACAATCTCGCCACGATGCTCGCGACACTCGCGCTGTTGCTCCTCGCGCAACTTGTCACGCGCGGCGCGACGCTCGCGCGCTTTGGCGCACTCGGTATCGTGCTGGGACTGGGTGCACTCACCAAGATTAGTTTGTTGGGGTTGTTGATCGTCGCGGCGGTTGTATTCGCGTACTTGTTGTGGAAAAGCAGAGTGAGAGAACAGGAGAGGGGAATAGAGGCAGAAAATCACCTGCTCGCTCACTCACCCACTCATCTACTCGACGTTGTGCGAGGCAGTCTCGTTTGCGCGATCATCGTCGTCCTCATCGCCTTCTGGTGGTACGCGCGCAACTGGATTTTGTACGACGATTTGCTCGCGTTCAATGTATGGTTGCAAATTGCCGGCGGCCGTCGAACCCCGGTGACCTTTGCCAGTCTGCTCAACGAGTTTCAGGGGTTTCGGATTTCGTTCTGGGGCAACTTTGGTGGCGTCAATCTGATTGCGCCCGAATGGATTTACCTCGCGCTGGATGCATTCACCCTCCTTGCAGCGATTGGTTTGATGATTGGACTGGTGCGCCGCAGTTTGCCGTCCCTCTTGTGGCTACCTGCCTTCTGGCTTGTACTCATTTTGACATTGCTCGTGCGCTGGACCTGGCTCACGATGGCATCACAAGGACGCTTGATTTTTCCAGCGATTGCGGCCGTCGCGGTGCTCTACGCGTACGGCCTGGCGCCATTTTCAATCGCCAATTTTCGATTGCCGTCTGTCAATTTTCGATTGCCGTTTGCATACCCGAATCACCCATCGCCAATCGCCAATCGCCAATCGCCAATCCTTTGTCATTTGTCATTTGCTCATTTGCCATTTGCTCATTTGTCATTCATCATTTTCCTGCTCGCTTTTGCTGCACTAGCACCCTTTACCATCATCGCTCCCGCCTACGCGCCGCCGGCGCGCTTTACCGATACGACACGCGTGCCCAATCCTGTCCACATCACCTTCAACGATCAGGCTGAATTGGTGGGATACGCGTTGCCGCGCGCGCGCGTGGCGCCGGGGGAGACTTTGCCCTTGACGATTTTCTGGCGCGCGCGCGAACCAATGCACGAGGATTTCTCGGTGTACGTCCGTTTGTTCGATGCGGAGAACAAAATCATCACACGCTGGGATGCCTTTCCCGGGCGCGGTTTGTATCCGACGCGCGTCTGGCAGCCGGGTGAAATTGTCGCGGACGACTATCGCCTGCCGATTCCGCCGGACGCGCGCGCGGGGGTCGGGCGAATCGAGGTGGGATTGTTTCGGCGCGTCCCTCTGGAGACGTTGACCGCGCGCGATCCACATGGCACGATCGTCACACCGACGCTGGCGCGATTCAAGATTATCGGGCAAGCGCAGGAGGTGCCGCGTATCGAAAATGCGGTCGCATACACCTTTGGTCATCACATCGCGTTGATTGGTTACGCCCGACCAGAGCAGATTGCGCGCGGTTCGACGCTGGTGTTAAAATTATACTGGCGCGCGCTGCTGCCCATCGCCGAAGACTACACCGTGTTTGTGCATCTCGTTGACGCAACAGGCAACATCATCGCTCAAGACGACGCGCCGCCGCAGCGCGGCGCGTATCCCACATCGTTCTGGGATGTCGGTGAAATCATCGCTGACGAATACGCGCTCGCGCTCGCACACGACATCGCGTCGGGCAATTACCGTTTGCTGGTGGGGATGTATCACACGCATACAGGAGCACGCCTGACAACGCGTGAGGGGGATTACATTCAGTTGGGGACAGTAGTGGTGACGCCGTGAAAAGAGAAATCTGGGAGACGGTCAAGCATTATCTCACGCCCTGGTGGGAAGCAAGTGTGCTGATAGTGGTCACACTCGTCACACGTCTTTATCTGTTGCACGTGTACGATGTGGAACTGTCACAGGATGGTTTTGAGGCGGTGCGCACATTGACGATCTGGCAAACGCACGGCATAGCCGCGTTGCCACGCGAGTTACTCGACCGCGCGTTATTGCATCCATTGTATACGCTGGTGCTGGGCGTGTGGCGTATTCTCATTCCTGCCACGCTCGATTTTTACCTCGCCGCGCGAGTTCTCTCTACCCTCTTTGCTTGCATCGCGGTCGTTTTGCTGTTTCATCTGACCCGCGAGTTTTTTGATAAACCTGCCGCGTGGTGCGCCGCGCTCTTCCTTGCGTTCGCGCCCTCCTTTCTGTGGGAAAGCGTAGCAATCCTCTCTTCTACCTTGTTCTTTGTGTTCTATATCGCCACGCTGTTCGCGCTGGCGCGCTCGCGCTATCGGCTGGCGGCAGTGCTCGCACTACTCGGCGCTCTGGTACGTTACGAAGGTGTGGTCTTGATGGCGTTAGGCGTGGTGATGCTCTTGATCCGTGACGTACGAGCGCGCCGGTTTCAACGCGACGACTGGTTGGTATTGGCAAGTTGTGTGCTGGCATTTCCGCTCACGCTCATCAGTGCCAGCCTCGTAGCCACTGGCAATCCACTGCAATTTATCGGCGCGCAATCTATGGCAAGCATCTGGTTGCGCTTTCTCGCGCCCGGCGACTTTTTCAAACGCGCGGCGTTTTTTATCACCAACTATCCTGCGCTCTTGCCGATGGGTCTCGTCGGGTTAGGCGTGGCAGGTGCCGCCATCGCGTTGCGCTTGCATCGTACGCGCACCACGCTACTCTTGTTGTTGACGGCAACGTTCTATGTGATTTTCTTTGAACTGCTCGTATTTTTCAATTACACCACGCTGGAAACACGTTTCTTGATGTACCCTGGCTTTGCCCTGATCGTTTTCGCGGGTGTCGCGCTGTCGTTTCTCTGGTCGCTGGTGGATCGTCTCTCTACAGCGCGCTTGACGCCTGCGGTTGCGCGCGTGGCAACACTCCTTGCGCGTGGTGCTCCTGGCATTCTCGTGGTGACACTACTCGTACAAAGTTATCAACAAGGTAATGCGGGAATGCGTTTCGTATACAACAGTCAAATCTCAATGCGCCAGATGGCGGAAGAAATTGCCGCGATTTTTCCAAAGCATCAGCGCGTTAATGTGCTTGCCTATGGCGGAACTTTTGGCGCGCTCTCTATGTTCGCACGTCAATACGACATCGAACTCGAACTTGCCGAATTCCGCTTTGCTCCCGATGCGCATCCAGAGCGGTACATCATTGACCATCAAATTCAATTTGTGATCTACCCTGTGGGCAACGCCTTTGCCAGAGCCAAATATCCGTACCTGGCGCGTTTTGAAACGCACACGCGCGGCGCTGTAACATTTCAACCGCTGCTACAATTCGCGACCGCATCAGACAACCAACTGTATAGCATCTGGGCAGTGACGATCAACCGTTGAGTCAATACGTCAACGAATCCAGCACGCTCTCATTCCCTCAGCGGATTTCTATCCCTCCGAGTGCAAATGCCACGCGCCCACTTGCCACATTCTTGCCAACATACACATTCGCTGGCAATCGTCCCTCCACGTGCTCTAACGCTTCTCCGATGGTGGCTCCTTTTACGCCGATAAACGCGTGCCCCATCCTGAATTGAAAGCGCAAATCGCTCGCCACCCCCAGAGTGTGTAACGCCTGGATCGCCGATGCGTGTAAATTCTTTGACACGTCATCCACCGCTACACCTGCAACGATAGCACCATCGGGTAACGCGGCGATAAATTCAGCCAGGCGTACCGATTCGTTGACATCAGCAAACGTGTCGAAAGAGCCAATCCGCTCCACCGCACCAGTACGCGGATGAATCACGACCAGATGATAACCGCGCTTGCTTTCGATGACGTTTCTACCAGCCACCCAGATTTCTCCAAAGCGACCGGCATCAAAACCTGCACCAATAGCGGCGATGTCCACTGGAGAGACTACCCCGGTCTCGCCAATCGCATAATTGTCCTGACGCGTGGCATTCACAGCGACTGTTTCGGTAACAAAGACGATTTCATTCAGTCTTTCACGCAACACGTTACGTGAAAGGGCAATCGCATAATCTTGCCAGTCATCGCTTAGCGTGAGGTGTGCAACCGGGTGTGCATTCACGCGCACGGTCATTGTTTGCGCCGCGCGCACACCACGCAATCGGAATACGAGGGTTTGATCTTTACGTTCCAGAGGCATCCACAACAACGCCTCGGCACGCGTTGCCCAGCGATAGGTGGAACCATCGTCATGATACTGAGGGCGTCCCCAGCCATCGTCAAAGTACAGGCGCGCTGTTTCCGCGTTCAAATCTATCTGCGGCACTTGCGCCAGATGCACGCGATACACCGTCCGCTCTGCATCACGATAGAACTCGCTGAGGGTTAACACCGTTTGTGCATACGCGAGCACACCCGGATCGGTCAGCGCGTGATTCACTTCGACGTAGCGAATATCGAAAAAGTACAAAACCGCCGGTGCCACTTGGCGATCATACTCGACGCGAAGCGGATCAAGAGAGTAGCCCTTTTCCAGTGCAATCAACGAGTTGATAATCGGCGCTTCGCGAAAATATTGCACTTTGAAACGCGGGACGCGCGAGGTAATGCCGCCCAGAATACGCTTGTGGTGCACCGTCTGATAGAATTGCGCCTTATCATCCTGCCGACCTTCGACAAAGACACTGCCACGCCAACCGAGGGGCAGGTGCAGGATGGCAAAGTCGCCAGGTTCAGCCCCCATCGTTTGAAAGACCGAAGGTACACGCAAATCAGCCAGTGGAATTGGCACAACAAGTTGCTCGAAAACAAGCAGCGCGGTCAAGACTGCCAACACCATCTTTCCGCGCAGAGTTCGCCGTAATCGTACAGCCCCCAAAGCAAGGAGCGGGGTGAGCATCAGCATCAGCAACACGTTAAAGCGTACGGGATAACGGTTGGCGTTGACCAGCGGTATAGCGCGCAAGAGCGCAAAAGGCATTGGGATACCGGTGTTCTGCTCGGCAATAATCAAGGTGGGTCCAAACATCAATAGCGCAAAGACCAGCGCGAGCAGCGCCCAGATACGCGCACTGCGGCAGGTGCTCAGACCAAGAAAAACGAGAACGAGGACTGCTCCCCCGATAAAAGCGTAACTGGTGTTGGCGTTGGTGATGGTTTGCGACCACTGACCCAGAAGGGGATGACGCGGTGATGGGAAAAAGAAACTGATCGGTTCTACGGAAAAGATATAAATCCGTCCAACCCCGGCAGTGAGATAATAGCCATAACGTAGAAAATCTTGCCAGAGGTTCACTACCAGCGGTACGAGGCTGGTGACAGCAACAACCGTCAGAGCAATGCAATTCGACACAAAGCGTGTGGATAAAATCGCGTCTCGTTTCCTCACCAACAGCGTCAACCAATAGAGCGCGGCAAAGAGTGCGAGGAACGAGGCCAGCGTCAGTTCTGTCCACGCGGTCAGAGCAAAAAAGACTCCCGCTAGCGCACCATTTTTCCAGCGTGCTTGATCCATACGAATCAGATAGAGCGCGCCAAAGGGCAGCCACTGATTGTGCAGCAACATAAAATGCCCGGCGGCAACATAGTTGAGATGCCACGCGCCAAATGCATAAAAGGTACCTGCAAGCGCCGCCGCTTCGTCGGATTGAATGTTGTGCCGCGCGAGAATTTCACGCACAAAGAGATAGGTGCCGTAACCACCGAGGGCTAACGCCAAAAGCACAAGAATATTTTGCGCAATGACCACACTGAAAAACAATTGCAGGGGAATTGAAAGGACGCCATTCAAAAACGTGGGGGTGTACGCCACCAGATTGATTCCCACAGGATAAAAGACGTGATTGGTCTGGAGCGGAGAGGTGCCGAGATGCAACAAGGCATAACGCGTCCACCACAAACTCCACGTCTGGGCTGGGTCATCCACGCCGCTACCCACACCGTGCGTGTCCAGATGAAAGATTAGTGGAAAGGTGAATACGAGGGAAAGGAGCAGATAGAGCACTAGAACGATGGCATCGCGACGAAACGTGCGAGTATGACTCAAGACCGCCTCCTGAAAAATTTGCTAATCTCAGCCTTCTCTTACTGATTCCCCCTCCTCACGTCGCTCTGCAGCGTAGGGAGGGGGCAAGGGGGTGGGGCTTTTCGCCATTGATGTACGGCTGAGCAATTACAATGAAAAAAGGCGACAAGAATTCACACTCTTGTCGCCTCGTCACGCCAGTTTGTCATTGCAGGTGGGGCAGGCAATCGCTGTGCGTTTATCTACCCGGAATCGAATGATCATAGTAGGTAGGATTCTGATCGTACAGCCATCTCAAGTCATCACAGAAGGTCGAACCGGGTGCGCTCACACAGCGATCGAACATCAGATCACCCAGGGGAACGTGACAATCATCGCACACGTTACCCAGCGACGGCAAAGAGGCGGTAAAGCGAAGCGAGTACGACACCGGGAACGGATTGTGATTGTTGACCCGCACGTACCAGATTCCACCCGCCTTAGTGCGCCCCGTGTAGAACAAATCGGCAGGGCGTTGAGACGGATTAAAAGACCCGCGCCCGACCGGTGTGCCATACAGATCCTTTTGATCTGGTGCATAGACATCAAAGGACATTCCGCTTTGACCGTGTGCAAACAGCCAAACGAGTATCTGCAAAGTACCACCGTGAATTTTGTACCAGGTACTCGAGTGCGGCTCGATCCAGGTCCACTCGCCTGGCGCATCCCACGCTGGCGCGGTCAGCGAACCCGGGCACATCATTTCGATACAGTAGGGGGGTTTAACATACATTGGAAACCGCGCCGTTGCTGGGGTATCGCCACGAGGAGTTGGCACCGGCGTAGCCGTAGGTCGAGTTGTAGCGGTAGGAGAGACGACAGGTGTGACGGTCATCGCAACAGTGGACTCACTGGTGGGTGTAAGCGTCGCGGTACTCTGCACCTGATCAAAACGAATGCTACCAGTCGTGATATGCGTCTCATAGCCCAGAGCACGGGGTGTTAGCGCTAACATAAGGAACGATGCTAAGAGAACGACACCGAAGGCAAAGTACCAACGGAGTAAAGATCGTGAGAACTTCATCAAAACACCTCCTTGGTTACATTTCAAGTGTTCCGATAGTCACGGTAAGAAACATTTTTTTACTGCTACGGCAAACGGACACGCATATTATTACCGCATTGATGTTAAATGTCAAATTGCTTTCCACCAAAGTCCAACGGATTTTTTGACTTTTCTTCTTTTTAAGATATACTTGAGAGTAAGATTCTTATCGCCCCACGGGAGGAGGGAATGCACGAGTTCAGAGGCACACTTGCCATCCTCATCGGTATCATCTACGTTGGATTTGTTGGCTGGTCACTGTACGGTGCCGTCGCTCCGGTCGAAACGTATCAGTTTCGGATGGTGCATCTGGGATTCATCTATGCACTGGCCTTTTTGACACAGCCCCTTTCTCAAAAACATGATCGCTGGACTCGCTGGCTCGATATTGCCTGCGCGATTTTAGGTGTCCTTGCGATTGCGTACGCTGTCGTTGACCTCGACAAGTTTATTCGCCGCTCTACCCTCCCCGAACCTCCCGATCTGTTCTTTGGTCTCGCTGCTATCCTGTTGCTCATCGAACTCTCGCGACGTATGGTCGGCAACGTCTTTACGATCGTTCTAATCGGCTTTATCCTCTATATTTTCTTCGGTCCTTATTTCCCTGGTCCGATCGCTCACAAAGGGTACGACGTGGATCGCCTCGTGGGGCATATGTTTATGACGCTCGAAGGAATTTTTGGCGTACCACTCTCGGTGAGTGTCTCGTTCGTAATGCTGTTTGTGGTGTACGGCGTGATGATGGATGCGGCGGGCGCGGGCAAATTCTGGTTAGAGATGTCCCTGGCATTGATGGGACGCGGATCGGGGAGCGCGGGACGCGGCGCGGTGATGACAACCGCGCTCCTCGGCGGTCCGCAAGCGAGTGGTGTGGCAACCACAATGTCGGTGACGCCGATTATGTGGCCCATCCTGAAAAAAGCCGGCTATACCGCCGATATGGCAGCGGGACTGGTCTCGGCAGGCGGTATCGGCGCCGTGATTTCTCCCCCGATGATGGGCGCTGCCGCGTTCTTGATTATGCAATTCTTGCACGTCTCGTTCCTCGACGTGATCGTGATGGTGATTATGCCGACGGTGCTGTATTACGTGGGCACCTTTTTTATGGTCGAAATGGAAGCGCGCAAGCGCCGCTTTGCACCGCCCGATTCTGTCCCCGTGACCTTCGTTGAGGTGATGCGCACGCGCGGCTATCATCTCATTTCGATCCTTGTGCTGGTCGGCGTGTTGGTGATGGGACGCTCGCCGGAAGATGCCGCGCTCTGGGCGATTATCACTGTTATCCTGACCAGTTTCCTGAGCAAGGATCGAAGCGAATGGCTCACACCCAGGCGCGTCTGGGACGCGATGATTGAAGGTGCAAAGAATATGCTACCCGTTGCGGTCTTGTTGGCTGCCGCAGGGCTAATCGTAGGTGTGTTCTCTCTGACCGGGCTGGGCTTGAAAATTTCCAATATCATTATGTCGCTGAGCGGCGGCTCGACGATTCTCGCGCTGTTGCTCGCGCTGGTCGCCTCGTTCATCATTGGACTGTCGTTGCCGATTACAGCAACGTACATTATGACAGTTGTAATGGTTGCGCCCGCGCTCGTCAAAGTGGGCGTGCCGGAGCATGTGGCGCATCTCCTCGCGTTCTACTTTGCGGTGCTATCGGAGGTATCGCCGCCGGTCGGGCTTTCGCCGTCGGCAGCGGCAGCGGTCACAGGGGGTAATCCGTTTGCCGCGATGATGCAAGCGTGGAAGTACTCTTTGCCCGCGTTTCTGGTGCCCTTTTTCTTCTCTGCCACCAAAGTTGGCTCTAACTTGTTGATTATCGGAGCCAATCCCGTGGGCTTTATCGAAGCCACGCTGACCGCCGTATTCGCGTTAATGTTCCTTTCCATTGGTATCATCGGCTTTTTCCGGGGCGAGATGCCCTGGCTGGTGCGCGCCATTCTCATCGTCATTGCGTGCGTGATGGTTTTAGACCCGATTGACTTGACGGTTCAAGGGCTATTGCCTGTGATGATTGCGCTGATTCTGATTGGTCACAATTATTTCACCCATCGTCGCCAAGTTGTTGCAACGCCATAATCCCAAAATCCCTGTAACAAAATCTTTAAGGAGGAGAAACTATGCTAAGAACGTTCGTGTTCGTGTTTGTGCTCATCGCGCTGGTGGCAGCGTGTGCGCCGGCACCAACCCCCACGCCGGTGCCCCCTACCCCCAAACCTCCCGAACCCAAAGCGCCCGAGCCGACCAAAGCACCCGAGCCGACCAAACCGCCCGCAGCAACGGCAACGCCGGTGCCTCCCACGCCAACGGCAACTCCACGCCCCACCGAACCTCCCAAGCCAATGGCATTTAGTCTCGCCACCGGCGGCACGGGGGGTGTGTGGTATCCCCTTGGTGGCGCGATCAGCGGCGTCGTCAAGAAAGCCGTGCCCAACACCGAAATCACGGTGGAATCTACGACCGCCGCGACGGACAATTTGAAACTGCTCACGGCGGGTAAAGCCGGGATGGCATTCGCATACGACTATCACGCTGGCTGGCTGAACGAAGGCAAAATGCCGGGCATCACCGGCAAGTTCAACACGCGTATCATGATGGCGTTCTACGAACAACCGTTGCACGTCGTCACGAAAGAGGGCACCGGTATCAAGACACTGGATGACCTCAAAGGCAAGCGTGTCTCCACCGGCGCGCCGAACAGCGGTACGGAAGAGCAAGCCGGCTATGTCTTGAAAGGCATCGGTATTGATTGGGACAAGGACTTGAAGCGCGAGAAACTCGGCGCTTCGGAGAGTGTGGCGGCACTCAAGGATGGCAAGATTGACGCGTTCTTCTGGAGTGGCGCGGTCCCAACCAGTTCGATCATTGACCTTTCCAACACGCCCGGCTTGAAGATGGTCTTGTTGCCCATCGGCGGCGACGTAGCCAACAAGATTATGCAGGCGAATCCCGGCGTCTTCCACACCACCGCGTTCAAAAAGGGCGCCTACACCGGCATAGATGCGGATGTGCCGACCATCGGCATTACCGCGGTGATTCAGGTGATGGACACCTTCCCAGAAGATCGTCTCTATCAAATTGTCAGCGCGCTCTTTGCGAATATGGACGATCTCGCGACAGTCGCCAAGGATGTCAAAGGGCTGACGCCGGACAAGTCCATCGCGCAACTGGGACCCGAAGCGCAAAAGTTGTTGCATCCCGGTTCTGCCAGGTTCTTCAAGGAGAAAGGCGCACTCAAATAGACGAAGGACGAAAGACGAAAGACCAAGGAGTGTAGTGCATTGTTGGTCAGTCCAGGCGAATGAGGTGACGAAGCAATCTCCGCAAAGGTGGGGATTGCTTCGTCCCTTTGTAATCCTCTTTGCGCTGATGCTGGTAGGGGGAGGAGTATTGTGTCTTGAGGCGCCGGGATTGACGCGCATCGAGTTGACGGAGGGTGTGAGTGCGCGTGTCATCCTGACAACGATTGTGCGCGACGGGGAGCCGATGACGTTGACGTGGCACAACTCACTTTTCGATCTCGACGTGGTGGAGGAATTTGTGACGGAGAATGGGGTGCTGATTCAGACGGCGGTGACGTTCGCCGATCCGCGCGGCGTACCGCCGCCGCTGGTCGCGCCGGAGCACGTGGACGATTTGTATCACACCGGCGGCGCGTTCTCGGCGCGCGGCTTGCGCCGTCCGTTCACGCGCATCGTGTATCGCGTCGGTGAGATTGGCAATCCCAGGATGACGCTGGGCGCGCGCAGCGTCGAGTTCAAACGGGAGGTGGGTTTTGGCGGTAGCATCGTGTTGACAACGCGCGCGGTCAAGTGGGCTGAGGCAATTGCTTCTCTGTTCGCAACTATTTCGCCGCAGGCAAGGTGAAATAAAACGTCGAACCCTTCCCCTCGACGCTCTCTGCCCAGATCTTGCCGCCATGCGCTTCGACGAGGTGTTTGGCGATGGCAAGTCCCAGGCCCGTGCTGCGCGTTTTGCCCTGCGCGCGCGAGTGATCCACTTTGTAGAATCGCTCAAAGATGCGCGGCAGTGCTTCGGCGGGGATGCCGATGCCGGTGTCTTGCGTTTGAATTTCAATCATTTCGTCCACCGCCCGCGCGCGCAGTGTGATGCTCCCACCGCTGGGGGTAAACTTGATGGCGTTGTGAATCAAGTTGCTTAGCACTCGTTGCGCGCCTGCGGGATCGGCAAAGACGTGGAGGGTATCGGGAATGTCCGTTTGCAAGGTGAGGTTTTTGCGTTCGATTTGCGGTTGAAATACGGGGAGGACATTTGCCACCAACTCGGCGACCGAGGTGCGAACGAGTTTGATGGGCATCTGTCCCGATTCGATGAGCGCGAGGTCCATCAATTCTTGCGCAAGTTGATGGAGCGCGTCCAATTGATTTTGCAGTTTGTTCACCCACGTTTGCGCGGGCGAGGTGGGGAGCAATTCATTCGCCAGCGTGTCCACCAGAATTTGCAGCGACGTGAGTGGCGTGCGCAATTCGTGCGAAATGTTGGCGACAAAATCGCGCCGCGCGCGTCCCAGGCGTTGCAATTCCGTAATGTCGCTCAGCACGATGAGCGCGCCACGCGCGTCACCGATGTTGCACGCGTGCGCGACAATCCGCAGCGTGCGATCTTCTTTGGTGAGAACGTGCGAAAGTGTTTCAGCGCGCCGAGTCAGCACATCGGTCAAGAGAGATTGCGTTTGCAAGCCCCACGCAAATTGCTCGAACGATTGTCCCACGATGCCCCGCGCGTTCAAGAGCGCTTCCGCCACCGCGTTCGCAAAGGCGATGTGACCACGCGCATCGAGCAGCAGGATGCCTTCGTTGATGTGTTGCATCACCGTTTGCCATTGCGCGTTCAGTCGTTCGAACTCGGCGCGCGCGGCATCCCGTTCTTGCTGTGCGCGCTGCAATGCCGCCCGCGCGCGATCACCGCGCCGCTTGAACCACCAGATGAGCAGCGCAGACAAAACGCCGCCGATGAGCACGAACGAAAAATCTATCATCCCTCGAACCGATAGCCCAAGCCGCGCACGGTTTCGATGCGGCGCGGATTGGCAGGATCGTCCTCAATTTTTTCGCGCAGCCAGCGAATATGCACATCCACCGTGCGCGTATCGCCCCCAAAGTCAAACCCCCACACGCGTTGCAACAACAATTCGCGCGTCAGCACCGCGCCCTTGTGCCGCACCAGTTCCGCCAGCAAATCGAATTCTTTGGGCGAGAGCGAGAGCGGCTGATTGCCGCGCCACGCGCGATGCCCCACCAGATCGAGCACCAGATCGCCCGATTGCAAACGGGTTTCTGGTTCACGACGACCGCGCCGCAGCACCGCGCGCAAACGCGCGAGCAGTTCACCCAGCGAAAACGGCTTGACGATGTAATCGTCCGCGCCGGTATCCAACCCGATGATGCGATCCACTTCGCCGCCGCGCGCGGTGAGCAAGACGATCGGCACATCCATCTCGCGCCGCAACGTTCGGCATACGGTCAACCCATCGAGGCCTGGCAACATCACATCGAGGACGATCAAATCGGGCGTCTGTGCGCGCGCCAGATCGAGTGCAGTGACGCCGTTATCGGCTTCGATCACCGTGTATCCTTCGCGCGTCAGATTGTATGCCAGTGTTTCGCGCAGCGTCTGGTCATCCTCAACGAGCAAGAGTTTGGTCATTGCTCTCGGCAGTCTCGTCCCAATCCCACGTATCAATCTCTGGCATCAGTTGATACGCGGTCAAATCGAGTTGAATCGGCGTGATGGAAACGTAACCTTCGGCAAGGGTGCCGGCGTCGGTGCCGCGTTCGGGCACACTGGTCGGCGATTCGCCGATGACCCAGTAGTACGGTCGCCCGCGCGGATCGGTGCGCCGATCGAGTTTGTCGTGATAGACGCGCATGCCCTGCCGCGAGATGCGAAATCCTTTGATGCGTTCCAGCGGCAAAAAGGGGATGTTGACATTGAGCAAAATATTGGGTGGCAATCCGTAGCGTATCACCGCGCGCGCGACGCGCCGCGCAATTCGTGCGGCAGGCGTGTAATCCACCGGCGCAGTATTGCTTTCGGGCTGATCGAGCGAAAATGCCACCGCAGGAATACCCCAGATCGTCGCTTCCATCGCGGCAGTGACAGTGCCCGAATAAGTGACATCGTGTCCGACGTTCGCGTACGCATTGATTCCCGAAACGACGAGGTCAATCTTTTCTTCGACAAAGCCATGCGCCGCCAGTGACACGCAATCCGAAGGGGCACCATCACACGCCCACGCCAGCGTCCCATTGGCGAGGGTGATTTCTTTTACTCGCAGTGGACGATCCAGCGTCTTGACGTGCCCTGATGCCGACCAGTTACGATCGGGCGCCAGGATAGTGACGCGACCGAGCGCGCGCATCTCTTGCGCCAGCGCCAGAATGCCCGGCGCGGTGACGCCGTCATCATTCGTTACCAGAATGTGCATCAAGGTTCGTCTCCTGTAGAAATTGACGCAAGCGTTTTTCCAACTCGTCTGCAGTCTGTCGAAACGCGGCGAGGCGTGTGGCTTCATCACCCTGCACGGCGGAGGGGTCAGGTAACGCCCAATGCAGTTTGTGGCGCGCGCCCAGAAAGATGGGACAGACCTCTTCCGCGCACAGAGTAATCACGTAATCAAAGGTGTCGTTCGCAAATTCGTTGACGCTTTTGGAACGATGTTGCGACGCATCAATGCCACGCTCGCGCAGCACGCGCTGCGCAAGCGGATGCACGAACGAGGGCGCGCTCCCTGCACTAAAGACGTGCACGCGCTCGCCCGCGAGCGCGCGCAGCAATCCTTCTGCCAGTTGTGAACGCGCCGAGTTGTGAACGCACAGAAAAAGTACACGCAGTTTATCCGACATTTTTGTTCGTTGTGGGGCGAAGCAACGCTTCGCCCCGATGATTGTTATTTCCCCTGAATGAATTCTTCCACCATCTCGCGCGCCTTGTCATCGGGAATCTGTTGCGGCGGCGATTTCATAAAGTACGCGCTGGGCGCAACGATCGCGCCTTTCATCCCGCGATCGAGCGCGATCTTGGCGCAGCGCACCGCGTCAATCACCACTCCCGCGCTGTTCGGCGAGTCCCACACTTCGAGTTTCAATTCGATGTTGAGGGGCACATCGCCGAATGTGGTCCCTTCCATCCGAATGTAGCACCATTTGCGATCGGTGAGCCACGGCACGTAATCGCTGGGTCCCACATGCACGTTCTCTTCGGGCAATTCGTGACCCAGCATCGAAGTGACCGCGTTCGTCTTGGAAATCTTTTTCGATTCGAGGCGCTCGCGTTCGAGCATATTCAAAAAGTCAGTGTTGCCGCCGAAATTGAGTTGATAGGTGCGCTCCAGCCGCACGCCGCGATCTTCGAACAAGCGCGTCAGAACGCGATGCGTGATGGTGGCGCCCACCTGCGATTTGATGTCGTCGCCGATGATAGGCAAGCCGCGTTCTTCAAAACGTTTTTGCCAGTATTTTTCGCGCGCGATGAAAACGGGAATGCAGTTGACGAACGCGCACCCTGCCGCAAGCACTTGCTCCACGTACCACTTGGTCGCTTCTTCTGAACCGACGGGGAGATAGTTGATGACCACATCGGTTTTGGTGGCTTTTAAGATGCCGACCACGTCATCGGTGGGACCCGGCGCTTTTTCGATGATCTTCGACAGATATTTGCCCAGACCATCGTGGGTCATCCCGCGATGCACTTTGACGCCGGTGAGCGGAACATCGGCGAACTTGTAGGTGTTGTTGGGAGCAGCGAAAATGGCTTCGGCGAGATCTTTGCCGACCTTGTTCTTGTCAATGTCAAAGGCGGCAACGATTTCAATATCGCCAATATGATAGCCCCCCAGGTTGACGTGCATCAAGCCCGGTACTTTGGTGTCCACCGGCGCGTCCTGATAATAGTGCACTCCTTGCACAAAACTACTCGCGCAGTTGCCCACGCCAATAATCGCCACGCGTACTTTGCGACTTTTTTGTTTTGCCACAGATTCCTCCTGATCAAGTTTTCGATCTATAAAACACCACCGCGCGAATACGTTGCGGTGAATCGGACTATGCACAGTAACCGAGCGCGCTTTTCCTGATGACCAATGATATACCTTCAACGGTCGCAAACTTTCATTTTGGTTTGCTCAGTTACAGGCTTGACCCCATTCCTCCCCCTGCCCCCTTCTCTCCCCGCGTGGCGGGGAGGGAAGGGGGGAGATGGGGGC
>DAOTYB010000121.1:0-3703 GCA_034435315.1 Anaerolineae bacterium | reverse complement strand
GGGTATGGGTGAGGGGGCGGGCGGCTTCGCCGCCCGCCCTCACCTCTGCTCTCATCTCCCCCTTCTCTCCCCGCTTTGCGGGGAGAGAAGGGGGCAGGGGGATGAGTGGGGTTATTCCCTGGGAACGATGACGAAATTCAGGCTCAGCCATCGGCTTGCATTATCCGTCGGTTTCTAACCGATAGCGAGCGATGCCCGGCGCTGAGTAGTTACGATAGAGATGCAAGTGAACGGGCGGGTCAACTCACCGGCACGGAGGGGAACGAGGTGCCCACGATCAATCAACTGGTTCGTAAAGGACGCAAACCACAACCTAAAAAGACCAAAGCGCCCGCGTTGCGTTACTCCTTGAACACCCTGCGCAACAAGCAGGTACGCGGCAAGGGATCGCCGCTCAAACGTGGCGTTTGCACAAACGTCCGTACGATGACGCCCAAGAAACCGAACTCTGCCTTGCGCAAGATCGCGCGCGTGCGCCTCTCGAACGGTATCGAAGTCACGGCGTACATTCCCGGCGAAGGTCACTCGTTGCAAGAGCACTCGGTGGTGTTGATTCGCGGTGGACGCGTCAAAGACCTTCCTGGCGTGCGCTATCACATCGTTCGCGGCGCGCTCGACGCAACCGGCGTTGACAAGCGCCGCAAAGGACGCTCCAAGTACGGCGCCAAGCGTCCCAAGGAAAAGGCAGGCGAAGCGGCATAGTCAAATATGCCAAATGTGCCCAATATGCCAAATTTGCCAGATCTTTTTGGCACCTTTGGCTCGTTTGGCAAATTTGGCACGTTTGGCTCGTTTGACAGGTTTTGGAGGTTTATAAAATGCCTCGTCGAGGAAAAGTGGAACGTCGTCCGGTTGTGCCGGACACAAAATATCACAGCGTCTCTGTGGCGAGTTTGATCAATCGTGTGATGCTGCGCGGCAAAAAGACCGTTGCCACGCGTCTGGTGTACGGCGCGTTTGACATCATCGCGGAAAAAACCAAAAAGAACCCCGTCGAAGTGTTCGAAACAGCGGTGCGCAACGCGGGTCCGGCGATCGAAGTTCGACCGCGCCGTGTGGGTGGTGCGACATTGCAAGTACCCGTCGAGGTGCCAGCAGAGCGTCGCGTCGCGCTGGCGATGCGCTGGCTCATTCGACACGCGCGTGCGCGCAGTGGCAAATCCTTCTCGGAAAAGTTGGCGGCTGAGGTGATGGACGCCGCAAATAACCAAGGCGCGACCATCAAAAAGAAAGAAGAAACCCACAAGATGGCGGAAGCGAACCGCGCGTTCGCTCATTACCGCTGGTGAACTGACCAATGACGAATGACGAATGACGAATGACAAATGAGCAAATGAACACACTGTTGTCATTTGTCATTGGATAATTTGGAATTGTTTTCGTGGCACGTCAGGTCCCGCTCGAACGAATTCGCAATATCGGTGTGATTGCGCACATTGACGCTGGTAAAACCACCGTCAGCGAGCGCATTCTGTACTACACCGGCAAAACCTATAAAATCGGCGAAGTGCACGAAGGCACCGCCGTGATGGATTGGATGGAACAAGAGCGCGAACGCGGCATCACCATTACGGCGGCAGCCACGACGACGTTCTGGCGCGAACATCAAATCAACTTGATTGATACGCCGGGACACATTGACTTTACTGCCGAAGTGCAACGCTCGCTGCGCGTACTCGATGGTGGCATCGTTGTCTTCGACGCGGTCGCCGGCGTGCAGCCGCAATCGGAGACGGTGTGGCGGCAAGCCGATCGCTTTCACGTGCCGCGCCTCGCGTTCGTTAACAAAATGGATCGGGTGGGCGCCAACTTTTACCGCACGATGGATATGATTGTCGAGCGTCTCTCGGCACGCCCCATTGCGATACAAATGCCCATCGGCTCCGAAGCCGGCTTTGAAGGGGTCGTGGATTTGATGACGCTGCAAGAGATTATCTACAGCGAAGACCCGGATGAGCCGCCGACAACGCGCCCCGTGCGCACCGAACTCCAATCACAAGCCGCGAAACAACGCGCCCTGATGGTCGAGATGATTGCCGAAACCGATGAGGGTCTGACACTCGAATATCTGGAGGGCAAGGAGATTGCGGTCGAGGATTTACGGGCGGCGCTCCGTCGCGCGACGATTGCGGGGAAACTGGTGCCGGTGCTCTGCGGCGCGGCGCTGAAGAACAAGGGGATTCAGGCGGTGCTCGATGCGGTGGTGGATTATCTGCCTTCTCCGCTAGATATTCCGGCAGTGCGCGGTACCAATCCTGACGATCCAACGAAAGAGGAAATTCGCCGCGCGGATGAAAACGAACCTACCGCCGCGCTGGCTTTCAAAATCGTTACCGATCCGTTCGTGGGACGACTCGCCTATGTGCGCGTGTATTCGGGCAAACTCACGACGGGGCAGGCGTACATTAACACCACCCGTAACAATCAACGCGAACGTATTGGCCGCCTGGTGCGTATGCACGCGAACGCGCGCGAGGAAATTCCAGAGGTGCTCGCGGGCGATATTGCAGCGATAATCGGAGCCAAGAACACGTTTACCGGCGATACCCTGTGCGACCCGGAGAAACCGATTGTGCTCGAAGCCATCAAGTTTCCCGAACCGGTCATTTCGGTGTCTATCGAGCCGCGCACCAAAGCCGATCAAGACAAAATGGCAGAAGCCCTGCGCCGTTTGATGGAAGAAGACCCCACCTTTCGCGTGCGCACCGATGAAGAAACCGGGCAAACCCTCATCAGCGGAATGGGCGAGTTGCATCTTGACGTGCTCGTAGATCGAATGACGCGCGAATTCAAAGTGTGGGCCAATGTCGGCAAGCCACAGGTCGCCTATCGCGAGACGATTACACGTCCCGCGCGAGGCGAAGGGCGTTTTGTGCGTCAAACCGGCGGGCGCGGTCAGTACGGGCATTGCTTGCTCGAAGTGGAACCGCTGGAAAAAGGCAAAGGGTTTGAATTCGAGGACGCCATTCGTGGCGGCACGATTCCCAGGGAATACATCCCGGCGATCGAAAAAGGTATCCGTGAGGCAATGGATAGTGGCGTGATTGCCGGCTATCCTGTCGTGGATGTCAAAGCGCGTGTGGTGGATGGATCGTATCACGAAGTAGATTCGTCCGAAATGGCGTTCAAGATTGCTGGTTCGCTTGCTTTTAAGGATGCGGTGCAAAAAGGCGCGCCGGTATTGCTTGAACCGATTATGAAAGTCGAAGTCGTCGTGCCAGAAAATTTTATGGGTGATGTCATTGGCGATCTATCAGCACGCCGCGCACACGTCCAGGGTATGCTGGCTCATACGGGAGGAATGGTCGCGATTTACGCCTATGTTCCTCTGGCAACAATGTTTGGCTACGCCACGTCCCTCCGCTCGCAAACGCAAGGACGCGGCACGTTTACAATGGAATTTGATCACTATGATCAATTGCCGCCCAATATCATAGAAGCAGTCATTGGCAAAGGGCGATTCTAATCTGCTCGCTATAGCAATCTTAGGGAGTTGAAAAAATGGCAAAACCGAAATTCGAACGCACCAAACCGCATGTGAACGTGGGTACGATTGGACACGTGGATCACGGCAAGACGACTTTGACTGCCGCGATCACCAAAGTGCTGGCGCTCAAAGGGCAAGCCCAATACGTCTCCTACGACGAAGTGGCCAAAGCCTCCGAAAAACAGGGCCGCCGTGACGAGACCAAGATTCTCACCA
>DAOTYB010000120.1:0-10426 GCA_034435315.1 Anaerolineae bacterium | reverse complement strand
ATAACTGTTCGGGCCACCCTTTTCAGGACCCAGCGACCCGTTACTTCGTGACGGTCTTGTAGACCCCAACACGATCGGCCTGCTGTGTCCTCTTGTTAATCATATCATACTAGGTCACACGAAGGAACACGAAGAAAAACTTCGTGAACCTTCGTGTTCCTTCGTGGGTATTTTCATCCGAACGCTGGTGAACGCAAGTTCATGGGAAATTCCTTTGAAAATACGTTTGTCCACAAAGGTCACGAAGGAACACGAAGGAGTTGTGCATGGGCGCGTGCGCCCGCCACTGGCTAAAGCAAGCCGATGGCTGAGCCTGAATTTCGTCGTCCTTCCCACGGAATAACCCCACTCCTCCTCCTGCTCCCTTTTCTCCCCGCAAAGCGGGAAGAGAGGGAGATGGGTGCGGGGGAGTGGGCGGGCGGCGAAGCCGCTCGCCCACTCCCCCGCACTTGATCCCCCCTCCCCACGCCGCTCTGCGGCGTGGGGAGGGGCTAGGGGGTGGGGCTTTTCGCGATGGATGACACGGCTGAGCAATTACGAATCCTCCTGTGCTACGTGTGCGTACACCCGTACAGGAAATCACCGATAAAGCGTTGCGCCGAGTGTTGGGTATCCAAACCTCTCCTCCTGTGCTCATTTCCTCTCTTCGTCCTTGAGTTGGCGTACCTCTTTTGCCTTTTCTCTCCACCGTGCCAATCGCGCCGCGATCTCGCGTTCATAGCCCTGATCCCCCGGTTCATAAAAACGTTTTCCGCGCAAGCGCTCGGGCAGGTATGGTTGTTCGACATAGTGCTCGGGAAAATCGTGGGGATACTTGTACTCTTTGCCGTGTCCCAGGGCTGTGCCATCGCGCGAGGAATCTTTGAGATGATCGGGCACCTCGATGTGACCTTCACGTTCCACTTCGGCAAGGGCGCGAAAATACGCACCACATGAATTGCTCTTGGGTGCGGTTGCCAGATACAACGTGGCTTGAGCAAGATGGTACTGTGCTTCGGGCAGACCACACCATTCGAGCGCACGCGCGCAGGCGGATGCAACGACAATGCCCTGTGGGTCAGCCAGACCAATATCTTCAGCCGCGAGGATAAGCAAACGGCGCATAATGAACCTGGGGTCTTCGCCAGCGTAGATCATTCGCGCCAACCAATAGAGTGCCGCGTCGGGATCCGAACCGCGCACCGATTTGATGAACGCGCTAATCGTGTCGTAATGTGCATCGCCGTCACGATCATAGCGCACCGCGCGCCGTTGAATCGCTTGCTCTGCCAGTGGCAGGTCAATGCGAATGATGCCGTCTTCGCCGGGCGCTGTAGATTCAACGGCGAGTTCCAGCGCGTTAAGCGCCGAGCGCGCATCGCCGCCGGCGATGTTGACCAGATGCGCCAGCGCTTCATCGCTGATCGCCAATCTCAACTTTCCGTAGCCGCGTTCTGGATCGGCGATGGCGCGGCGCAGCAAGGTCAATACGGCGTCATCGCTCAAGGGACGGAGTTGAAAGATGCGCGAACGCGACACCAGCGCGGCGATCACCTCAAAGTACGGGTTCTCGGTCGTCGCGCCAATGAGGGTAATCGTACCATTTTCGACGTGAGGCAACAGCGCGTCCTGCTGGGCTTTGTTAAAACGATGAATCTCGTCCACCAACACGATGGTGCGCGTGCCGTGCAGGGCGCGTCGCTCTTTTGCGGCTGTGATCAGTTGACGAATATCGGCAACGCCTGCGGTGACGGCACTGAGCGTGTCACAGTGCGACCGCGTGGTGTTGGCGATAATCATCGCGAGTGTAGTTTTACCGGAGCCGGGCGGTCCCCAAAAGATCAACGAAGAAAAAAGTTTGTCCGTTTCGATGGCGCGTCGTAGCAAGGTGCCGGGACCCACGATGTGTTCCTGTCCTACAAATTCTGCAAGTGTGCGCGGGCGCATCCGCGCGGCAAGAGGCGCCTGACGTTGTTCCAACTCGCGACGGTGATACTCAAAAAGGTCCATCGTTCTCTCTCTTTCTCGTTCGGCGTTATTGTATGCCGAATGAGAGGGTTTGACAAGCACGCGGGGTTGAAGAGAAAAAACAAAACGGCAACTTGCGTTGCCGTTAGGCACAGGGGCGGCAGGAATCGAACCCGCAACCTACGGTTTTGGAGACCGTTGCTCTGCCAATTGAGCTACACCCCTATACTGCCTTTATTTTAGCACAACTCGCGTGAAGATGCAAACACGTCTGGTAACTTGATCCATCCTATAACTTGTAACCCAACTTGCGCACCAGTTCTTTGCGCCACGCGACGCCTGAGGCGTCTTCAACACCTTTGGATTTGACGCCATCAATCACCCCCAGAATACCGCGCCCTTGTTCCGTTTCCGCGATGATGACCTGTAGAGGATTTGCTGTCGCGCAAAAGATGTTGACAACCTCGGGCACGCTTTTGATGGCGTGTAAAACATTGATGGGGTAGAATCCCGCGCCCAAAAAGACAATAAACGAATGCCCTGCACTCAGCAGCAGCGCGTTTTTCTGCGCCAGTTCCACGAGTGTGTCATCCGTGCCGCTGGCGCGTACAAGCGCGTGTCCAGAGGCTTCGCAAAACGCCAGACCAAACTTGATACCGGGTACCGCGCTCACTAATGCCTCGTGCATGTCCTCGACAGTCTTGATAAAGTGTGCCTGTCCCAGAATCACGTTCAGTCCATTCGGATTCTCGATAGAAATGGTTTTGAGTTCCATTACTTCCTCCCCGAAATTATTTTGCCCACTCCTTCGTCCTCCGTCATTCGTCCTTCGTCCTCCGTCATTCGTCCTTCGTCCTCCATCATTCGTCCTTCGTCCTCCGTCCTCCGTCCTCCGTCCTCCGTCCTTCGTCGTTCGTCCTTCATCGTTCGTCCTTCGTCATTCGTCCTTCGTCGTTCGCCCTTCGTCATTCGTCCTTCGTCGTTCACTACGGCACTGTCCGTTGTGTCCATTCCAGCGGGTCCACATACTCGCCGTTGACGATGACACTCCAGTGGAGATGCGGTCCTGTGGAAAGGCCGGTGTTACCCACTTTGCCGATGAGTGTTCCCGCCTCGACCATTTGCCCCGTTTGCACCAGGATGGCGGCTTGATGAAAGTACGCACTAAACACACCGAGGCCGTGATCAATCACCGTGAGTTCGCCACGCACTTGTGTTGTCCCGGCAAACACGATGCGTCCGCGCGCGGGAGCGTAGATCGGTACGCCGGCGTCCACGTCGAAATCGGTGCCCTCGTGACCACACTCGCGTATCGGTGAGTTGTTGTACGAACGGCGCGTGCCGAATGCCGATGAAACAGGACCGTAGAGGGGCTGACGCCACACGCCACTCCAGAGTCGTGTTGGCGTGTACTGGTTGACCAGCGCATTGAATTGCGCGTTTTCTTGCACCTGTAATGTTGGCTCGAGAAGCGCGCTTTTGCTCGCAGGAATAGTGATACGTTGCACTGCAAACGCTGTCGCTTCGATAGAGATAGTCGCGGTTTCGGTGACGGTATGTCCCGTTGTGTCGGTAAACGTCAAACGCAAAGTTGCCTTGCCGATCTTGGCGCAGCGCGAGATACCGACCAGCGCGTACCAGAATCCCGCGCTCGGTGTAAATCGTAGCGGCTTGTTATCGAGCGTGCCGCTCACGCTGGTCAGATGGGGACGCGCGACGCGAATCAGCACCGTGCCCCCTTGACGCGCCGTCGGCGGCTCGATCAGCACGCCCGGTTTGACCACGCTCGACTGAGCAGGCACCAGCAGGGCTTGCCCTGGCACAATCACATCTGGATTTGCCAGATTATTGAGTTGCGCGAGGGCGCGCACCGTTGTCCCGTATTGCAGCGCAATGCGATACAGCGTCTCATCGGTCTGGACGATATGGCGCGTGGTCGTTGGCGATAGTGTGGTCGGGGCAGGAATCAGCAACCGTTGACCCACCTGAATCACATCACTGTCCCCCAGACGATTCAATTGCTGGATGGCGGCAACGGTAGTGCGATAGTGTATAGCGATTGCCAGAAGTGTATCACCGGGTTGAACAATGTGCGTGCGGGGTGTATCCGCTGGCGGCGTCGCATAGGTTGGCGCTGGTAGTGCCACCCACAGCAGTACCATCAAAAGCAGCGCGCGCCCAATCGTTTGCATACCTACTCCTTTCGACCGCGCCTATTATACCATCTGGGAGATGGCTTTGTCCAATCGAAGGTAGCTCAGTTCAAATCCTGTGCTGCTTTATTTCCCAAACGTATTCACTCCTTCGATGAACCATCCTCCTTTGAGTTGGCTGAGATAAAATTGATACTCGATGCCATCTATATCTACTCTGGCAATCGCTTGCTCCACGCGCGGATCGGTGAGAGGTAGCGGAATGAATTTGCCTGTGGCGTCACGTCCCAGATACGTAATGTTGCGCAGAGTCAAACGGCGTTTGTACGTGATCCACTCTTGAACCATTTGGCGTACATTGGCGGCGTACTCTCTGGATTGACTGGTGTTCCAGTACGTCAACGCTGTGTTCAGATCGCCTCTGTAGAGTGCAGTGAAAAATTCCTGGAGCATCGTGACCGCTTCGCTATCATCGCCGGGCAGAGGTGGCGTTGGTGTTGGCGCGATGACCGCGACGCGTGTAGGCAAAGGTGTGAGTGTCGGGGTTGCGGTTCGAGCGGTCAAGAGAGGTGACGGAGCAAAGCAGGCACTCGTTTCGAGCAGGATCATTAGAAAGGTCATCAGCGTCATCAAGCGATGAGGTAATCGCATCATGCCACTCCTCCATAAAGTGTATTTCTATTTTAACGACGTCTGGATGAACCTACGAGTTCCCGCCGTGTGGAATTTCATACGTGGGTGATGTACGCCCTAACGCCGTGCCGTGCCTTGATACAGCGTCAAATGGACACTGTCGTCGAACGTGTACGTCGTAATGGGTGTGAGCGTCGCTTCTAGCCACTCGCGCGTGGGATCGGTTAACGTGGCGGTGGCATCATCATAGACGAACCACACGCGCGCGTACTGCTGGGCGAGTCGCGCTAGCAACGCGCGAGTCGCCTCATCGAATTGGCGCGGATCGCGACTCAAGCCATACCAGCGTACACGCGCGCGATTTTCGTTGAGGAAGAAGGGCACACGCGTATCATCATTCAGAATCAGTACATCCCCCGCTTGTTCCTCGCGCGCCAGCGTGTGGACGAGCGCGCGATACCCCTCGCTACCGCCGAGGCGCGCATCGTAGCGATACCGATACATCGAAAAGAGTGATATGGCGACGGCAAAGATCAACGCAGCAGCAAGCGCGAATTGTGAATGCGCTCTCGCGCGTTGTGTGCGATAAAGCATCATACCGCTGAACGCGATGAGGACGATGACAGATACGACCGTCAGCCAATCAATGACAACTTGATTCATGTGGACGCGTATCCAGGCAAAATCGAGCACGCCAGGTTTCAGCAACTGGATCGAACCAAGCAGCGGAGAAGCAAGTGGTGAAAAGACGTAATCCTCCATCGGTGTGGGCGAGAAACGCACCAGGCGTTGATAATAAGCCAGTGCAGGGATACTGATGCCTAGCAGTTGAATAGCGACGGCAAGTCCGCACAAAGAAATCAAGATCAAGGCAAAGACTCGCTGGGTTCTGGCAAGTTCAATCGCGGGTGCCATCATCAGAACAAGAAAGGGCAATGTGGGCACCAAAAAGCGCGGTCCCCAGTTGGGTCCACTCCACCAGTAGTACCAGAGCGCAAAGAGCACCAGATAGAACGCAAAGAACGCACTGATGAAAATCGCCTCTCGCCGCGCGCGTTGAAAGAACGCCGGCGCTGCAAAGGCTAGCGTTGCCAGAAAAGGCACGTACAGAAACAGCCCTTTGCCCGGACTGAAGAGCAAGCCATACACACCGAGTAGTAGCGGTGTACTGAAAGTTTCGTCCGCGCGATAGCCAGTGACAAGCGGATGTCCATAACGCACGGCGTTGTACCACGCGATTGAAAGGGCGATGAGGCTGAGAATCAGTGCACACCCTCCCAGACCTCGCCGCGCGCGCACGTCATTCCAGCGCTCACCAAAACCGTACCACGCAAACAGAGGCACAAGCGCGGCATTGGTCACGCGGGTCGCGACACCCAGTCCCAGGGCAACAGCCGCGAGCAGCGCGTCGCGCGTCTGATGGTGCGCGCGAAAACGCTGCAAAAAGTAAAAGGCGGCGAAGAGACACGCGAGCGCGTATGGTTCGCTCCAGAATTGTTTGGCATACACCCACGCCGGGGTAGCAAGACCGAACAGCAATGCCGTGATGATGCTGGTATCGCGCGCAAAACCCAATTGCCGCGCGGACAAAAAGACTAGTGCTCCGGCGAGCGCGATGATCATCGAACTGGTGAGCAAGGTCGTCTGGATCAGACCGAGATCGAACGGCAAATAGAGAGCGATCGTGTACAGCAGAACGGCAAAGAGTGATGTGCCGTACCCGTACTTGGCATACGATTCGCCATCCGGTGCAATTTCGTTACGGGCTTTGAACAACGTCCAGAGTTGATTAGTGTTCAACTCGCCGCGCTTGACCCAACTTTCGGTCACGCAAAACATAGACATACCGTCTTGCGAATAGAGGATACCGCTAAAGGACAGTAGATACACGCTAAATAACAACAACGCCAGCCAGAGGGCTGTGAAGGAATCCGTCGGCTTGTTCATCGGTGGCATTCTACTTTTTTTCCGCAAGTTGTCAAAGCAAAATTGACAAAACTTTTTTGCTGTGTTATAAACGACACGCAACTGAATAGCACTGGACACTCATCCAGAGAGGTGGAGGGAACGGCCCTGTGAAACCTCGGCAACCGCTTAGTGGTGAGTGGTCAGCAATCTGATCACTGTCCACTGAGACCAGGTGCCAATTCCGGCAAGCGTGGCGAACGCGCTTGGAAGATGAGAGCACGATGTTGCGATTCTCTCTCATCGAGAGAATTTTTTGTTTCTCGGAGTAGGGATGCGAACGATCGAGATGCATAACGGCGTTGTCAAGATGATTGACCAACGCCAATTGCCGCACCACTTGGAAATCGTCGAATGTCGCGATTACCGCGCGCTCGCAGAGGCGATTCGCAATATGACGATTCGCGGTGCGCCGGCGATTGGTGTGGCAGCAGCGTTTGGTCTGGCGCTGGCCGCGCTCGAATCGCGCGCCACGACGCGCGAGGATTTGTTGCGCGATCTCGATACCGCCGAGAAAATTTTGCGCGCCACGCGCCCCACCGCGGTCAACCTGATGTGGGCACTCGATCGGATGATGAACAAGGCGCGCGCGGCGAATCTCGATGGCAACGGCTTGCGCGATCTCGTCGTTGCCGAAGCGCAGAACATCGCCGAAGAAGATGTGGCAATCAATCGCGCGATGGCGCGTCATGGCGCCGCGCTCATTGACGATGGCGACAATGTGTTGACCCACTGCAACGCTGGCGCGCTCGCTACAGTGGACATTGGCACCGCACTCGGTTGCCTCATCGAAGCGCACCAGCAGGGCAAGCGCATCCACGTCTTTGTGGACGAGACGCGCCCGCGCTTGCAAGGCGCGCGCTTGACCGCGTGGGAGTTGATGCGCGCTGGCGTGCCAATGACGCTCATCGCGGACAATGCGGCGGGCTATTATATGCGGCGCGGCAAAATCCAGAAATGTTTCGTCGGCTCGGATCGCGTGGCGGCAAACGGCGACGTGGCAAACAAAATTGGAACGTACAAAATTGCGGTGGTCGCATACGAAAATCGTATTCCGTTTTACGCCGTGATGCCCACCTCAACGATTGATATGACTCTTCCCAACGGCGATGTGATTCCTATCGAGGAGCGCGACGCGCGCGAAGTCACACACATCGAAGGTGTGCCGATTGCGCCCGAAGGTGTGCGTGTGGGCAATCCCGCGTTCGATGTAACATCGAACAAGTACATCACCGCGCTGGTGACAGAACGCGGCGTCGTGTATCCGCCGTTTGATGTGAACCTGGCGCGTTTGTTTGGAGGACAGGTTTAGAAATTTGTCCTGCTGTGGGAGGGCAAAAATGTTTGACCTTGACCTCAAACGATTGTACTATGGCGCCACCGCGTTTCTCGTTTTTCTCTTCGCGTTCTTTGCAGTGCAACTCCTGGCGGATAGTGTTTTGCGTTTGATGGTTGTCTCGAGCGTGCCGTGGGAAGAACGCCAGCCACCGATTCCAACACCGCTTCCAACGCTTACGCCGGTCGTCGTGACACACCAACCCACGCCGGTGCCGGAGCCAACCTTGACGCCGGAGCAACGCGCTCAAATCGAAGAAATGGAACGCGCGCGCGTGGAAGATTGGGAGTTGCGTGGCAATAAGGAAAGCGTTGCCTCGTCGCTGGCGATTGTGTTGGTGGCACTGCCGGTGTGGTTCTGGCACTGGCGCCGCTGGCGCACCTTGACGCAAACGCAATCCGCGCAACTCTTTCGTCTGTATGTTTACGCGCTGATGCTGATCGCGCTGGTGACTGCGGTCATTCGCGGCGCGAGTGCTATCGGCAAGGTGCTGACGTGGCTTTTGGGCGTCGCCGATCTGTCCACGCGCTATGCTACGTTGACATTTACGCGCGAATTCATCGGTAGCATCCTCGGCGCGTTGATTGCTTTGCTCGCGTGGTGGTATCACTGGATCAACGTGCGCGGCGAAAATGAAGGCAACTGAACACTGAACACTGAACACTGGAGTTCCAATGAGTGTCCTTATCACCGGCTCCATCGCATACGATTACATTATGCAATTCCCCGGCTATTTCCACGAACACATTTTGCCGGAAAAAGTCGCTAATCTGTCTGTCTCGTTTCTCGTGGATTCGATGAAAAAGCAGCGCGGTGGCGTCGCGACGAACATTGCCTACAACCTTGCGCTCCTGGGTGAGCGCCCGCGCATTATGGCGACCGTCGGTCAGGATTTTGCCGAATATCGCGCGTGGCTTGAACAGAACAACGTGGATACGCGCGCCATCATCGAAATCCCGGACGATTTCACCGCGTCCTTCTTCGTCAGCACCGATGGCAAGCAAAATCAAATCGCGATGTTTTACATCGGCGCGATGGCACACGCGCACAAACTCTCGTTCAAGGAACACGCGCGCGGCGAACCCATTGACCTTGTTATTATTTCGCCCAACGATCCGCGCGCGATGGTGCTGTATGTGCGCGAGTGTAAAGAACTGGGATTGCCATACGTGTACGATCCCAGTCAACAAATCATTCGTCTGAGTGGTGCCGAACTCGCTGAAGGTGTGCGCGACTCGACTATGACGATTGTCAACGAATACGAATTCGAACTGCTGAAACACAAAACGGGTTGGACCGATCGTGAGGTCGCGCGCGCAACCCAAACACTCATCGTCACTCTCGGTGAAAAAGGTTCGCGCATCCACACCGCCGGTGAAACCATTGACATTCCGAGTGTATCTGCACGTCGTCAGGCGGATCCCACGGGAGTCGGGGATGCATATCGCGCGGGGGTCATCAAAGGATATTTGAACCAGTTGCCCTGGGAGATTATCGGCAAGATGGGCAGTCTGGCGGCTACCTACGCACTGGAAGAATACGGAACTCAGAATCACCGCTATACGCTAGAGGAATTTTGCGAACGTTTCTATCAGGCATTTGGCGACAGGTTGCCCGTATAGAGCAGAGAGAATGGAGCAGACATCCTACTTTGACCATACCGCTCAATCGGTAAAATTTGAGCGCGATGGACAATTCAACATCATTGGCGTACGCGCGTTCATCATCAGTTGCGCTTCTATTGCTGATTGGATGGACGATTTGTATATGCTGCTGGGCGAGCGGTTCATTGACGCTCGTTTGTATCTCAGCGCGCGCCGCGCTGCCCGACGTACCGTCGCCGCGTTGTTGGCAGAGTTTCACATCCCCGACGAACCCATCGCCAAAGAACGTTTCTTCACCGAGTTTTACGCGGCAATTGGATGGGGCTATATCACGTATCAACTCGATTATGCCAAAAAGAGCGGTCAGGTGATTGTGAAAAATTCTTTTCTCGCCCAGGGATTTGCAACCAAATTTACCTCCGAAGGGCGCAACGTAACAACCGGACAAAAATCGGATATTACACGCTGTGCTTTGTTTGGGGCTTATCTTGCGGCGCAAGTGTCCAACTTTTTTGGCGAAGAAGTCGAGATGGTCGAAAAGCAGTGTGCCGCGATGGGGTACGAGGTATGTATCTTTCAAGTTTCGCACGAGCGCTTTTCATTGCGTAGTTTACGTACAACCATCGGCGAATAAAAAACTGGACTTTGGCAACAATTTGACGAAAAAAAAGATTTGTACGCCCGCATGAGGGCGCGCAAAATCGACCTCTCTTGCGAGTGGCATTGAACCAGAACTGCGACGAGAGAGGTAAATGCTCTAATCGGCTACGAGCAGGTCCAGCAACTCG
>DAOTYB010000119.1:0-5976 GCA_034435315.1 Anaerolineae bacterium | reverse complement strand
TGACCGCTTTCATCAAATCCTCAAGGGTGGGATAACAATGATTAGCCGCGATCTGCTCTTTCAGGCGCCACCATATCTTCTCCACCGGATTGAGCACTGGTGCATATTTGGGCAGCCAGAGCACCGTTACCCGTGGATGAGCCGCTAACCACTCCAGAACTGCTTTCGCAGTGTGGTAGCGGGCATTGTCCAAAATCAAGAGAATCGTCCCCGTCGGGTAGACCTGCACAATCTGTTCCAGAAACTCGATAAAGGTCACGCGATTAGCCTTGTCGCAAAAGGTATACGTCCAGGTGCCTGTGACGATGTTCAGCACACCAAAGATGTAGAAAAAGCGATTATCCGGCGGGGTGGGAATGCGAAATTGGCTCGCCAGGCGCGTCCACATCGCCCGGAGGACAGGGATATGTTCAACTTTCGTCTCGTCCCCGACCAAGATGTGCGTGTCTGGAGAGGCGCGGAAAAGCGCTTCCATAATGACTTGCATGCGCTTGGCCCCCTCGGGATCGCGGCGCACTACCGCCAAGCGGGGACGCCGCCAGCGGAACTTGAGCGCGTGCAAGCGGCGGCGGAGGGTGGCTGCCCCAATGGAGATGCCTGTCTTGACCAGATGGGCACACAAACTACCCACCGACCAGACCGTCCGCCGATACCCGACAGTGGTCGGATCCTTCTCCACGAGGTGGGCAATGTGCTCATCTTGCTGAGTGGTCGTGCGGCGTGGGCGTCCGCTCCGCTCGGCTTCTTGTAAGCCTGCCACGCCTGTGGCTTCGTAGGCGTCCAGCCAGTTACGAATGGTGCGCTCGTTGACACCGCAGATTGTGGTTAATTGCTCAATAGTGAATTTCTGAGCCGAGAGGAGAATCGCCAGAGCACGGCGAGCAATGCGCCAAGGGGAGGACCACATAAAATCATGCAGCGCTTGGTGTTCTTCAGAGGTTAGGGGACGCACATAACGATGCATAGCAGCCTCCGCTCAGTGTGGAACTGGTGAAGATTATACACCATTAGGATAGCGGAAAAAACTTATGCACACCTACTTAGTGTCGCAATGATGGGATAGCCGCCGGTCGTTTGATGATCTGCCATCAAGACGATGGGTTGTCCATCGGGCGG
This sequence comes from Anaerolineae bacterium, assembly GCA_034435315.1. Lineage (GTDB taxonomy): Bacteria > Chloroflexota > Anaerolineae > UBA4142 > UBA4142 > VGOB01. Next base: position 4,860 of record DAOTYB010000119.1, on the reverse strand, counting down.
CACTTGAATCGCGCCGAGCGTAACGCCGCACGACAGCAGTTCCCCCTCACGCGCGCGCGTCAAGCGCGCCCCGTGCAAACGATACCCCATCCGATCCGCTTGCTCGGTAATGATGTACTCTTCGCGTGTCAACGCGGCAAGTGCTTCCGCCGTGAACCACTCGGTATGCAGCTCCAACACGATACGCATCTCTTCGCCATAGAGGCACGGCGCGATACGCTCGCCGGCGGCTGCACTCAGATCGCGCAGGGTTGGCGCACCGATGCGAATCTCATCACCGGCGAGGAGCGCGCGTCCCTCTAATCCCCCCAACCGACCGCGCGCAAAAGTGGACTTGCTACCCAGCACGCGCGGCACCTCAATCCCTCCATGAATTGCCAGATACCTCCAGCCTCCTGCGCGCGCGGGAGTGATTTCAATCGTTGTGCCTGCGCGTACGAAAATGCTCATCCACATCGGGAGCGCGCGTCCGTTGATGCACAGGCGCGCGTCGGCGCCGGTCAACGCGATGAGATGTGGCGCATCCGTTTGGAGCACGACCGACGAGTGAATTTCGAGGGCGGCTTCGTCGGGCGGATTGTGCACCAGTTGATTCGCCGCGCAGAGCGCTGCCACATCCATCGCGCCAGAGACCGGCACACCATACGCCTGATAGCCCCAGCGCCCAGCATCTTGAATTGTGGTAAGAATGCCTGCCTCAAGGATGGTGAGCATAGGACGGAGGACGAAAGACGAAGGATGGATGAGGTGCGTCATTCATCATTCATCATTCATCATTCATCATTCGTCATTCGTCATTCGTCCTTCGTCCTTCGTCATATCGCAACAAAGCGCACGCGATCACCGGGTTGTAACAAGGTCGGTGGCTCGCGAGTCACATCGAACAAGGACACGTCGGTCCGTCCGATGATGCGCCAACCGCCCGGCGATTCCATCGGATAGATGCCGGTTTGGCGACCGGCGATGCCGACCGAGCCTGCCGGCACGCGCGCGCGTGGTGTCTCCAGACGTGGCACAGCGATTTGCTCCGGCACCGAACCCAGGTACGCAAAGCCCGGCAAAAAACCGATAAAATACACGCGATACACCACGCTGGTGTGCCAGCGAATCACTGCATCTTCGGTGAGCTGACGGGACTGGGCAACGAAGGCGAGATCGAGACCCCACGCGCCGCCATAGCGCGTGGGAATTTCGATGAGACGCGCTGCGCGCTGTGTGTCCGTTCGTAGTGTCGCCAGCGCGTCGTGCAACAGGGCACACATTTCTACAAACGGCGCGCGCCGAGGATGGTAACACACGAGGAGCGAGGCGTACGCGGGGACAAGATCGCGAATCTCGGCGCGCCCGCGCAACATGTCGGCAAGCACGTGCACGCGCTCGTTTATCGCATCGTTGATTTCGTCAGCGAATTCAATCAAGATGGCTGTGTCGCCGACGGGAAGCAAACGGGGTTGGGGATAAATCATTGGGATTGCCGAAGGATGAATGACGAATGACGAATGACGAAAGACGGATGACGAAGGAGTTGTGTATGGGCGCACGCGCCCGCTACGACGAATGAAAATATCCACCAAGGACACGAAGATACACGAAGATTTTTTTCTTCGTGTTCCTTCGTGACCTTCGTGGACAAATGTATTTTCAAGGGAGGAGGTTGGGTTTGGGTCTTTTTTTACAATGATGCTATGCGAATGCCATTGTGTTGCAATGCTGCGCGCACCGCGCGCGCGATCTCGACTGCGTGGGGCGAGTCGCCGTGAATGCACAACGTGTCCACCGGCATTGCAATTGTTTCGCCTGCGGGCGTGGTGACAGTTTGGGTGCGTACCATCTGCAACGCTTGTTCCGCCGCGCGATGTGGATCGTCAATGCACGCGCCCGGTTCGCGACGCGGACGGAGTGTGCCATCGCGCTGGTAGGTCCGATCGGCAAAGCCCTCGCGCGCAAAGCGCAAGTGGTGCTCGTGTGCGGCGCGTTCCAGCGCGGAATTGGGTTGTCCGACCAAAATCAACGTGGAATCAAAACGTGCTACCGCGCGCGCGAGCGCGTGGGCAAGTGGTGGGCGCGTGGCAACCAGGTGGTAGAGCGCGCCGTGCGGCTTGACGTGTGCCAGACGTGCACCTTCGGCGCGCGCAAAGGCGGCGAGTGCACCGATCTGATACAGCACATCGTTTTCGATTTCGTCCGGTGTCACTTCGAGCGCGCGGCGACCAAAGCCAACGAGGTCAGCCAAGCCGGGGTGCGCGCCGATGGCAACGTGGTGCGCCACTGCCAGGCGCACCGTGCGCGCCATCACCTGTGGATCGCCGGCATGAAAACCACAAGCAATGTTCGCCGAAGTGATGAGTGGCATCAGCGCCGCATCGTTGCCCATTGTGTATGCGCCAAAACTCTCGCCTACATCACAGTTCAGATCAATCTGCACATCAGCCTCTGCCGTTTCAGATAAAATCCAACCTTACCGAGTGTTTTGACGCACTCCCTGAAATTCTTGGTAGTGTGCAAAGTCTTTTCTGCCATTGGAAGGTTACGGTGCTCGTTATCTCGCCGTCGTTCCCCGGGGACAACTCCACTCATCCCCTGCTCTCCTCGCTTTGCGGGGAGAGCAGGGGGAGATGGGAGGGGGTGTGAGTGCGGGCGGCGAAGCCGGCCCGCACTCACACCCCGACCTCAATATCCCCCTCCCCACGCGCCGCTCTGCGGCGTGGGGAGGGGGCAAGGGGATGGGGCTTTTCACGATTGATGGTACGGCTGAGTGATTACCCTTTGATTACCTTTCCCACGCTGCAGAGTGGTGTACGAAGAAGACCAAGGAGAGATTTCGCGATGGATGATGGATGGCACAGCGGAGTAATTACGATTTCCCTTCTTTCTTCCGCGTAGTGGAGGGGGAGAGAAGGGAAAGGAGACAAGTGGAGTCTCTGCCGAAGCACTGGTGCGTAAGGCAGGTTTGAGCCTACTCTTGTTCAAAACAAGCGGTGAGATAACTCCGCCACCGTTCTTCGTCCATTGCGCGTAACTTTTCCAGTGCACCGCGTTCGATTTGACGCACCCGCTCACGCGTCAATCCCATTCGTGCGCCAATCTCTTCGAGTGTTTGATCCGTGCCGTCTCGTAATCCGAAACGCATCATCAGGACGCGCGCCTCGCGGGGGGTCAGGGTATCCAGTGCGTTCAGCAGATCGTTGCGCAACGATTCGTGCAATGCGGCTTGCCAGGGGGAGGGCGTTTGTACATCTTTCAGGAAATCGCTCAGCGTCACTTCTTGCTCGTTACTCAAATCCGCTTCGAGCGACAGTGTTCCCGCGTTCACTTCGAGCAGGCGACGCACTTTGGACACGGGCAGATGCATACACGCGGCCAGATCGGCAGCACTCGGTTCGTGCCCCAGTTCCTGCTCCAGCACGCGAAAGGTTTGCTCCAGATGGCGCAGGCGTTGCATCGTGTGAGCGGGCAGGCGCGGTGAATTTCCATACGCCCCAATCGCACGCACAATCGCCTGACGAATCCACCACGTTGCCAGTGTCGAGAACCGATAGCCGCGCCGATAATCGAACTTGTCCACCGCGCGCATCAGTCCCAGATTGCCCTCTTGAATCAAATCCAGCAAACTCAGCCCGTGGCCGACATAGTGTTTGGCGATACTGACGACGAGGCGCAAATTGGCTTCGAGCAACTGACGATGGGCGCGCGCACCTGCATGCACCTCGCGCTCGAGGCGAGCGCGCAAGGCACGGCTGTGCCCGTTGCGGCGTAAACGTTGTTCCGCGAGGCGTCCCCGCTGGATGGCTTTGCTCAACGCGATTTCTTGTTGGCGGCTGAGGAGAGGCGTTTGCCCGATTTCATGCAGATACATATACAACAAATCATCTGCATTGATCGCGCGCACGTTGTTCGCTTTGGTAGAGCGCCAAGCGGATCTATGCGAGACAGCTCCGTTGCTGCGTGATTTCATAAGAACCCCGGAGAGGATTTATTGCTCACACTACAGAGTCAAATCCAGCGTACTCTCCGCAAGTTCAAATCTGGTCAAAAGCGAGTCGTGAACATGTCCAAGTCAACGCGTGGCGTGCCAGACGTATCTACCATCCCGCTGGCAGGTACTGATGGGGACACCGTACCTGGATATGCGTGGCGATAAAAGTGCTGTCTGAGGTGCGCGCGCCTTCGACCATCACAACCACCTGATCGCGTAGCGCGTTGGGGGCAACAGCGCGGTAAAGTACATTGAGCGTGGCGCGCTCGCCAACGATTTGAAAATGCAGCATGCGTGTCGCCGTGTCCCAGCGAATCGAACCGGGCACTACCGTACCCCCAACGCGTATCGGCGTGTTGATTGCGCGTTCAAGCGATTGTTCAACGGTGAGGTAATAATTGCCCAGAGGCGAAACGACGATCGCGTAAATCAGATGAGCCAGCACCGGCAACAATATCAGTGCGCCCACCAACCATTTCCAGCGTATCTGCATCAGTGTTTCCTGAATTACCCAGAAACTTTACCCTGTCATTGCGAGACGTGGTGTGCCGAAGCAATCCCCAACGTCGCATTGGAGATTGCTTTGTCGCAAAACCCGCTCCTCGCAATGACCGCGCACGTTTCTGTCATTATGCTCCAAACGGCTAGATTTTTAACTTTTAAACCCGTCTCTGAGCTTGCCGTCGGTTGGAAACTATAGTCTTTCAGAAAAAGATTTTGGATCCGCTGAGCCTGCATTTCACACCTTGCAAATGCATTGCCCCACCCCCTGCCCCCATATGCGTCAACTTAAGGCTGGCACTTGCTCCATTCCTCGCCCCCTCCTTCGCCTGAATTTGGGAGAGGGGAGGGTTGTAATGCGGCATTCCCCGCTTAAGTTGACG
>DAOTYB010000118.1:0-5895 GCA_034435315.1 Anaerolineae bacterium | reverse complement strand
GCGCGTGAAATGCCCGACGATGAATGGGCACAGCACCAGTTGAATTTGATGGGCATCCGCCCCAGAAAGCGACCTGTTCAAAAGAAAGGCGGAGCCCAAGCCAGCATTCTATCTGCTGAGATCAAATATGAAGAGACCACCGCACCTGTGACCACTCCCAGGTTTCCCACGCTCAGTTTTGAGGATTTGCTTGAGCGGGCGCTCAAAAAGTACAGCCGCGTAGTGATCGCGATTGACGATCTCGACAAGCAGGACCCGGCGCGCGTGCGCGAGTTGCTTCGTAATGCTCAGGGATTGCTGAAAGGCGGCGCATGGTTCATACTGACAGGACATCCATCGGGCTTGACGCGCGATATCCTGACGCGCGATTTGGGTCTGTTTGACCTGGCGCTTGAACTCAAGCCGCTCGACCAACCCACCACCTATCGGATGCTGGTGAACTACCTGAACAGCGCGCGTCCCAAGAACGCCCGACGCGACCCTGATGATCCGCTGGCGGTTCGACCGTTTACACCTGAGACGGCACGTGTTCTTTGTGAGCGCTCGGATGGCGTCCCACGCTATCTCAATCGGCTGGGAAGTTACGTCTTGCTGAAAGCCGCTACCATCCCTGCTGACTTGATTACGCCCGATGTACTCCAACAGGGACTTGAATATGCCGACCAGCAGTTGCGTGGCCAAGCTGGCTTGTCACCTGAAGACTATTACGTGCTTGATCTTGTCTTAGAGAAAGGCATTCTCTCTGATGCCACTGTTACCCTTGAAGATTTGGAGCGACTCAGAGCAAAGGAGTTTGGCGAGATATTGCCTATCCTGGATAAACTTGTTCAATTTGACTTGTTACGTATACTGCCTTCCGAACGAGCAAAGGAATACGCACCGACGCCGCTACTGGTGGGGAGGCATACAGAGCGCGAGCAGACGGATAAAGAGTTAAGGCTGTCCAGCGCCGATGAGTAACGCCCCCATCCTCCCCGAATATCTGAAGCGTGGCGACAAAGGACGGCGGATGCTCATTGCGTTGCGCAACTGGTGGCAGACAGGTATCAACGATGTGGGCACGCCGCGCCCCGACACGATTTCGCCCATTCCTGAGGGCATCACGCTGCTGGAAGCCGAACGCATCGCCCGCGAGGGCGAGCCAGGGGATGGGTCGCCGCAGAAGAGCGTGGCGGAGCAGATTGAAAATGCGTTAGCAGTTGGAGGCGGATACTGACCATTGAATACCGAACACTGAACACTGACCACTGAATACTGTCCACGGGGAGGAGTAAAATGACTCGCGAAGAAGTGCTGGCATTGTGTCGCAAAGCGCGTGACGTGGGGACCGTCAAGCACGAAGATTTTGTGGATTACGTTGTCGTCCTCGAATCACGGCGCAAAGTCGGTGAGGAGTGGCAAACGGTCGAGCACGCGTATATGGCGGTGGATGGCAAACTCGCGATGGCAAATGAGGATCATCGCAAACAGGGCAAGCGCCTCGATTTTCACGAACCCAGGGTCTTGCTTGACAATCCCGAACAGTTGACCTTGCTCGTCACCGTCACGAGTGAAATCTACGGTACGCGGCATGGGATTGCCACCAGTCGCAAAAAGAATGGCACAGCGGCGGAACGCGATTTTCCCTGGGAAGTCGCCGAGACCTCCGCGATTGGTCGCGCGCTCGCCGCGATGGGGTACGGCTTGATTCCCGGCGCGGGCCTGGCAAGCGCGGAAGATGCACTGCGCGCGACCACACCACCGGCAGTCGAAAAAGAACGTCCCGCGCGACGCTCGCCGCTGATGTCGGCAAATCAACGCAACAAGTTGATTGAAATGTATCGCGAGCGGCACGGCGGCACCGATGCCGAGGTACTGCAGGGACTCGACGCGCTGTTCATCAGCACCTTCAAGCATTCGTTCAACGAGGCAACAATGGAGGAAGCCTCCAAGATCATCGGGCAGATGATTGCACAAAAGCCTAAAAAATAATTCAGGGACGCTGCGGCGTCCCTGAATTATTTCTGCCTGGGGCCCAATTCTCTTGCCATCCCGTTTTCGTTCTCGCGAGCGCACTGATTTACCAATAATGCTCCCGATGCGCGCGATAGTACTCGAGCGTGCGTTTCAATCCCTCGCGCAAATTCACGCGCGGCGTCCACCCGAGCATCCCGCGAATCTTGCGATAGTCGGCATAGTAATCGCCGATGTCAATCACTTTGCGGTCGGGGGGAAAGGGAATGATTTCATACGTGCCACCGCCGTTCACTTCGATACACAGTTCGGCGAGATCGCGCAGGTTAATGGTTTCGTCGCTCCCCAGATTGAAAATTTGTCCGTTCGCGTTTTCGCTCGTCGCCGCGAGGAGAATTGCCTCCACTGCATCGTCCACGTAGTTGAAATCGCGCACCTGCAAACCATCGCCCCACACCTGAATCGGTTTGCCTTCGATAAGATTTTTGATCCAGATGCCCAGAAACGTCTGGCGCGCATCTTTGACGCGCATTCGCGGTCCGTACGTGTTCGTCATTCGCAGCGATACGGCGCGGATGCCGTAGACGTTGTTGTAAACGATGTGATACCACTCGCCCGCCATTTTGTTGATGCCGTTCACATCGGTGGGATGCAAGAGGTGACGCTCGTCCACCGGCAGGTAATCGGGCTTGCCGTAAATCTGGCGCGTGCTCGCGTAGACGATTTTGACGCGCGGGTTGTGCTTGCGACACGCCTCCAAAATCGAGAGTTGCGCGCGGCAGTTGATTTCCAAATCGGTGTACGGATTTTGCATCGAATCGAGATGCGAGGTTTGCCCGGCGAGGTTGAACAAAAAATCGCGACCCTGCACAAGATAGTCCATCGAGTACTCATCGCGCACGTCGGCGATGTTGACGCGTACCCTGTCTTCGATGCCGGCGATGTTGAACAGATTGCCGCCGTACTCGGGGATGAGCGAATCCACCAGCGTCACGCGCGCGCCCAGTTCGACGAGTCGCCGCGCGAGATTCGAGCCGATAAAGCCGAGTCCGCCGGTGATGAGACAATCGGCATTGTGCAATCGCGTGAACGCGTTCATGGTACCTCCGCTACTTTGTGACCGATGACGATGTACTCGACGGGATACGCTTCGGCATCTGCGGTTTGATTCTTGGCAAAGCGTCCGGTTTTCTTGTCGCGTTTTTGCGGCAGAATCTTGGACGGAATTTCGCGCTTGATGATGCGGTCGAGGCGAAACCCGGAATGTTGCAAACTTTCCGCGAACACCTGCGCGTTGAGAATGTCCACACCTTTCAACTGCGTGTTACCAATCACATAGCAACAGCGACCGCCGGGCTTGAGAATGCGAAAACTCTCGTCAAAGACCTCTTGCATATCGGCGAAGAATGTTTCCACCTCCTGCGCCATCTTGCGACTCGACGCGGCGAGTTGCGCGATGATGTTTTGCGCAAGCACACTCTTGAGCGCGCGCGGACGATACACGGTCGCCGCCGTTCCGATGAATTCTTGGCGGTACGCGCGCAAATCGTCTGCCAGATCGAGCCATAGCGTGGAGAGTTGGTGCAAATCGGCGTACTCGTAACTGGTCACGTACGGACTGGAACTGACGATGAGGTCCACGCTCGCGTCCGGCACCGGCTGCTGGCGCGCATCGCCCACGCGAACGTTCAAGTACTCGTTCAGCGCGGCGCGCACGCGCGATGGCACAACGTGGTAAAATGCTTCGTTGCCCGTTTGCATCTTTTTGACGTGCTGGCGAAACGCGTGAAAAGGTGACACTATCGGTTTGCGCACATCGCGCGTCGGTTTGGTGCTGGTCTGCAACCACAACGAACAGCGTTTCAAAATGTGACTGAACGCCACCAGAAGAAAATCGCGAATGACGGCATCCTCTTCGCGCTGAATCAGATGCAACAACACCCCAAGGTCGTGAATGGCGGCATCGGTGAACCAATAGCGGATGCGTTCGATGTGTCGTTGCGGCACGCGCGGTTCGATGCGCGCGTGTTCGCGCTGCAAAACCTCGAAGAACGCTTCGACCTTGCGCGCGAGATAAGTCGGTTCGATGGGCGTGGCTTTGACCCTGGTAATCAGATGCGCGAGGCGATTGATGTCCGTGCCGCTGGCGTGGAAACCGCTGGCGATGGCGGTGACAATCGTGGTGCCGCAGCCCATAAACGGATCGTTCACGTGCGCGTCGCGCGTGGAAACGTACTCGGCGATCAACTTTTCCACCAGTTGCGGAATAAACTTGGCGGGATAGCGATGATAGTCGTGCGTCCACTTGCCCGTGTCCGAGGGCGTGCAACCGCGAAACGCCCATTTTTCTTCGACGGGCATCGTTTCGAACGCGTGCAGGATGTCGGTGGGAGAGAGGACGCGTTGCGCGAACGCTTGGCGAGTCATTGTCACGTGATTACTTTTGCCATTTGCGCGGTGCGCTTGGGACGATACGCGCGCACGGCTTCTTGTTTGACGACGAGCCGCCACCACCAGTGAAAAATCCGAAGGAGTGTGGCGCCCACGCGTCGCAGGTTGAAAAATTGCGATGTGCCATACTGCCGATAGAAATGATGCACCGGCACTTCGGCAAAGCGATAGCCCGCGTCTTGCGCTTTTTTCACCAACTCGAACGTAATCGTCCCCGTGTTCGATTCCAGTTCAATCACGTCGAACATCGCGCGGCGCATCAAGCGAAAATCGCAATCCACATCTTTGATTTTCAAACCAAAGATGAATTTGATGAAATATTGGTACGCTATGCCGATCCAGACGCGATGCAATGGATCGTGCCGCTTGATTTTCCAGCCGTTGATGAAATCCACCTCGTCGGAAATTTTTGCGGCGAGGAGTTTGAGTTCGCGCACATCGTACTGCGCGTCGCCATCGGTGTAAAACACCCACTCTTTGGTCGCCGCCGCAATGCCCGAACGAATCACGCCACCATAGCCGCGATTCGTTTCGTGATGGATGATGCGAAACGTCGGTGGCAGGACGCATGCGAGTTCGTTCAAAATTTGCAGCGCGTCGTCGGGGCTGGCATCATTGACGACGATGACTTCGTAATCGTCAGTGATTTCGCGCAGCGTTTGAATGGCGCGAATCACCATCGTGGCAATCGTGCCAGCGTCGTTGTAGCAGGGAAAAAAGACAGAGATACTGGGTCGCATAGTCGTTAGTCGTTCAGTCATCTAGTCGCGTCGTGGGCTAAGCATCAGACTATCTGACGACGCGACTAACCGACTATTTGACTTGAATTATTGTTTGCAAAATCACATGGTCGCTCACCGCCACACCATTATCGTCCAACACAGGCACGCGCGCAAACGCGGGGTCAGCCGCATCGTACCAGCCAATCTCGATGCGGTACGTCCCCGACGGCGTTTCGGGTTTGAGGACAAGTTCGTACGCATCCGCGAGATACTCGTTGGCGACCCACGTGGTCGTTGGACGCGCACCGCGCAGCGGCTGCGCGTCTTGCTGCGCGACCACCTTGCCCGCTGCATCGAGCAGATGCACAAAGACGGTGTACGACTTGTCCATTTTCGCGCGCGCCTGCCAGTACAACGTGAGACGCACGGTTTCGCCGGGTTTCACGTTTAGCGTCGGCACATCGTAACCAACGAGCGCGATGACGTTGCCAAAATTCGCGCGCTGCGCAAACTGCACGCTCGGCGCGACAAAGACGCGATCCGTTTTCTCGATGGTGAACGGCGCGAGATCCACGCTTTGCCCATCGCTCAAAACGATGCGCAGCGGCGTCGTGCCTTCGCGCGCGTGCGCGGGAATCGTTACGGCGTACTGACCGCGCACGATTTCGCCCGCGCGCCAGAGCGTCGTTGGAAACTGGAGATTGGCAAGCGGGAACGATTCGCTCGACGCATCGCCGAATTGAACGCGCAGCGTGTAATCGCGCGTAGG
>DAOTYB010000117.1:0-7316 GCA_034435315.1 Anaerolineae bacterium | reverse complement strand
CTCGAACGCGGCAAGATTATCTCCAAGCGACTCGTCGCGCTCGATTCGAACAGCGCGACGATCGAAATCCCCATCACCGACAATCACTTTCCGAATGTGTACGTCGGCGTGGTGTTGATACCCCAGGGGGGTATGCCCGATGGCATTCCCAGTTTCAAGATGGGTCTGGAAAACATCAAGGTCGTCTCGAACGCAAAGAATTTGAATGTGAGCGTCGCAGCGGCAAAACCGCAGTACGCGCCGCAAGACAAAGCGGTGTTCAATCTCAAGACGACGGACGCGAACGGCAAACCGGTCAGCGCCGAAGTATCGCTCTCGGTCGTGGACAAGGCGGTGCTTGCGCTCGCGCAAAATTTTGGCGCGGACATTGTGGAGGCGTTCTACGGCAAACGCGACCTCGCGGTCAAGACATCGCAATCACTCACCGTCTTTATCGAACGTGTCAACCGACGCGAAGATTTCGGCGGCGGTGGCGGCGACGGCGAAGAGATTCGCAAAACATTCCCCGACATCGCGTACTGGAATCCGACGATTGTCACTGATGCGAACGGCAACGCGAGCGTCGAAGTGAAACTGCCCGACAACCTGACGACGTGGACCGCGATTGCGAACGGCGTTACCGCGCAAACCCAGGTCGGCAAAGGCACGGGTGATACCATCGTCACGAAAGATTTGATCGTGCGTCCGGTGCTACCGCGCTTTTTGAACGTCGGCGATCAAGCGACGCTTGGCGCGATCATTCGCAATTCGACCGAGCGCGTGCAAAATGTCACCGTGACCATTTCGGCGACGACCATCGCGCTGACAGCGCCGCTCACGCGCACGCTGACGATTGGCGCGGGACAATCGGCAACATTGAGTTGGGTGGCAAATGTGCCAAAGATGCCAAATTTGCCCAACGTGCCAAATGTGCCAATTTCGACGACGATCACGATCAGCGCGCGTGGTGAAACAGCGCGCGACGCGGTGCAAATTTCACTGCCGATTGAACCTTTCGGCGAAAAGCGCGTCGTCACGAACGCAGGTCAACTGGACGACAACGAATCACGTTTCACGATTCACGTGCCGAACGATGCAACCTTCGCAACGATAAAACTTTCCACATCGCCATCGCTTGCGGCGGGGCTGATTGATTCACTCGAATATCTCACCGGTTTTCCGTACGGCTGCGTCGAGCAAACGATGAGTCGCTTTTTGCCGAGTGTTCTGGTGAAACAAGCCCTCGACAAATTGCAAATCAAAAACGACAAAATCGAAAAAGAATTGCCGAAACAAGTAGAGGACGGCTTGACGCGTCTGTACGCGTTCCAGCACGAGGATGGCGGCTGGGGTTGGTGGGAATTGGATGATTCGCAACCGTACGAGACGGCGTACGTTTTGTACGGCCTGGTGCAAGCGAAGAAGGCGGGCTACAAGGTGGACGAGAACGCCATCAAGCGCGCGATGAAATTCTTGCGCCAGCCAATGGTGGACACGAACGATTACGATTTGAAAGTGTACATCGCCTATGTCCTTGCCGAAGCCGGGCAAGGCGATGCCGCGCTCGCGCGCGCGATGATCGAAAAGCAAGACAAAATGTCGCTCAACTCGCGCGCGCTTCTCGCGCTCCTTCTCAAATCGGTCGGCGAAGAAACCAGAGCCAAAGAGATTGTGAGCGCGCTTGCGAAACTTGCCACCGAGACGACGACCACAGCATACTGGCGCGAATCCGATGCCGCGCGCCAACGCTGGGAGTATTTTGTAAGCGACGGTCGTACCACCGCGACGATTCTGCGCGCGCTCCTCACGCTCGATCCACAGTCGCCGCTCATCACCAAGACCGTGCGCTACCTGATGCAGAATCGGTTGGGTGGCTACTGGCGCACGACGCAAGAGACCGCGCAGGTGCTTATCGCGCTCACCGATTATCTCGCGCAGTCGCGCGAACTCGAGGCAAATTTTGCGTACGAGGTGTTTGTGGATGGCAAGAGCGTTGCAAAAGAGACGGTGCGTCGTGAAAATATCGCGCAAGGACGCGAAATCGTTTTGCGCCTTGCGCCGGGCAATCGTGAGGTGCGCATCGTCAAACAAGGCACAGGGCGCGTGTACTATGCGAGCGCGCTGACGTATTATGCTGACGTTGAAAGAGTCGGTGCAGCAAAATCGCTAGACGGTCCCACCATCTCGCGCGAGTATCTCGATCCCAAGACGAACAAGCCGCTCACGTCGTTCAAGGTCGGTGACATTGTGCGCGTCAAGTTGACGGTGGACGTGCCGCGCGAGAGTTGGTATGTGATGGTCACCGATCCGCTCCCCGCCGGCTTTGAAGCGATCAACTATTCGCTCAACACGAGCGGCATCGAACCGCGCGGCGAACGGTTCTACTGGTCGCGTCCCGATTTGCGCGACAATCGCGCCGTGTTCTTCACGACGTACTTGTGGAAGGGCAAGCACACGTACGCGTATCTGATTCGCGCGACGACGAGCGGCACGTTCCGCGCGTTGCCTGCGGAAGCCACGCCGATGTACGAACCTGAGGTATGGGGGCGGAGCGCAAGTGGGGAGATGGTGGTAAAACAGTGATGTGCTAGAAATCCTCTGGTAACACAAGACCCGAAGGAGGCTTCCTTCGGGTCTATGTGTCTGTTAATGCGACGAAATCAATCGCGGTTCGTATTTGGTGCCTGCCGTGCGGACATCAATCACACGGATACCCACATTTTCAAGTGCTGACACCAATGCATCGCGCGGGATGCCGATCAGTTTCATTGTGATTTCGCCTTGCTGGGATTCCTTACTCACCAACGTGACTAGACTGCGAATATCGCCACCGAGTTGAGCAACTTGATTCGTCAGTTTTGCCAGTTCACCCTTTTGATCTGGCACCTGCACCATCACGCGTAACGATTGCGGTTCGCCACCCAGCGCCTGCGTCATCGCGCGGAAAATGTCCGTCTCCGTAATGATGCCAACGACCTTGTTGCCCCGCATTACCGGTAAACAGCCAATCTTGTGTTCCACCATCACGCGCGCGGCTTCCTCCAGCGGCCAATCCTCTTCGACAGTGATCACGCGCTTGGTCATAATGTCCTTGATTTTGAGTCTGGATAACAGATACGGAATTTCGTACACGCTCAAGGTAGTCGCCGGTGAGGGCGAGGCTTTGAGTAGATCTTTTTCAACAACGATTCCCACGAGCGCGCCTGCGTCGTTCACCACCGGCAAACGCCGAATCTTTTTGGCGCGCAGCAAATCCATCGCATCAGCGAACGACGCATTGGGATGCACAACAACAGGATTGGGGGTCATTGTTTCACGTACCAGCATGTCTCCTCCTCTTGCACCAAATCCTCGTGTCGGGATTCGGTGAGCCAGATAGTTTAAAGCAAATCCAGCATTTGCCTTTCGGGCATACTATACCGCAAAGAGGCGTAGAATGCAAGAGGGCAGTTGTGCCACTTGAGCGATTTGACCAAATGTGCTAAAATAGGCCTGTCACCGCCAGGAGGTGACCTGATTTTTTGCACTGCCGGGGAGGCACATATGGTACTAACCCAGGAAATGCTCGAGACCGACGATCTGGAACAGACAGAACAACGCGTAGACCGAATGCTCTATCTACTTTTGCCAGCGGAACGGCGCGCCCGCCCGCGCGTATGGCATCCGCCGACGGATGTGTACGAGACCGATGACGCGATTGTGATCAAAATCGAAATCGCTGGAATGAATGTCGAAGATTTTCGCATCACGCTGGCGAATCGTCTGCTGACCGTGAGTGGCGTACGTCACGATCGAGATGCTAAATCCAACTGTCACAGTTGTCACCGTCTGGAAATTCACTATGGCGAATTTCTCAGTCAGATCTATCTGAGTGGCAACTATCAGGCTGAGCGCATCGAAGCCCAATACATCAATGGACTCCTCTACATCACAATTCCCAAAGTCAAACACGAGCATCGTATCCCTGTACGCGTGTCCACACCCGCGTAATCTCTGTGGAGTCAACTATGCCAATGGACGAACCCACAACCGAATCACAAGAGAAAGCCAGGGAATCTGGACAGGTTCCCTCCATCCCCGCCGAATTGCCGGTGTTGCCATTGCGCAATACCGTCGTCTATCCGCTGACGGTCATTCCCCTCAGCGTAGGTCAGCCGCGTTCGATGGAACTGGTGGACGAGACCGTGCGCACACCGCATCGGATGGTCGCGCTGGTGACGATGAAGGACGACAAGGTCGAAGAAGCCGGCCCCAACGATGTCTTTACGGTCGGAACGGCAGCGACGATTCTGCGGCTCTTGCGCGCGCCCGATAACACCGTGCGCTTGATTGTGCAAGGAGTCGAACGCATCTGCATCGAAGAGTTTACGACCACGACGCCCTACTTGCGCGCGCGCGTGCAGGTTCAGCCGGATATACTCGAAAAGAGTTTGCACGAAGAGGCGCTGGTGCGTAACACGATCGAGTTGTTCCGGCGGCTGGTCTCGCTCGCCTCCTACCTCCCCGAAGAGTTGCTCGTCGCCGTGTTGAATGCCGAGGATGCGCGGCAATTGGTGTATATGCTCGCCACCACGATTCGGATGGAACTGAAGGACGCGCAAGAAATTCTCGAAATGGACAGGGTGGCAGACAAACTCACCAAACTGAACGCGCTGATTACCAAAGAAATCGAAGTCCTCGAACTGGGGCGCAAGATTCAATCGCAAGCGCAGGGCGAACTTGAAAAAACGCAACGGGAGTACATCCTGCGCGAGCAACTCAAGCAAATCAAAAAGGAACTGGGCGAAGAAGACGAACAAGCCGTCGAAATCAAAGAGTACGAAAAGAAAATCGCCGAAGCGCAAATGACGCCCGAAGCGGAAAAAGAAGCGCGCCGCGAACTGGCACGGATGCGCCAGATGCCCCCCGCCGCCGCCGAGTACCACGTCATCAAAACGTACCTCGATTGGCTCGTCGAACTCCCGTGGTCGAAGACAACCACCGACAATCTCGATATCGCGCGCGCGCGGCAAATCCTTGATGAAGATCACTATGATCTCAAGGATGTCAAAGAGCGCATCCTCGAATATCTGGCAGTGCGCAAATTGCGTCTGGAGCGCGGCGGCGACGAAGAAGCCAAAACCTACAAAGGTTCGATTCTGTGCTTTGTGGGTCCGCCCGGGGTGGGCAAGACATCGCTGGGACAATCTATCGCGCGCGCGCTGGGACGCAAATTCATCCGAATGTCGCTCGGCGGGATGCACGACGAGGCAGAGATCCGCGGGCATCGGCGCACGTACATTGGCGCGTTGCCCGGGCGCATCATCCAATCGTTGCGCCGCGCCGAATCGCGCAACCCCGTGATGATGCTGGACGAGGTGGACAAGATCGGTGCCGATTTTCGCGGCGATCCGTCGTCGGCGCTGCTCGAAGTGCTCGACCCCGCGCAGAACAAAACGTTCCGCGATCACTATCTGGACGTGGACTTTGATTTGTCACAGGTGATTTTCATCTGCACCGCCAATTACCTTGAGCCGATTCAACCGGCACTGCGCGATCGAATGGAGATTCTGACGCTTTCGGGATACACCGAAGAAGAGAAACTCCACATCGCCAGAAACTATCTCATCCCGCGTCAGGTCAAAGAGAACGGTCTGCAACCGGAAGAAATCGTCTTTGAGGATGCGGCGATTCGGCTCATCACGCGCGAGTACACGCGCGAAGCCGGCGTGCGTAATCTGGAACGCGAAATCGGACGCATTTGCCGCAAAGTGGCTACCCACATCGCCGAAGGCAAGCCCACGCCCATCACCATCACGCGCGAGCGGGTGAGCGAATTTCTGGGCAAGCCCAAATTCTATGCCGAGGTCGCGGAACGCACCTGCCTCCCTGGCGTCTCGACCGGTCTGGTGTGGACGCCGGTAGGTGGCGATATTGTGTTCATCGAAGCGACCCGTATGCCCGGTTCCAAAGGGTTTATCGTCACCGGGCAACTGGGCGATGTGATGAAAGAATCAGCGCAAGCCGCGCTCTCCTATGTCCGCTCCAAAGCCAGAGAACTGGGCATCGAACCCAAACTGTTCGAGAAGAGTGACATTCACTTGCATGTGCCCGAGGGGGCAACGCCCAAAGACGGTCCCAGCGCGGGAGTAACGATGGCGACCGCGCTCGCGTCGCTGATGACGAACCGTCTGGTGCGGAGCGATGTGGCAATGACCGGCGAAATCACCTTGCGCGGGCGTGTCTTGCCGGTCGGCGGTATCAAGGAAAAAGTCCTCGCCGCGCATCGCGCCGGACTCAAGACCGTCATCTTGCCGCGGCGCAACGAAAAGGACCTGGACGATTTGCCTGAGGACGTACGCGCGGAAATGACGTTTGTTCTGGTGGACAATGTCAACGAAGTATTTAACGCGGCGCTGATGCCCGCCCCCATTCAGCCGTTAAGCGACGACGGGGACACACCTCTCGAAGAAGAGCAAGAGAAAGAAAAACCAAACGCCTCATCCAAAGACAAACCGGCGCGTGCCGCGAAAAAACACAACTGAACAATCGTATTCAACTCCGGGACCAGGTGGCGCGTCATTGACCTCGGGCCGCGCGCTCCTGTCCCCATTCGTAACAAAGGATCATTGACGGTAAGAACTTGCTGCACCATTGCGACCTAATGCTGGGAGCGGTGTCTCGAATATCCAGCCATCGCAGGACATCTCTCTGGACGTTTAGCGTAAACAACTGCTGCCGAGTTGGACAGTAGCACAAGGGTGTTGATTCGACAACGCGTCTTGTGACCAGCGCAACAGTCCGAGTGGCAGAGATATTGACAGGCATATTGCCATCGCATTGTAACTGCTCAGTTTAAATTTTGCACCGCGCGAGTGCCATGCGCCAAGCAATCCCCAGCGAGCGCATCGGCAAGGGCTTTGCCGCTACGCGGCTATTCAATCAACTTGCCCCTGTCATTGCGAGGCGTGGTGTGCCGAAGCAATCCCCCATGCCGCATTGGCGATTGCTGCGTCGCCCAATCCGCTCCTCGCAATGACATCGTGCGGCTCTTCAGCCTTTCGCTCAGGATGCTGAGCAGACAATCGAATTCGCCTGTGCCGACGAATTCTGCTACGTAACTACTCAGCCACTGACATCACTCGCTGTCAGTTAGAAACTGACGGCTAACGCAAGCCGATGGCTGAGCCTGAATTTCACCGTCGTTGTACGGGCAGACAATCTTTTGCCTTTACGGGAACAACCCCACTCATCCCCATGCCCCCCTGCTCTTCCCGCAAAGCGGGGAGAGCAGGGGGTAGATGGGAAGGAGGGGTGTGGGTGGGCGGCTTCGCCGCCCGCCCACACCCCTATTCCCT
>DAOTYB010000116.1:0-3187 GCA_034435315.1 Anaerolineae bacterium | reverse complement strand
CCCCTCGCCCCCTCCCCACGCCGCTCGGCGGCGTGGGGAGGAGGAATCAATGGCGGAGGGAGGTGGGTGGGCGGCGAAGCCGCCCGCCCACTCCCTCCGCTCCCATTTCCCTCTTCTCTTCCCCCTATGCGGGGAGAAAGGGGGCAGGGGGATGAGTGGGGTTGTCCCGTAGGGACGAGAGATTTTTCGCCCCTACAACGACGCGAAATTCAGGCTCAGCCATTGGCTTGCGTTAGTCGTCGGTTTCTAACCGATAGCAAGCAAACCAGGGGCTGAGCGCTGGGCTCAGCGAATCACCACATAACCCAACGTCACAACCTCGTGCGGTCGGTTGTCTTCATCCAGCAGCAGCGCGTCCACGCCCTGCTCGGCTTGATACATTTTCACCTGAACACGGTATTCTCCCGGCGCAAGAGTATCGGGCAAGACGAGTTCAAACTGATCGCGCACATTGGTTTCGGGACGCCACAACAGTGTGGGCGGCTCGGGCTGGCGATCGTGCGCGACCACTTTGTTGCCATGCGCATCCACCAGGCGCACCGATACGCTATAGTACGCGTCAATCTTGTTGAGCGCGTGCCACATCAGCGCAACGCTCATCGTTTCGCCGGGCGCATAGCGCGCTGCCAGCGGTGCCGCCAGACTGACACGCGCGGGGAGCACAATCTGGCGCGCGGGTTCATCCGCGTGCACCACGATTTCCTCGTTCCAATGCCAGTCGCCAATCCCTTCACGCAGCACCCGCAAATCCAAACGATGCACGCCAGGTTGCGCCGGCGCGCGCAAGCGAATCGGCACGATGGAGACGCTCGAGGTCACCAGCGGCATCGTGGCGGTCGTCTCGATAGGCGCGGCATCGTCCCAGCGCGCCAGCACACGCAACGATTCGGTCGGTTTGATCGCCAGTGGTAAAGTGTCGCGATTCTGAAGAATGAGGTAGGCGAAATAATTTTGCTGCGGCGCGGCGGGCTGGGGCAAAAATAGACGCGCGGCAACCTTTGCCTGACGCGGACGCAGTACGACCTGATAGAGGCAAGTGTCTCCCCACTGTCTCACGAGTTTCAGATCATCCAGCCACCAGTCCACCGGATACGGACTGGGTGGCTTGTGATACACCACATAGTGCACATCGAGCGCGTGCACAAGTGCCAGCGTGCGCGCGTCGGGAAACGTCTGCATCTCGTACGCCATCTCGCCACGCCGGGGAGGATTAAAGCCGCTGTAACCATCGGGCGTGGTATGCCAGTGATAGGTCGAAAGATACTGGCGCGTCAAGTCCAGCGGCTTGCCCGGCTCGCTGGCAAGCATCGGTATTTCGAGAATCACCGCGCGCGGACGCGCGCGCAACCAACGGATGTACTCCGGGAGCGTATCGCCCACCGGCATCGGCGTAATCTGCGCCGCCGGCACAGCCAGATACTCGAACGCGATCAGCCCCGTCAGCAACAGGCAGGAGGCGGGTGGCAGGAGACGGGAGGCGGGTGGCAGGAGGTGTGAAACCTGAAACTTGAAACCTGAAACTTGGAACTTGAAACGCGAAACCCCAAGCGCGAAACCCAAGCCCGCCAGCACTGCCAGAGCGAACATCACGAGCGCGTCAAAGCGCACCGGCGCGCGTAGCGCGCGCAGTAGCGGAAACACGTCGTAGAGCCACCGATACGGCAGCACAATGTCGGTGGGAGCGTCCGGGGCAAGGTACAGACGCGGACCCAGCGAAAGCACAAAGGCAAACATCAAAAGTAAAACGTAGAACCAGCGTTCCCGATGGTTCGTGGCAACGATGCCAGCGAGTGCCAGCCCCAGCGCAATCAAACCGGGAAACAAATTATCGAGTGGATAGCCGCCGTAAAAAATCGGTGGGCGCGGGGCAAGCCAGGCGCCATACAAAACGTTTTGCGGCGAAACCTGGGCATACAATTTCAGCGACGCGCTAAAAGGTTCACTTTCCGTCACCGCGCGTTCAAATCCCATTTCGCGTTGAACCTGCAAGTACGGCAAGAAGAACGGCACGAGCATCAGCGCGATGAGCGCGGCTGCAAGGGCAAGTCGTACCAGCGCGCGAGCGAGTGGAACGTGAAACCTGAAACCGCAAAGAGTCCCCAGCCCCCAAACGCGTTGGGTGATGCAAAACCAGAGGACATAGAGCGCGACACCCATTCCCGCGAGAAACGCATAGTAAAACGACGACAGGGCTTGCAGTGAAAAAGTCAATGCGAACAAAAAGACATAGCGAAAATCGGTAGGCGTCAAGCGAAAATAATCGGTGGTCAGCGGTCGGTGCTCAACTGTCAACCATCGGCGCAGCCACAACCATACGAGCGGCATCCAGCCGAACGATAACAACTGCACTTGTGCCAGATTGCCCAGATTATACGGGTGGAACGCGAAAATCGTTCCGGCGATAATCGCCGCACCGCGCACGCGCGTTAGATCGAACACCAAAAGATACATTGCCCACGCCGCCAGAACAAAGGAGGCGAGCAGAACCAGATTGTATCCTAAAATTGTGTTATCGAATGCCAGATTGAAAGGGAGCGCAAAGATACCTTGCGGTAAGAGGAGTTCGGAAAATGCGAGGGTATTGGGGTAGGGATAAAAAATGTTCGCGTGGAACAAATTGAACGGATCGGTGATGAGCGCGTGACCAACCCACGCGATAATCCACGTGTTGAGGAGCGCGTCCTGCTGATCCTCGACGGCGTACGCCAGATGCATCACCAACGGGTTGGTCATCACGAGCGTCAGCAGGAGGAAGAAAAGCGCGTCCCATCCCCGCTGGGAAAAAGTGAAATGCCTGGTAACCATGCAAAAGTTTTTTTCCGCTTATGGGGCGAAAAAATCTTTCGCCCCCCTGTTGGGCGCAAGATTTTTCGCCCCAACAGGATAATTACTCAGCCGTGCTATCAATCGCGCGCGACAAGCCCCACCCCCTTGCCCCCTCCCCACACCGCAGAACGGCGTGGGGAGGAGGAATCAGTGAGGGAGGGTAGTGAGGGCGGGCGGCGAAGCCGCCCGCCCACTTCCCCGCTTCCATTTCCCCCTTTCCCCCTGCTCTCCCCGCATAGCGTGGAGAGGGGGATGAGGGGTTGTTCCGGGGAACGACGGCGAAATTCAGGCTCAGTCATCGGCTTGCGTTAGTCGTCGGTTTCTAACCGATAGCGAGCGAACCCGGGGCTGAGCAGTTACT
>DAOTYB010000115.1:0-2995 GCA_034435315.1 Anaerolineae bacterium | reverse complement strand
CCCACCCCCTGCCCCCTCCCCGTTGGGGCGAAAAATCTTTCGCCCCAAGGGGGAGAGGGAATCAAAGGGTGGGGAGTGGACGGGCGGCTGCGCCGCCTGCCCACTCCCCGCCTCCCATCTCCCCCTGCTCTCCCCTCGTTGCGGGGAGAGCAGGGGGCAGGGGGATGAGAGGAGTTGTCCCCAAGTAGAGGCAAGGCATTACCAATTTATTAATAATCGCCGCAAACATCTTTTGCCGACGCAGGTCGGCATGCTGTGGCTTGCTGCGACTTGCAGTCGCCCAACTTGCTCAAACCGCGCCGCGCACGTATAATTTGCCTCAAACGCCGCGCGTCGAGGACAGAATGAGCGAACACAAAACCTTGCAACTGAGCGAACTGGAAAACTGGCTCTGGGAAGCCGCGTGCGTCATTCGCGGTCCGATCGACGCGCCCAAGTTCAAAGATTACATCCTGCCCCTCCTCTTTCTCAAACGCCTCTCCGATGTGTACGAGGACGAGTTGCACGAGTTGGGCAAGGATGCCGAGTATGTTGACGCCGATCACAACCTCGTGCGCTTTTACATCCCTCAAGTCGCGCGCTGGGAAAACATCCGCCGCGTGACCACCGGGCTGGGCGATTATCTCACCGACGCAGTGCGCGCGGTCGCGCGCGAAAATCCGCGCCTGCAAGGTGTCATTGACATCAAGGATTTCAACGAAACGGCGGCGGGACAGCGCATCCTGAGCGATGAACAACTGAGCGCGCTCGTTCAGGTGCTCTCGCGCTATCGTCTGGGCTTGCGCGATGTAGAGCGCAACGATTTCGGCCAGGCGTACGAGTATCTGCTGCGCAAGTTTGCCGAAGGGCAAGGGCAAAGCGCGGGCGAATTTTTCACACCGCCCGAAGTCGCCGAACTGATGGCGCTCATCCTCGATCCTGAACCCGGCGATACGATTTACGATCCCACCTGCGGCTCGGCGCGCTTGCTTGTCAAAACCAGTCTGCGCTTTGTCGCCAGGTACGGCACATCGAGTCGCATCGCGCCGCTGAAATTGTTTGGGCAGGAAATCAACCCCAACACTTTTGCGATGGCGCGGATGGACGTGTTCATCTACGATCTGGACGCGGAGATTCGGCTGGGCGATACGATGCATCGTCCCGCGTTCACCAACGCCGATGGCTCGCTGCAACGTTTCCGCAAAGTCACCGCCAATCCGATGTGGAATCAAAAATTCGCGCTTTCGACGTACGAAAACGACGCCTACGATCGATTTCGGTTTGGCATCCCGCCTTCCTCCAGCGCCGATTGGGGATGGATTCAGCACATGTTCGCATCGCTGCAAGACGATGGCAAGATGGCGGTCGTGCTCGACACCGGCGCGGTCTCGCGCGGCAGCGGCAACACAGGATCGAATCGCGAGCGCGACATTCGCAAAGCGTTCGTCGAGCGTGACCTTATCGAAGCGGTGTTTCTGCTACCCGAAAATTTGTTTTACAACACCACCGCGCCCGGCATCATCCTCGTGATTCGTCGCCACGATGCGCGGCATCGTCCTCACGCCGGACAAATTCTCCTCGTCAACGCCTCGCAAGAATTTGCCAAAGGTCGCCCCAAGAATTATCTGACGTCAGAAAACATCGCGCGCATCGCCGATGCGTATCTGAACTGGCGCGAGGTCGAGGGACTAGCCAAAATCATCACGACCGACGACGCGGTTCGCAACGATTACAACCTCAGCCCCTCGCGCTATGTCGCGACGAACAACAAAGAAGACGTGCTGCCGCTGGAAGAAGCGTTGGTGTTGCTGGCAGAAGCGGAAGAGGAACGCGCGACCGCGGATCGCGCGCTGGACGCGGTGTTACGCGAGTTGGGTTTGGAGGGATGGCAAAGTGGGAGTGCAAAATGATTAGAGATCGAGCGGTATGGGAAAAATGGGAACGTGATTTTCTCGCGAGCGAGCCGCCCGATTTCTGGAAGAACTTGCGGCTGGTGGAAGGAATGTACGCGCACGCGCGCGCGCTGGGCGTTTTTCCACGTGCCAATCCGATGGAAGGGCTGGAGATAAAACTCTGGCTCGCTAAGGTGATTAATGTTTCAACAGATTCTGGAAAAGATCGCGACGGGACTTGACCAGCGCGGACTCGCCTATATGGTCACTGGTGGTCAAGCGGTGTTGCTCTATGGCGAGCCGCGCCTGACCAGAGACATTGACGTCACGTTAGCCGTCAGCGTGGAACGTCTGCCCGAGATTCTGGAAATGGTGCGCGAGTTGGAATGGCAGGTGCTGGTTACGTCGCCAGCGGAATTTGTGCGGGAAACGATGGTGTTGCCTTGTGTTGAGCCAGCCAGCGCCATTCGCATTGATTTGATTTTTTCCTTCTCGCCGTACGAGCGGCAAGCGATGGAACGCGTCCGCCGCGTCAAGATGGGAAGCGCGCACGTCCGCTTTGCCTCACCCGAAGATGTGATTATCCACAAGGTGATTGCAGGGCGTCCGCGCGATCTGGAAGATGCGCGCACGATCCTCATCAAGAATCCAAACCTTGAGCGCCGTTACATTCGCGATTGGTTAAAGCGGTTTGAAGAGAGTCTGGACACTCCTTTTCTGAAACGGTTTGACGAATTGGAGCAAGGGTCGTGAGTAAAAAAATCAGAGACCGACGACCGACGACGGATGACCGACGACCAACGACCGATGAACGACGACCGACGATGGATGACGCGGCAGGTCTCCCCGCGCCCGTCGCGCTGCCAGAGGGGTGGCAGGTGGTTCTCATTCGCGACAAATACATCTTCACACAGAAACCACGCAGTTTGCGATACACTGATTTTGATACACTTCCATTCGTACCAATGGAGTTCATTCCATCTCAAAAGATTACTATCAACAACTATGTTTTGAAGAATGCTCTGTTGCAAAGATAGAAAAGAACTAGCGATGAATGTTGTAAACCAAGCCTTTGATGATCGGCTCTCGGTTCTGAAGTTGTGTTTTACGAGAACGGATGGTAT
>DAOTYB010000114.1:0-10614 GCA_034435315.1 Anaerolineae bacterium | reverse complement strand
CTCAACAAGAGTTACCGCGATATGGAAGAGTGGCTCTTGGCGACCGACAAGGTGTGTAAGGTTCTTGGCTTGTCGCGGGTTCCAGACCATACCACCCTGCAACGCACCTATCAAAAGCTGCGCAAACTAGACCTCGAGAACATGAAGAACCAGTTGCTGAAGGAAGAAAACATCCAAGAGAGTGTCATTGCTTTCGACAGTACTGGTTTTTCCCCTCGGCAAGCCAGTTTGTATTACCAAACGCGCAGTGGACGAACGTATACTCACTGGATCAAAGGCGCATATGCGGTAGGAACAGAAAGTCAGTACATTCTCTCCTGGCAATCGGGGTATGGACCAGGCAATGACGCGTCTCATTTGAACGCTTTGAAACGCGGGTGTGCTCGATTTGGCACGCACAGCAAAGCCCAGCGACGCACTTGGCGGATGCTGGCCGATGCGGGTTTTGACACCAAGAATCTGAGTTGGCTGGACATTGTTCCGCCGATCCGAAGACATGGCAAACTGGTTGATCCGCAGCGAAAAGCCAGAGCCGAATGGGTTGATGCTGCGCGTCTAGATGGTCTGTTCGGACAACGTTGGAAAAGTGAAACGGTGCACTCGGTAATCAAGCGCAAGTTTGGGGATACCATCCGTTCTCGTAAAACACAACTTCAGAACCGAGAGCCGATCATCAAAGGCTTGGTTTACAACATTCATCGCTAGTTCTTTTCTATCTTTGCAACAGAGCATTCCTACAACATTTCGGCAATCTGCGCCAACACACTTGCAGTATTGTTCATCACTTCGCTGTTCCAGAATCGAATGACGCGATAATGCTTTTGCGTGTTCAACCATTCTGTGCGCTCTGCATCGTACGCGGCTTGCCTGGGATCGGCGTGCGTGTCGCCATCCACTTCGACAACCAACTTGGCTTTCGCGCAGAAAAAGTCTACGATGTATGGACCAACCGGATGTTGACGGCGAAACCACGCACCATTCAATTGACCGTTCCGTAAATGTTGCCAGAGTTTTGCTTCTGCCGGGGTCATCGTACGGCGAAGTTGCCTGGCGCGTGCCTGAATTTGCGCCGAGGCACGCCAGCGACGCGGTTTATCGTACTGCATTTGGCTTTTCCTCCGCGGGACGCCCTCACCCCAACCCTCTCCCGTGCCACAAACAACGGGTCACGGGAGAGGGAGTTGCTTGCAAGTTCCCTCTCCCGCGAAAGCGGGAGAGGGACAGGGTGAGGGCTTACACCTTCCCCTTCAACCTCTCCACCAACTCCCTCACCTCTGCCAAATCCCTGTGCTGCAACCGCTCGTAAATCTTCAGCGCGCTCTGCGCCAGCCGGGATGGGGGCGGTTTCGGGGGTATCCCTTGGCAACCGCTCGTAAATCTTCAGCGCGCTCTGCGCCAGCAGCAGCGCCAAGTCCGCGCGCCCTTCTGCTTGATGCACGCGCGCGAGACCATATTGGGCATCAGCAATCAAATCTTGGCGTCCGATTTCTTGTGCCAGCGCAAGTTCTTGCTCGAAACACTTGTAAGCATTGGGGTACTGTTTACGGTCGAGCGCGAGCCATCCCAAGTTACTTTGACACTGAGCCTGACCGCCTTTGTCGTTAAATATCTGCTCTATAGCGAATGCCTCTCGATAATATATCTCCGCCAAGTCGTATTCCTGCTGTGAACGCGCACGATTGCCCAAAAATTCAAGCGTATAGGGGTCACCTTCTCTTAGCCAAGCAGTTCTACTAGTGCCTGGTACATTTCGTGCTGCCAGTATCGTTCCCTTCCTGATCTTCTCAACGACGGGACCGAGTTCTGGATAGCCCTCATCAAGTTGAACACCACGTTGATACAGTTTCATAATACTCATTCCTGGTTCTATCAAAGCAAGGGTCCGTCTTGCCATACCCCGAAGTCTTTCCTCAGAGGCTTGTCCTTGACTTGCTAAATCCCTAATCACTACGAGAACAGCCACTTCGATAGACTTGCGATATTCTTCCGCCCATCGTGACTCGAGATATCGTGCAAAGCGTGTTTCTATTCCGCTGCACACGACGTTCGCATCGCCAAGCAGTTCGTTGCGGACGAAAGCGCGCGTGAGTGGATGCAGGGCGTAGCGTTCTTCGCCCGCCAGCACGTCCACGAGCGACAGCGCGCTCAGGCGGTCAATCGTCGTCTCCAGTGCGTTGCGCGTTATGCCCGCCACTTGCATCCACGCCTCGAACGTCGCGGAGGGGACAAAGAACGAGAGCGCGCCGAGCGCGATCTCGTCATTCTCGGTCAATTCTTTGCGCGCTTCTTGGAAAATGAATTTCTGCAGATCGGCGTCGCGATTGCCACGCAACATTTCCAGCGCGCCGTCAAACGTCAGCGTGGCTCGCACGCGCATCAAGCCCAGCGTGTGCAACAACGCCAGCGGCGATCCATTCGTCTCGTCGTACAATTCCTGCCAGCGCGATTCGGCGCGGCGCAGTTTTGTTGCCAATCCCGCATCGCGCGCCATTTCATTCGATGATGCCGCGCGCCGCGTCCCAGTCCAATTTCTCTAGGCGCAACCACACTGCGCCCTCCGCCGCCGCGCCATCGGCTTGTGATGATCGCCTTGCACGCTGGCGGCAGTTCGCGCAGAAAATCCGCCATTGCCTCCTGCTCTTCTTTCGACAGCGTTTCGAGATTGTCGCAGATGAGGAGCGCGCGCGTCGCGCGCAGCGCGTCGAGCAGCGCGCGCCGCTTTTCGTCGGACGACAATTTGGGAATGCCGATTTGTCCCAGCACGCGCGCGGTCTCGTTCAAGAAAATCGTCGAGCGTGCGCGCGACGGGCGTTTGCTCGCGGATGCCCGATGGCGCGAGAATGGTTTGCTTCGCGGTGACCCACACAAACGCGTCGAACGCGCCTGCGTCTTGCGCGCGATGCGCGGCTTCAACCGCGAGCGCGGTCTTGCCGATGCCGCCGATGCCGTCTATGAGAACGCCCCACGTGCGGTCGGCGGGACTGAGCGCGCGCATCACCAGGTTCATCTCTTTCGCGCGACCAAAGAACGCGGCGCGGCGCGGGAGGTTGTTCGGAATTTTTGGAGCGAGTAGGGGCGGGGTCACCCCGTCCTTACCGTGCGCGTTGCCGTACTCAATGAGCAGTTTTTGCAGATTGTCGAGCGCGAGTTTTTCAAACGATTCAGGCGTGTCGAACGATTGCGTCAAGACGCGAAACTCGCCGTGCGGGTCTTGAATCTCTTTGAAGAAATCTTTGACGCGCTGCGCCTGCGCGAAATCCGCGTCGAGCGGGATCGCGCGCGTGCAACGATACACGATGATGCGCGGCTTGCCGTACTCTTTCCATAAACGATACGCCACGCGAAATTCTTCTTCCGTGCCGGAGAGATACTCTTTTTGTGTCTGCGGGTCTTTTGCGCCGGGCGGTGTGCCAAAGCGATGCCACAAAATACCGACGAAAATATCCCACGAGGTCGGCTTGAGTTGGTCAAAGATGACCTGCTGGGGACGTCCCGCGTCAGGCACGACCGCGCGCCAATCCACCACCTCCAACGTCAAGCCAAGATAATCCGCTATCGGCTTGAGCGATGTGGCAACCGTTTCCACTTTGGCACGTTCTGTCGCCACATCGGAGGGCGCGGCGACAAAGATACGGAGTTTTTGGAGACGCTCTGTCATTGTTCGGCAACCTACTGCGTATCGTGCAAATACTCGCCCACGCTCCGCCCCTCGTGCGTGCGAATGATCGTCTCCGCCAAAAGCGGCGCAACGGAAAGGATTTTGAAATTGGGCAGACGTTTTTCTGGTGGGAGCGGCACGGTGTCAGTGCAAATGAATTCTTCAATCGGCGCGGCGCGCAACCGTTCGACCGCCGGGGGCGAGAGTGTCGCGTGCGTGCACACGGAAACAATCTGGCGCGCGCCATGACGCCGCAACAACTCGACCGCTTCGATGAGCGTGCCGCCTGTGTCCACTTCGTCGTCCACGATGATGGCGTTCTTGTCTTGCACATCACCGATGAGGGTGATCGCTTGCGCGTGCGGATCGTTACCGATGCGACGTTTTTCGACAAAGGCAAGCGGCACATCCAGACGACGCGCAAAGTTGCGCGCTTTTTTGGCATAGCCCAAATCGGCAGCGACCACGACGGCATCCGAAATATTTTTTTCTACCAGATAGTCGCTGAGAATCGGGAACGCCGAGAATTCATCGCCGGGGATGCTGAAGAATCCCTGAATCTGTCCGGCGTGTAGGTCAATCGTCATATACCGATCGGCACCGGCGGCGACAATCAAATCGGCGAGCAAGCGCGCGGTAATCGGCACGCGCGGTTGATCTTTCTTGTCGCTACGTCCGTAGGCGTAGAACGGCAACACCACAGTAATCCGTCCCGCTGACGCGCGCTTGAGCGCGTCAATCATAATCAGCATCTCAACGATGTTGCGATTAACCGGCGATGACAGGCTTTGCACAAAGAACACATCTTGCCCGCGCACGCTACAACGCAATTGCACGAAGATATTTTCGTTGGGAAAGTCAAAGATGTTGGCTTCGGAAAGGCAAATGTCCAGATGACGACAAATGGCTTCTGCCAGGGGACGGTTACTCCGACCACTAAAGATTGCCATCTCGCCAAACATTTTTGCCATCGTGGCTTCTCCTTGTGCGTTGCGTGAGGTGATTAAGGCACGCTTTATTTTTCTTCGATGATGATGGTTTGAATCACATCACCCACCGCGATTTTCTCCACCACCTCCATCCCACGAATTACCTGGCCAAAGACGGTGTACTCACCGTCGAGATGAGGCTGGGGAGCCAGCGTGATGTAAAACTGACTGCCACTACTGGGCGTAGTTTGCGCGGGACCGGCGCGGCGCGCCATCGCGAGCGCGCCTCTGGTGTGTTTGCCTTTGATTTCCGGCGGAATATTGTAACCGGGTCCGCCGGTGCCTGTGCCCAATGGATCGCCGCCTTGAATCACAAAGCCGGGGACAACGCGATGAAAAGTCAAATTGTCGTAAAAGCCCTCGCGCGCCAGAAACACAAAATTGTTGACGTGCTGCGGCGCGTCTTTAGGATACAGTTCTGCGACGATGTCGCCTTTGGCGGTTTTAATGGTAGCGATGTACGACTTGTTCACATCAATCGTCATCGCCGGGGCGGATTTGTACATTTCACTCCTTTGTTGAGGTGCACGTTTTGCCGCGCCACCCGTTGTCGTAGGCGACGGTGACACGAAAAAATTACTCAAGGCGAAAAACGCTAAAACGATTCCGAGCGCGAGCGCGCCCACGAGAAAGACCTTGCGCGTGTTCGATGGGCGCGCGGGGCGCGCTTGCCACTTTTGTTTTTGCATCGCTGTTTGCGCCTCCACGATGAGTTGATCGGTATCCTTATAGTGCCCGGCGTACAACAAGCGCGCCTGGCGGAGCGCGGCGAGCGCGTCGGCGTAACGGTGCGCGGCAAGGTGCTGCTTGCCTTGCTGATACAGTGCGGCAATCTCTTTCATCCGCAACGCCCATTGCAACTTGGCTTCGGCACCGTGATAAGCACGGTCGAACTCGATGACTTGACGATACCGCGCGATCGCCGTGTCCCAATCTTCAGTTTGTATTGCCTGTTCGGCTTGCTGGAAGAGTTGTTCGATTTCTGCCGCGCGATCCAGTGCGCTCATAGATCGCTCCGAAAATACGTCAAGTACCAACTGACGAAGGACGAACAATCAAACATCGTCCCTTGTCTATGAAACCCCGAATTTTCAAATCTCTGCAAATAACAAACCGAGATTACTGTGTCTCGTTGGAAGTATGAACTCTAATCCGTCCCGTTTCAACGATCCACAAACGCCTGTCAAGCGGTGTTTGTCCCAGCGCCGCCAGAAACTGCTGCACCAGTTTTTCCAACACCGCCGGCGTGGGATGGCGTGGAACGCGAACGACAACAATTCCACTTGAGGCTTCGGGCGGAAAACGGGTTACATCCGAGAAATCCAAATCAAGTGTAACTAAACACCGTTGTTCCCTTTGGCAGATATGAAAAAGATGCAGATCAGTACATCCAGAAAGCTTCTGGCTGGCTACGGTATGAACATCGTGTCCGTGAGCACGAAAGATTTCCAGCGTACGCGTTCCAAAATTTTCATCCAGTTTAAACTTCACTCTGTCGCTCCTACCGGAATCTCAATGTAACGTTCACGGGACATTTCTGCCCCGTAGGCAATTGCGGCGAGAACATCTTCGCGTTCTAGTTGCGGATACTCGGCAAGGATTTGCTCAATCGTCCAGCCATTCGATAAGAAATCAAGAATAAGCGATACCCAAATTCGTGTACCGCGAATGCACGGTTTACCAAAACAAATATTCGGATCAATCGAGATTCGTTGCAAAAGTGGATTCATCGTCCCTCCTCCAACAACATAGCCGCCGCCGCGTACACGTTCATCTCGCGCGCGACGATTTGCTCGACCAGCGTGTCGAATTTGGTGCCATTCACGCCGCGCAAGAGACGCGCCATCAACTCATTCTGCACCACCTTTTCCAGTTCCGCACGCGCGCGGGCGCGCTCGCGCGCGTGAAGCAAGTGATGCGCTTCCATATACGCGCGATGCTTGCCAATCCACTCGACGACTTGAGCGACGCCTTCACCCGTGGTGGCAATCGTTTTGAGCACCGGCGGACGCCATTCGTTTTCGGTTTTGGGTTTGAGATTCAAATTCATTTCGAGCGCGGCAACGGTTGCGCTCACCTCATCGTGGTCGGCTTTGTTGACGATGAGCACATCGGCAATCTCCATAATGCCGGCTTTGATTGCCTGAATGTCGTCGCCCATTCCCGGCGCTTCGACAACGAGCGTCGTGTGCGCGTTGCGCGCAATATCCACTTCGTTTTGCCCTGCACCAACCGTCTCGACCAGAACGATCTCGAATCCCGCCGCGTCGAGTACCTTGACCGCGTCCGCCGTCGCAGCAGCGAGTCCACCCAGCGAGCCGCGCGTCGCCATCGAACGAATGAATACGCCGGCATCGCCGGACAAGTCCTGCATCCGTAGCCGATCGCCCAACAGCGCGCCACCGCTGAACGGACTTGTCGGGTCAACGGCAACAATACCGACGCGTTGTCCGCGTCGGCGATACTGTTTGGCGATTTCGTTGACGAGCGTACTTTTGCCGGTGCCTGGCGCGCCGGTGACCCCAATGATGTGCGCGCCGCCGGTGAATCGAAAGAGCGCGATGATGACCCGACGCGCCTCTTCACCACCGCGCTCGATCGCACTGATGGCGCGCGCCACCGCGCGCGGATTACCGGCGCGTACTTGTTCGACCCAGTCGGCATTCACGATGCGCGCGCTCCACGTTTTTTTGCCACCTGGTCACGGATGAACGCAGCAATCTCTTGCGTTGAGGTGCCGGGACCGAACACGCCGGCAAAACCCATTTGCTTGATGAGAGGAATGTCATCATCGGGAATGATACCGCCGCACACCAGCACCACATCGTCGAGTTGGCGTTGTTTGAGTTGTTCGACGATGCGCGGAAAGAGTTCGCGATGCGCGCCGGACAAGATCGAAAGTCCGATCACGTCCACATCTTCTTGCAATGCGGCTTCGGCGATCATCTCTGGCGTCTGGCGAATGCCGGTGTAAATCACTTCCATCCCGGCATCGCGCAGCGCGCGGGCGACGACTTTGGCGCCACGATCGTGTCCATCCAAACCCGGTTTGGCTACGAGTACCCGAATCGGTCGTTCTGCCATTCGACCACTCCACAACGAGTTTTGTTTACATTATACACCAATTTGGTGCGATTGAAAAACGCTTGACGGTTTGACAATCCCGCCGATTCGCGCGAGAATCTCCGGGACTATGCGAGTGATTGCGGGGAGTGCCAAAGGGCGTCCACTGAGGGCTGCCGGTGCTGCCACGCGACCGATTACGGATCGCGTCAAGGAAAATCTTTTCAACATTCTGGGCGCGCGCATCGTCGCGGCGAACGTGCTCGATTTGTTCGCTGGCGCGGGAAGTGTCGGCATCGAAGCCCTGTCGCGCGGCGCGCGCGCGGCAACCTTCGTCGAGGTGGACCGTGCCGCGCTGAACGCGATTCACACGAATCTGCACGCGACGCGTCTGGCGGAACGCGCGCGCGTGGTACGGCGGGATGTGTTCAAATTTCTGCGTGACGCCGCCGAGCCGTACGATGTGATTTACGTCGCGCCGCCGCAGTACAGAGGTTTGTGGGCAGAGACACTCCTCCTCCTCGATCAAGGCGCGTGGTTAGCGGAACGCGGTGTCGTCGTGGTGCAGATTCACCCGAAGGAGTACAAAGAACTTGCGCTGACCCAACTCGAACTGTTCGATCAGCGCAAGTATGGAAGTACGCTATTGTGTTTCTATCGTTTACGCAAGGTGGCGTCGGGTTGATGCTTGTCCCGCGAGCAAGGCGATGACCTCTTCATCGCTCGTCTGTCCAAAGTGGGTGTAGAATCGTCCGACTGCCCAGAAAGGTTCGGGTGTGGCTAACACCACCACTTGATCACATTCCTGTCCCAGACGTTGAATCGTGTCGGGTGGTCCGACGGGAATCGCCAGAATCAAGCGCGCGGGTTGCGCCTGGCGCAGCGCGCGCAACGCCGCCAGCATCGTCGAGCCGGTGGCTACGCCGTCGTCCACGATAACGACGATTTTGTTTTGCACATCGAGGGGTGGACGATTTTTGCGGAACACCTCCAGGCGTCGCACCATCTCCTGGCGTTGATGCTCGATTTCGCGCTCGATGTCCTGATGTGACAAGCGCAACTCGACGATGAACGTTTCCTCCAGCACCACTTCGCCCGTACTCGTGATGGCGCCGATAGCAAGTTCAGGATTGAACGGCGCGCCCAGTTTGTGCGCCAGAAATATATCGAGCGGCGCATTTAACGCGCGCGCAATCTCCGCTGCAACCACGACGCCGCCGCGTGGAATCCCCAACACAATGACGTTCGGTTGACCCTGCAAAAAGTGCAAACGCGCCGCCAGTTGTTTACCCGCATCCGTGCGATCGTTGAACAACATCGTTCCCTCCCTCCAATCACCCAATCACGACTGCAACGCCAACTCAACCGCGTGTTGTGCATCGCGCGCGACGAGAATGCGCGCGCGGCGCTTGCCGCGCGTCAGTTGCCACGTGTGCAAGCCGATGACAGGAATACCAAACTTGAGTGCAAAGGCAATCTCGCTCAGCGTACCGTATTCTCCGCCGACGGCGATCACTGCGCGCGCGGTGCGGACGACGATGCTATTGCGCGCCTCTCCCAGCCCCGTCACAATCGGCAGATCCACGTACGGATTCGCCTCGCGAGGCGTTGTACCGGGCAAGATGCCAATCGTCAAACCGCCCGCGCGCTTGGCGCCTTTACACGCGGCTTCCATTACACCACCCAGACCACCGCACACAACGATCGCGCCGCGCCGCGCCAGTTCATAGCCGACTTGCTCCGCGAGCGCGTACGTTTCCACATCACATTGACGCGCGCCGATGACGGAGATGCGCGGTGAGCGGTTAGAGATTGGTGAATAGAGATTAGAGATTGGAGATTGGCGTCGTGCCATTGTGCCCTTCGTCCTCCATCCTTCGTCCTTCGTCTTTCGTCATTCGTCCTCCGTCATCCGTCCTTCGTCATCAACGCGCATTCTGCCAGACGCGTGTACACGCTGCCCTGTGAGGTCAAATCGCTCTTCATCACCGCGACCTGTTCGACGCGCAATTCGCCCAGTTCGCCGATCTGCGCGGTCTCGATGAGCGTGCCAATGCGTTGACGTTCGCTGGGAGATGCGTCGCGCTTGACGCGTCCCAGTGTCAGGTGGGGCGTAAAGGCGCGCTCTTCGCGCGCAAAGCCGAGCGCGGCGCACGCCGCGTCAATCTGTTCGGCAAGGCGCGCGGCAACGTCCACCTGTCCTCGCGCGCCGACCCAGATGACGTTGGGCTTGCGCGTGTTCGGAAACGCGCCCGCGCCTCCAATCGTCAAGGTAAAGGGAGCAAAATCTCGACAGACACGCGCTAGCGCGCGTTCGAGCGCGGGAAGGCGTGTCGCCTCCACATCGCCGAGGAATTTCAAGGTGATGTGGATGTTTTCTGGCACGACCCAGCGAATCGCGCGCGCGCTTGAATCGCGCTGGAGTCGCGCCTGAGTCTCGGCAAGCGCGCGTTGCAAGGCAGCGTTCAATTCAATGGCGATAAAAGTGCGGATGGGCTGCATACACGCATTTTACTCCAGATGGAAACGCATCGCAAACTGCACCATTTGGAAAAAATCCGCACGAGTGTTACAATCGGACGCGATGAATTTTCTGCAAAGCAACCCACGCAAAAGTTTTTGTAACCGTTCAGGTATCATTGCGAGGAGCGTTTTTTTGCGACAAAGCAATCTCCGCATTACGATCTGCGGTGGGCAACGTTGGGGATTGCTTCTCAGAAATCGCTCGCAATGACAGAGCGGGCTGAACGGTTACAAGTTTTTTCCGCTTAGTTGGGGCGAAAAGATTTTTTGTCCCAGGATGATTACTCAACCGTGCCATTCGTTGCAAAATAACCCCACCCCCTTTTCCCCCTCCCCACGCCGCCGAGCGGCGTGGGGAGGGGGAAACGAGAGGGAAGGGGG
>DAOTYB010000113.1:0-16264 GCA_034435315.1 Anaerolineae bacterium | reverse complement strand
GGTGCTCATCCGCTAATACTTTGATTATGGATCGGCTCAAATTTGACCGTGAGTAAATGACGAAAAGACCAGACATGGTCGGTCAAACCTGCTGCCATGCCTGGCGTGCGCGGCTGCCACCTGGATTGAAACAAGCCAGTCCCTTGTGCTTCCTGAACTGGCAACGGCAGGCGTAAACTCTGATGGGGCCGCGCAAAGTTATAGAACGCGTGAAAGAACGTCACCCGCCGCCGCAACTGCACCCGATCTTTACAAAAACTCCACGTCTTGCGCACCAGCGGGGCCAGCGCTTGGCGCAAGGTCAGGTTGAGCCGCTCAATCAAACTGGTACTGATGGTCAATCCGAGGCTCTGCAGACGTTCCGCCCCGCACAGCACCCGCAATGTCAGACTTTTCAGTCGCCCCTTCGCTTTCTCCTTGACGACTTGGGCGTAGACCAGGTCGGGATGCGGTTCTTTCACAGGGTTCTTGGGGCGCCCGCGTTTGCCCGTGCGGGCGAAGGTTTTGAGTCTATGGTAAACCTCCATCAGTGCGGGTAGATAACGGCTCAAGCCATCGCTGAAAAAGCAGGGCACCCCCGAGACGATCGCGGCGGTCAACTGAATCAATTGCAAGGCACTTGCCAAACAGCGGGGACCGACCACCGTCGCCAGGATCAAGCGAAACTGCGGGGCATAACTGATCCAGACCCACTGGCGCCCATCGGTGGCCTCTGGCTGGCTTTCGCCCTGCGGCGTGTCCTGCACCGAACGTTTGCGTTCAACAAAGTTCCATAGTTCATCGAGTTGGACTTGTGTGACCGGTAGTTCGCGCAACAAGTGTTGGTTAATTTTCTCGGCTTGCTCGGCGGCGCGAGCCAGCCACTCCAACACCGTCTCTTCGGTCACTCCCAGCACGAAACTGATGTCGGACAAGCCAACGCGTACCAACAACATCTTGAGGGCGAGCATGACCTTCTCTTCGGGGGTACGCAAATCAAAAAACACGGTGTCGCGGGTCTCGGAGAAAGCCTGCCCGCACGTTTTACACTGAAAAATACGACGCTTGCCGCTCGCGGTAAGATAAGTCGAGATCGCGCGGATGTTGCCGCGATTCATCTGTTGGTAATGTTCACAGTTCGAATTGGGGCACGGCTGGTTCCAGGCTTTGGCTTTACGCATGGGTTCATCCTCCACTGGCTTTGGATGAACTGAGTTATACACGTCGGAAGCCTTTTGCCTATTTCAAAGTATTAGCGGATGAGCACCGGATTTGCCCCCAAACTGAAATACACCCACCCCCAGTCTGCAATTGACAAGACCGCTTCCACGTGGTATAATGAATCTACCAAACGGTCGGTAGATTGAGCCGTTCCTCTTCAGCGCCGAACAGGGACATACCGCGATGCGAAAGCGTGTAGTCATTGATCTTGCCAACAAAGAAGAACAAATTCTGGCAGAAGCCGTGCGCCTCTTTCGCGAGAAAGGCTATCACGCGGCTTCGATGCAAAACATCGCTGATGCCGTCGGTTTGCATAAAGCCAGCCTCTACCATTACATCCCCAGCAAACAGGCGCTCCTCGCCAAGATTTTTGAACGCAGTATCGGCGCCCTGACCCAGCAACTCGAAGCGATTCACGCCTCGAACGATTCCCCCGCCGACAAACTCCGCCGCGCGATCGAATCCCATGTGCTGGCAATGTGCGAGCGCCTCGATGCCTACACCGTCTATATCTCGGAACGGCGCGCCCTGTCCACGCGCTCGTATGCGCGCGTGCGCGCGGAAGGCGAAAAACACGCGCGTCTCATCGAAAAGATTCTCGAAGAAGGCATCGCGTGCAAACAGTTTCGCGCGATGGATACGAAAATGGTCGCCCTCGCCATTCTGGGTATGTGTAACTGGCTCTATCAATGGTACTCGCCCAGAGGTCGGCTCACCCCACACCAGATTGCTCACATCTTTGCCGATCTCGTGCTCGATGGTATCCGCAAGTAACGCGGATGTGCGATTTTCGATGACCCTGCCGAGGGCATCGAGAATCTTCATATCATAAACTGAAACCTCAAGGAGGAACTATGCCACTGATTACTCCCGGTACGCCTGCCCCAATGTTCAAGAGTATGAACCTGACGGGACCGGAAATCAACCTGGAGAACTACAAGGGTCAAAAACCGGTGATTTTGATGTTTTCCAGCACCCGCATTGATCCCGCGCAAATCGCGGCGGTGCGCGATCTCTGGAAAAAGTATCGTGAAAAGGTCGAGATTATCACGGTCTCGTACAAACTCCCCAGCGTCTCGATGGCAAAAACCTTTATGCAACAGATGGGCGCGAAATTCCCGGCGACGTATGATCCTTCTCAGAACATCTACAAGATGTACGGCGTCGAAAATCCGGTAGCGATTGTCGTCATTGATCGCGAGGGCAACGTGGCGTTTGCTGCCGAGGCTCTGGATCCCAAAGATACCAAGACCCTCGAAAACACGATTCTCGAATACGTGAAATGATTTTCAGGTTCAAGGTCGGCGGTTTGACCTTGAACCTGCCATCGCGCGTCAGGGGATGAAACCACTGCAAGGAATTCGCGTCATTGACCTCACGCGCTTGTTACCAGGTCCCTACTGCACCATGTTGCTGGCCGACCTGGGGGCGGAGGTCATCAAAATCGAAACACCGGGTCTGGGCGACTATATGCGTGTCATTCCACCCTTGATGCGCGATCCGCTCACCGGTGAGCCAGTTAACGCCACGTTTCTGCTCATCAATCGCAACAAGCAAAGCGTCGCGCTGAACTTTCGTCATCCGCAAGGTAAAACGGTCTTGCTACGTCTAGCGCAAACCGCCGATGTGTTCATCGAATCGTTCCGCCCTGGCGCTGCCAGTCGTTGGGGAATCGGCTATGAACATTTGCGCGAGTGCAATCCGCGTTTGGTGTACTGTTCGTTGAGTGGCTATGGACAAAACGGTCCGTATCGTGAACGCGCGGGGCACGACTTGAACTATATCGCGCTGGCGGGACTGCTGGCGGTGAACGGTACGGCGGGGGGACCACCCGTTCCACCCGGCGTACAAATCGCCGATCTCTCCGGCGGGATGCTGGCAACGATTGCCATTCTTGCCGCGCTGGTGGCACGCACGCGCACAGGTGCTGGTCAGTATCTGGATGTCAGTTTGTTCGATGGCGCGCTGTCGTGGGCAGGTACGATGATTGGAGGCGCCTATGCCACTGGCGCGCCGCTCGAGCGTGGCCGTATGCAGTTGAACGGCGGAATGGCGTGCTACAATGTGTACGAAACGCGCGACGGCAAATATCTGACCATCGCGGCCATTGAGCCGCATCTGTGGGCATCGTTCTGCAAAGGGGTCGGACGCGAAGATTTGATTGCGCGCGCGCAGGAAATGGACGCCATCCCCGAAGTGGCAGCGATTATTCGTAGCCGCACACTCGACGAATGGTTAACGCTGGCGCAAACACTCGACGCGTGTATCGAACCGGTACGCGACTTTGGCGAGACGCTGAACGATCCGCAGGTGCGTGCACGGGGTCTAGTGAATGACGTGGGTGGAATCCCTCACATCAGTTCGGTCTTTACCTTTGCCCACGTTCCTCCTACACCGGCACCACGTCAGGGACAACACACGCGCCGCGTGTTACAACATCTCGGAATGAGCGAAGAAGAAATCAACGCTCTGGAAAAAGATAACATTATCAAAACATCCGACTGATTTCAAACACAAAGGAGTGAACTATGATCGGTTTTGAACTGACTGAAGAACAACAGCGTATGAAAGAAATGGCGCACGAGTTCGCCGAAAGAGAAATGCGCTCGGTGGCACACGAGTACGACGAAAAAGAAGAATTCCCCTGGCCCGTACTCAAAAAAGCGTTCGATGTGGGACTGTTGACCTACGCCATTCCCGAAGAGTACGGCGGCGCGGGCGTGATGAGTCATGTCACCGATTGTATCGTGCAAGAGGAACTCTTCTGGGGTTGCGCAGGCATTGCGACTTCGATGGGTGGCATTATGCTCGGCGCGTTACCCATCTTGATCGCTGGCAACGAAGCCCAAAAGAAAAAGTACTTGACCATGCTGTGCGAACCCAAGCAAGACGGAATGCCACGACTGGGCGCCTTTGCTCTCACCGAACCCGAAGCCGGCAGTGATGCCGCCGCCATCAAAACGAGCGCGAAAAAAGTGGAGGGCGGTTACCTCCTCAACGGCACCAAACATTTCATCACCAACGGTGGCATCGCGGATGTGTACACCGTGTTTGCCACGCGCGATCCCAGTTTGGGCGTAGATGGCATTGATGGTTTTATCGTCGAAGGCAGTTGGAAAGGCGTCATCCCCGGCAAAAAAGAAAAAAAGATGGGCATTCGCGCCTCCCACACGGCTCAGGTGCACTTTGAAGACTGCTTTGTGCCCGAAGAGAATCGGCTGGGTCAGGAAGGCGATGGCTTTGGGATTGTGATGCAGACCCTCGACCATTCCCGTCCCATTGTCGCTGCGGGCGCCGTAGGTGTCGCGCGTGCCGCGTTCGAGTTCGCCTTGCAGTACGCTCAAGAGCGCAAGCAGTTCGGTCGTCCCATCGCCAAACAACAAGCCATCCAGTTCATGCTTGCCGATATGGCGACCGAAATTGATGCCGCGCGCTTGTTGTGCTGGCGGGCTGCGTGGTTGCTCGATCAGCAAGAACCCAACACCACTCAGGCATCTATGGCAAAGGTGTTCGCCGGCGATGTGGCCATGCGCGTGACCACCGATGCATTGCAAATCGTCGGTGGAATGGGTTATATGCGGGATTACCCGATGGAAAAGTTTATGCGGGATGCCAAGATTATGCAGATTTACGAGGGTACCGCGCAAATCCAGCGTCTCATCATCGCACGCTTTATGATTGGGTTTGGATAAACCTCACACAAACAGAAACCAGGCTTCTGACCGCTCAGAAACCTGGTTTCTGTTTTTAGAGTTCTCCCCGCACTTCACGTTCGAGCCGCGTGAAAAATTCCACCATAAACGCGTGCCGCTGTTCGGCAATCTGGCGCGCGGTGGTGGTGAACAAGCGGTCACGCACCTTGCTCAACTTGACGACGAACTCGGCAAACGCCGTGTGCTGGGCAGTGTGTTGTTCGCGCGTTGCCAGCGTTTCGGGCGCGACCGCGCTCCACAGGCGTTGCTTGAGCGCGCCCGAGACCGCGTACGCGCGCGCAATACCAATCGCGCCAATAGAATCGAGTTTGTCTGCATCGAAGACGATTTGCGCTTCAAGGGTCTGCGGCACGGCTGTACCTCGAAAACGATGCGTCGCAATCGCATGCGCAACGGCGTGCACGCGCGCGGGAGCCATCCCACGCGCCAGCAAAATCTCCTGCGCGCGCGCGGCGCCGCTAACGGCGTGGTCTGCCACGCGTCCCGCATCCTCGTCGGCGCGTGCGACATCGTGCAGCAGCGCCGCCGCGCGCACAATCTCTACCTCCGCGCCTTCGGCGTGTGCCAGACGCTCGGCAAGCGCAAGCACGCGCAAGACGTGATCAAAATCGTGCGCGCTGTCAGCGGAAGGATAGTACTGCCGTGCCTCTTCAATCGTAAGCATTGCTATTTGTCTCTCCGTCCAGAAATGATATAATAGGCAGCGCAGATTGTCATTCCCAGCCCAAGTCTCAATCTCCAATCTCTAATTGTAGGTGTGCAAAAGTCTTTTCCGCTATTGGAAGGTTACGGTGCTCGTTGTTTCGCCATCGTTGTACGGGCGAAAAATCTTTCGTCGCTACGGGAATGACCCCTCTCCTCCCCCTGCCCCCTGCTCTCCCCGCAAAGCGGGGAGAGCAGGGGGAGATGGGAGGAGGGGTGTGGGCGGGCGGTGAAGCCGCCCGCTCACACCCCTATTCCCTTGTTTCCCCCTCCCCACGCCGCTCTGCGGCGTGGGGAGGGGGACTAGGGGGTGGGGCTATTTCGCGATGGATAGGACGGCTACGGGCGAAAAATCTTTCGCCCCTACTTTGCATCTCCAATCGGCAAAAAATCTGTACTCTGGAATGATGTCTATGCCTGCTTCACCAGCTCGCCTGCATGCGATTGTCACTGGAATTGTGCAGGGTGTCAACTTTCGCTGGTTCACGCGACGACACGCCATCGAACTGGCGTTGACCGGTTATGTGCACAACCGTTCCGACGGCTCGGTCGAGATTGTTGCCGAAGGACCGCGCGACGCACTGGAACGTCTCGTGGAGTTAGTACGCGTGGGACCTCCTTCTGCAGTGGTGGACAATGTGGAGGTTCGGTGGAGCACTCCCACCGGCGAGTACGCCTATTTTGAAATTCGTTTTTGAGCCTGTCTGAATACCAATGAGCAATTACCACCCCGAACGAACCGCGTGGCTAGTGATGTGGGGCGCGTTCATCATCTTTTTGCTTCTCTGCACGGCAACGCCATTGGGTTTGCGGTACTATGTCGAACACGCCACGACACCACAGCGCGCCACGCTCGAAGTCATCAGTGGCACCGTCCGCGTGCGCGAACCCGGCGCCGCCGCGCCGATGGCCGTGACACAAGCCGTGCCGGTGACCGAAGGCACAGCCATCGAAACCGACGGCACTTCACGCGGCATCTTGATCTTCCCTGATGGAAGCACCACGATCCTTTTTCCCAACACGCAAATTTTTCTACGCCAGATGCGCGCGGCAACTTTTCCGTGGGGAGTGGAACCCTTTACGCTCATCCTCGATCAAGCGCGTGGTCGGGTGCGCGTAGGGGTGGCAGTGCAAGTGAATCCACCATCATCTGCACCGGCACGCGTCTTGCGTGTGCATACCCCCCACTTTGTTGCCTCGCTGAACGAAGGGAGTTACGCCATCGAGGTCAGCGGAAACGTCTCGCAGATTTCGGCACGCGACGGCAACGCCACCGTTACCGCCCAAAATCAAACCGTCACCATCGGACGCGGTCAGCGCACGCTGGCGCGCCAGAACGAACCACCTTTGCCCCCCTTGCCCGCCGCGCAGGATTTAATCGTGAACGGCGACTTTATGGATCCACGCTCGCGCGGCTGGAACGATCAAATCGAAATTCCCGGCATTCCGAAGGCACCGGCAGGACAACTGAGCAATCCCGTGCTCGATGGTCGCGTCACGCTACGCATCTATCGCAACGGGTCGAATCAAACGAGCGCGATCACCGGTGTGGTGCAGCAAATCAATCGCGAAGTATCGGATTATCGTTCCATGCGGTTGCTGGCAGATATACGCATTGTGCATCATAACTTGTCGGGGGGTGGTGTACTGAGTTCCGAGTACCCCATCATTCTGCGCCTCAAGTATCGCGATGTGTACGGCAGTGAAGCCGAGTGGGTGCACGGTTTTTACTATCAAAACTTTGCCAACAATCCCACCCTCAACGGTGAACAAGTGATGCAAAATGTGTGGGTGCCGTACGAAAGTGGTAACTTGATGGAGATGCTCGATCCACGTCCCTTTTTCATCACTGCGCTGATGGTGTATGCGTCGGGCTGGGATTATGAGGCGTATGTCACCGGCATTCGTTTGATTGTAGAATAGAGGCGTATTTTGGTAGTTGAAGCAACTTGTGCTAGAATCTCCCCTGTGACGGATGTAGGTATTGTCATCGTGAACTATAACACGCGCGCGCATTTGCGCGCGTGTTTGGAATCAGTACTCGCCAGTCGCGATGTGGCGTTCCTGATCTATGTGGTAGATAATCATTCCTCCGATGGCAGTACGGAGATGGTGCAGGCGGAATTTCCCCAGGTGCACCTCATCGCCAGTCCGATTAACGGTGGGTATGCTTACGCCAACAATCTCGCGTTGCGCCAGATTCTCGCGCTCGAACCACCTCCGCCGTTTGTCCTGCTCCTCAATCCCGATACGGTACTGCCCGCCGATGCACTGGCGCGGATGCTGGAATTCTTCGCGACACATCCCGAAGCCGGTATCGCCGGTCCCAAGTTAGTGATGGAAAATGGCAAACTGGACAAGGCATGTCGGCGTAGTTTTCCCAGTCCAGAACTCTCGATGTATCACGTGCTGAGGCTGGACGCGCTCTTTCCAAAGAGTCGTCGCTTTGCGCGCTATGAAATGACCTTTTGTGACGAAGACGAAATGATCGAGGTGGACTCGGTGGTGGGCGCGTTTATGATGATGCGAACCCAGGCGTTGCAACAAGCCGGCTTGCTCGATGAAGCATTTTTTATGTACGGTGAAGACCTTGATCTGGCAATGCGCATCAAACAGCGCGGGTGGAAGGTGTACTACTACCCGGCGGTCCAGGTCCTTCATTACAAACGGCAGGCAAGTCGCCACTCTCCACGCGCGGCATACGAGTTCTGGCGCGCGGCATACCTCTTTTACCGCAAACACTATGCCCAACAGACCGCGTGGCCCCTGCACCTGCTCATCACGCTGGGTCTGGCATGGAAAGGCGGCTGGAAGTTGGTTCGCGAAATGATGCAACCTCTTCCTCCCTCACCCAACGCAGCGGAGATTTACGGATGACAAAACGCTCCGCGCAATGGTTCCTGACCGTTTCTTTGCTGGGGGTGGACGTGGCAATGGCCTGCCTCGCGTTTTTTCTGGCGTACCTCTTGCACCCGCGCCAGATCTCAC
This sequence comes from Anaerolineae bacterium, assembly GCA_034435315.1. Lineage (GTDB taxonomy): Bacteria > Chloroflexota > Anaerolineae > UBA4142 > UBA4142 > VGOB01. The sequence continues at coordinate 7,661 of DAOTYB010000113.1, read as the reverse complement.
CCCACTACAGCGTCCCTCCCTTTACCTACTATCTGGGAATGATGGTGCTGAGCGCGCTCGCGCTCGTCGTGGTATTCTTTTTCTATAAACTGTACCACCTCCATCGTGGTGTCACGCGTCTGGACGAGTTGTACACGGTTGCCTCTGCCACCTCCATCAGCATCATCGTCGGAATGGCGCTGACGACGTTTGTGTATCGTACGGAAATTGACTATCCCCGTACGATGATTGTGTACTTTTGGCTCTGCGCGCTGGCACTGGTCGGGCTGGGACGTGTGATCCACCACACCCTTCGCTCTGCCCTGTATCGGCGCGGCTGGGACCAGGCGCGCGTGCTGATTGTTGGTGCGAACCAGGCCGGCCAAACCGTGCTCGAACGCATTCGCGTTTCGCCACAACTGGGTTATTGTCCGATTGGATTTCTGGACGATGCGCACGTGGGACAAACGGTGTGGGGATTGCCCATCCTGGGGCGACGGGAGCAATTGGGCGACATTGTGCGCCAACATCACATTGACGAAGTGATCATCGCCTTACCCGATGCCTCGCACCAAGAGTTGCTCGCGCTCATCTCGCGCTGCGAAGACGGACGCGTCAACATCAAAATCTTTCCCGATGTGTTTCAAATTATGGCGGCAGAGGTCAACGTGGGCGACCTGAATGGGTTGCCCTTGCTGACAATGCGCGACGTGGCGCTGCGCGGTTGGAAATTGACCGCCAAACGCATCGTGGATGTCACCATCAGTGCAATCGTCCTTGTGTTCATTTCGCCGTTGATGATGTTGATCGCGCTCCTCGTCAAACTCGATTCGCCGGGTCCGGCGTTGTACTGGCAAGAGCGAATGGGCCTGGATGCACGCCCGTTTCCGTGTTTCAAATTCCGTTCGATGCGTCAGGATGCCGAAGCCGAAACGGGTCCTGTGTGGGCAACGCGTGATGACCCGCGCCGCACACGCATCGGCGTGTACTTGCGCAAGTACTCGCTTGATGAATTGCCCCAGTTCATCAATGTTTTTCTGGGGCATATGAGTCTGGTGGGGCCCCGTCCCGAACGCCCGGTGTTCGTAGAACAGTTCCGCCAGCAAATTCCGCGCTATATGGAACGCCATCAACTCAAAGCCGGTATCACCGGTTGGGCGCAGATCAACGGTCTGCGCGGTGACTCGTCTATCTGGGAGCGTACCAAGTACGATTTATACTACATCGAACATTGGTCCTTGTGGTTCGATTTCAAGATTATGATTTTGACCCTGTTGCGCTTTTTGCGCGACCCTGCAGCAATTTGAGTGACAAGATGGTTACTCAGCCCTGCTATCCCTCGCGACAAACCCCACCCCCTTGCCCCCTCCCCACGCCGCTCTGCGGCGTGGGGAGGGGGAATCAGAGGGCAAGGGGTGAGGGCGGGCGGCGCAGCCGCCCGCCCTCACCCCATTCTCATTTCCCCCTTCTCTCCCCGCAAAGCGGGGAGAGAAGGGGGCAGGGGGATGAGTGGGGATGTTCCCGTAGGAGCAAAAGATTTTTCGCCAGTACAACGACGGTGAAATTCAGGCTCAGCCATCGGCTTGCGTTAGCCGACAGTTTCTAACCGACAGCGAGCAATATCAGTTAGTTACGTGGCAAGTAAAAACAGGTAGCGGGTAAACCCTCGGCTACCTGTTTATGTCTGCGCTATCGGTGGAGCGTTCGAGCAGGTTGCTGATCGGGGCAAACGAAACGCGATGCACGCGCGAAACACCCAACTTGATCAACGCGGCGCGATGAGCCGCAGTGCCGTACCCCTTGTGTTGCGCCAGATGGTAACCCGGCACTTGCTCATCCAACTCGCTCATCATTCGATCGCGCGTGACTTTGGCAAGAATCGAAGCACAGGCAATCGAAAGGGAGATTTGATCGCCATGGATGATCGCGCGCTGTGGCACATCGAGAGGGAGAGACAGCGCGTCCACCAACACTGCCGCTGGTGCGATCGTCAAGGCAGCCAGCGCGCGTTGCATCGCCAGACGCGTGGCGGGGACAATCCCCAGCGCGTCAATTTCATCGTTCGTGGCAGACCCAATGGCAGTGGCAAGCGCGCACGCGCGAATCGGTTCGTAGAGCGCGGCGCGTCGTGCCGGGGAAAGGAGTTTGGAATCGCGCACCTCTTTGAGCGCGCCGAGTGATGCCTCCAGCCACCAACGCTGAAGGCGCGTCACGCGCGGCAGAATCACCGCACCTGCCACCACGGGACCTGCCCAGGCGCCACGCCCGGCTTCGTCCACACCCGCGACGTGCTCCAGCCCGCGTGACCAAAAGGTGTGTTCGAGAGCAAGTGAGGGAACAGGAGAGGGCATTACAGAGGCTCATTATACGTCAAGCGGACAGAGCGTCAAAATGAACTCCCAGCCGACTTGTAAGCTGTGGGAGTGTATGTTATACTCACGACGCGCGTCACACGCGCGTAATAATGCGAATTAAGGAGATACAACAGATGGATGCAAAGATGCAGACATCTTTAGCCGAAGTAGATTCAGAAATCTGGGTCATCATCGAAAATGAACGTCAACGCCAGCGCAGTGGTCTGGAAATGATCGCGTCCGAAAATTATGCCAGCCGCGCCGTACTCGAAGCGGTGGGCTCGGTGCTCACCAACAAGTACGCCGAGGGGTATCCGAACAAACGTTACTACAATGGCTGCGAATTCATAGACGCCGCTGAAACGCTGGCAATTGAGCGTGCCAAAAAATTGTTCGGCGCAGAACACGCCAATGTGCAGCCGCATTCGGGTTCGCAAGCCAATCTGGCTGCTTATCTGGCACTCCTCCAGCCCGGCGATACCGTTCTGGCGATGAGTTTAGCACAAGGCGGTCACCTGACGCACGGCGCGCCGGTCAATCTCTCGGGGCATCTGTACAAGTTCGTTGGCTATGGCGTGCATCCAGAAACCGAGACGCTCGATTACGACGAGATCGCGCGCCTCGCAGAAACGCATCGTCCCAGGTTGATTGTGGCAGGTGCTACAGCGTATCCGCGCGCGATTGATTTTGCGCGGATGCACCAGATTGCGCGCCAGATCGACGCGCGGCTGATGGTGGATATGGCGCACATCGCGGGCCTGGTGGCCGCGCGCCTGCATCCAGACCCCATCCCGTACGCCGATGTGGTGACCACAACGACGCACAAGACCCTGCGCGGTCCGCGCGGTGGAATGATCTTGTGCAAGAACGAATTTGCCCGGGCGATTGACAAAGCCATCTTTCCGGGCACGCAGGGTGGACCGCTGGAACATGTAATCGCTGGTAAAGCGGTCGCGCTCAAAGAAGCGTTACAGCCCTCCTTCGTCACCTATCAAAAGCAGGTGATTGCAAACGCGCGCGCGCTGGGAGAGCAATTGCAAGCGCGCGGCTTGCGTCTGGTCTCGGGAGGTACGGACAATCACCTCCTGCTGGTGGATTTGACGCGACAGAAGGTGAGTGGCAAGGATGCCGCCGATGCCTTGCAACAAGTAGGCATCACCTGCAACAAAAATCTGATTCCGTTCGATCAAGCCTCAGCGACGGTCACCAGTGGCATCCGGCTGGGTACGCCGGCGCTCACCACGCGCGGGATGGGTGAAGACGAGATGCGCCAGATTGCGGATTGGATCGCCGATGTGGTCACGCATATTGACAATTACGGTGTCTATACGCGCGTGCGCCAGGCAGTCGAAGAACTGGCGGCGCGTTTCCCCGTACCCGGCATTGACGCGTGAAGAGGCGTTAGCCGTCAGCCGCAAACAAAAAAGGTAGGGCAAATTTCACATTTGCCCTACCTACTGGTCACGTGTACGTCTGAAAACGATAGCCGAGTGTGCGCTCGGTATGAATATAGCGCGGCTGCTGCGCCGAATCCCCCAGTTTGCGACGCAGATGCGCGATAAACACTTTGAGCAGGGCATAATCGTTTTCATAGCCATCGCCCCAGACATAATGCAACAGGGCTTGATGCGTCACCAGACGATTGCGGTGGTGCAGCAAGCATTCCAAAAGGCGCCACTCTTTGGGAGTCAGTAACACGCGCGCGCCCTGCACAAAAACTTGATGCGTCTCTAAATCAATCTGCAAATAGCCATCGTTGTACGTCTGGCTGGTTGTATGGCGGCGGGCACGTCGAAGTACGGCATGCATCCGCGCAATCAGTTCGTCGTTGTGAAACGGTTTGGTGATATAATCATCTGCCCCGTCTTGCAGACGTTCGACTTTTTCATTAACGGTGGGCAAGCAGGTGAGCATAATGATGGGCACGTCGGATACCTCACGCAGACGACGACACACCACACGTCCATCGGTACGCGGCATCATTATATCGAGCAAGACGAGATCGGGACGATATGATATTGTCAGCCGCAAACCTTCGTCACCATCTGGCGCGGTGATGACATCAAACCCCTCCTCTTCGAGCAGTACGGTCAGCACTTGACGAAGCGCTGGATCATCATCTATCAGCAAGACCATGGCTTTGTCTGTCATGCTGCCCTCCGCAATGTGAAAGAAAAAGTTGCTCCTTGCCCAGCCTCGCTTTCCACCCACACCTTTCCACCCAGCGCCTCCACCATCTCCTTGACGAGTGCCAGCCCCAGCCCATGACCATAGACGCGACGCTCACTGTTCTGGGGTACGCGATAAAAGGGCTGAAACAAGTGTTTCTGCTCGTTTAACGGAATACCAACGCCAAAATCCTGTACGGAGACGACCAGCCACTCTGAATCGAACGGCTGAACCGTTATGTGGATAGGACTTGTAGGCGGCGCATAGACCACCGCGTTGTCTAGCAAGTTGTGTAAAATATCCACAAGGTATTGCGCATCTGCACGCACCAGCGGGTCGGGGCAAACTATCTGAAGATGAAAATGATTCGTGGGATTACGCAGACGAAATTTATCTATCAACTGATGAAGGATGGGCACAAGATCAAGTGTTTCAATCTGTAACAATCTTTCTCGCTGCAAGATTCTCTGGTGCGTCAAAAATTGATCCGCCAGTCGCTTGAGATGATTACCCTCGGTCTTGATGAGTGCCCACAACTGAGCGCGCCGTTCCTCCGATAAACTCTGTCGCTCGAACAATTCGAGCGCGCTCAGAATGGAGGCAAGCGGTGAGCGAATTTGATGAGCGACCATCGCCACAAAATTTTCATATTCGATCTCGGCGCGCCGTTCCTTCGAGAGGTCCCAGAACGCACCGACCGCGCCAAAAAGATTGTCTTTCTCATCAAGCAGCGGCGCCGCGGCGCGAGCCACAGGGATAATCCGCCCATCTCTGGTGCGTAGCCGACGCCCCTCGAAGGCAAAGAGCGTTTTCCTGTGACGCAACGCTTGCTCTAACAAAGAGGGAATAGGATTGCCGGCAGCACGATCACTCAGCAATCCTTCCCAGTCTTTTCCCTTGATTTCTTCAAAGGTCCACCCCGTGATACGTTCGGCGGCACGATTGAACATCACAATCCGACCCTGCGCGTCGGTGACAAACAGACCACTCAAGCCACTCTCGAAGATGGCTTCGACTTTACGCTTTTCGATCACGGCTTGTTGGTATAGTTGCGCGTTATGCAACGCGTTCGCCACGTGATTGGCAATCGTCTGCAACAAATGCTGTTCCTGCACAGACCACGTGCGCGGTTGCGAGTGCACGACCGTGAGCGTCCCGAGCATCTGTTCATGCGCGATCATCGGCATCACCAACAGCGCGCGCAAGCCGCGCGGGTGCATCAGTTCGCGCGCGAGGGTGGGCGCAGCAGCGTCCTGATGGAGATCGTGAACGATGAGCGCCGCGCGATGACTGGCAAAATAGTCCTGTAGTGCGCCCAGAGGAATTGGCTCGGTCAAGCGCAAGTGCGCAGCGGTCACGCGTTGCGTCAAGGCATACAGTTTACCCTCGCGCAACAAACTCACATCCACCACATCACAGTTGAACAGGCGATAAATCCATTCCACCGCAATGTCCGCAATTGCCTGAGAGTCAAGATTGGACACAAGCGCTGTGCCCAGTTCAAACAATGCCTCCAGTTCTCGCAGACGTTGTTGGGCTTGGGTGTACAGGCGCGCATTGTCTAATGCCACGCCAATTTGATTGGCGATATTTTGCAACAAGTCAATATCGGATTGCTGGTAGCGCGTTTTGACTTTGCTGCCTACGTAGATGGCGCCTACCGGAACACCGCGCTGTAGAATCGGTACACCGATGCCAGCGCGATAGCCTTCGGCGCGCGGACCGGCAAAACTGGTCGCGCTGGGAAAGAGCGTGTCCGCATCCAGCGCAATATAGCGCCCTTCGCAAATCAATAACGCCACAGCAGGATCGTCCAGTCCTAAACAGCGCGCTTGAGCAAGGAGAGAGGGACTGAGACCGTAATGCGCACGTAGAGCCAGGCACTGCTTTGCCTCATCCAACAGATACAAAACCACCGATTCCATCCCGATAATCGAGGTAATTTGTTCACAGACATGCTCAAGCCTCTGATCAATTTCAAGAGGGTGATTGAGAATTCTGGCAATCGTATTGAGTGTCGTCTGTTCTTGCGTGCGCCGGTGCAACTCTTGCAGGACGCGCGTCTGGTCAAGTGACTGATAGAGGCGCCGCGTATCCAGCGCGGTCCCAATGTGCTCGCCCAGTGCATAGAGTAACTCGTCGCACAGGCGCGTCAGCGTTCGATTCTTTGCTCCCAGCAGCATAACCCCCAGCGGACGTTGACGCGCCACCAGAGGCATCAGAATAAACGAGGAGACCTTGTGCCGCGCCAGTATCGGCGTCAGGTGTTGCTCCAGCGCCGCGAGCCACTGTTCCGATGGCACAAGTTGCATCAAGACATCGGGCGCAAGAGTAAATTGCTGCAGGTGCGTCAGGAGAGGTTCCTGTAGATTAATCTTGTGTTTGAGAGCGATAGCGTGATCAGCGAATACAAAGACACTGCCAAACTCAGCGTTGACAAGTTCCTGCGCTGTGGTCAAGCCGATGTGTAAAACATCATCGGCATCGCGCGAAGAATGTATCCGCGTCATTGCACGCACGAGCGCGGTGAGAGCGGTCGCATCTGGTTGCAGTGATGCCAGAGGTGCTGTAGGAGACTCCATCGTGTCATATTATACCGCAATTCGAGTTGTGTTTCAACAATAGTCGCAGGGTCATTGACAATTTCATCCATCCCAAATACAATCATACCACGATGATAGTGGCTGTGATTGACGGAATGGGGGGAGGCATTGGCGTTCAAATCGTCACCCAGTTGCGTCAGGAATTCCCCACGCTCGAAATTCTCGCGCTCGGCGCCAACGCCATTGCCACCGAGCGAATGATGCAAGCCAGAGCGACGCGCGGCGCGACCGGCGAAAACGCCATCCGCGTTTCTATCCATCTGGCAGATGTGATTATCGCGCCGATTGGTGTGATTATACCGAATTCGATGCTGGGAGAGATTACCCCGGCAATTGCCGAGGCGGTCGCCGGCGCGCGCGCGCGTAAACTCCTTTTACCGGTGAATCAACCCCACTTTGAAATCGTGGGTATCGAAAGCAAGCCGCTGGCAAAGCAAATCAGTATGGCAATCGAAATGCTCAAAGCCACTCTGACGCCCACTAATGCAACGCGGTGAGTACAACTTTGCTCGTAATTACCCGTGCCGTCCAGCGCGAAAAGCCCCACCCCCTCGCC
>DAOTYB010000112.1:0-2450 GCA_034435315.1 Anaerolineae bacterium | reverse complement strand
TTTTTCGCACCCTGCGATTTGGTATGAAAAAGCGTCAAAGACACCAAATCTGATACTACTTTTGGGTTATTGGATGCCTCTGGACGCATTGAATCGGCGTTTCCAAGCATGATTTGTACTTATCCAAGCGTCAGGGTGCGAAATCTAGGCTTAGCACCACCGGCGTATCGTCAAACACGCGCGGCACAACGAGCCCCTCGGCTTCGGTGTAATCGAGATGTGCGTCACGCAGTTGAAATTCAATGCGCGCATAATCGTCGTGCCACACGCTCTGCGCGTGCAGGGGCGAATCGGCGGGAGGTGTACCCAAATGCAAGGCAGGCGGAGTGACCCAACCGAGTCGCACATCGAATTGATAGAGCGGCGCGGGACGCGCCAGCAGTGCCAGCGCGGCATACAACCAGTTCGGCGCGCGATCGTACAACGCGAGCGGCGTCGCGGCAGGCAAATAGTCGAGCACGCGCGGCAAGGCGGAGGGCATCCAATTGCCCTGTGCATCGAGCGCGTGCAAGGTCTTGCCCAGCCGCTCGAGTTCCAGCACCAACTCGGCGGGCGCGTGCGCCAGATGTTGCGCACGCAGTTCTTCACTCGAGTACGCAAACAAAATCGCCAGCCGATCCACCAGCGCATCGAACGCCGTGCCACTTGCCACGCAGCCACGCTCTAACCCTGCCAGTGTGCCGCGCACGATCGTCTCGGCATCTACAAGTTGATTCTGTCCCTTCAAATCGGAATACAGTTCGGCGATGGGGATGAGACCATGACGTTGCCAGCGCGCGCGCCACTCGTCGCGTGAAGCATCGTCACGATACAACAGAATCGCGTGCGTGCATTGATCGAAGATGGCTTCTTGCCAGAGAGTCGGTTTGCCACCGGGGTCAACAATCAAGGGCAAGTGACGTTGCGCAATGTCGCGCGTGATGCGCGCGATCCATTCAGGCGAGCCAAACCCTTTGACGCGCAGCGCGCGCACGAGGTCTTGATTACTCTCATTCGCCCAATCCCCTTCTCCATCGGGATAGGCGCGCAAGACATAGTGTGGCACCGCGCGCTGGCGTAGCGCGCGCGTGAGGCTGTACGCCAGCACCGATTTGCCTGTATGCGGTGGTCCACCAATCACAACGGCGGGTAAAAGGTTCATAGCATACTCCGAAAATACGTTTGTCCACCAAGGTCACGAAGGAACACGAAGAAAAAATCTTTGTGAATTTTTTATTTTCTTAACATCCATAATTTGCCGCAACACAGAGCGATATTTACCTGCGCGGACAACATCCGTTGCCGACGCAGGTCAGTATGGCTGTGCTGCGACTTGCAGTCGCTCAAGACGGGAGAGAAACGATGACAAACGAACATTCCACACTGGTTGTCACACTCGGTGGTCAAGCCCAGGTGGTCACGTTCGCGCTCGATGCGTTACTCGCGCGACGCGAGTCCGTGCAACAGGTCATCGTCTTGCATCTGGCAGCCGAGCAGCCACGCGTGGCAAAAGCGCTGGCGCAACTGGCGCGCGAGTTTGTGAACGAACAGTACGCGTACGCCCGCGTGCCGATGCGCTATCGCACGATTCCGCTGGGAGATGCGCGCGGCGCGCTGCGCGACATTCGTGATGAAAACGATGCCGAGGTGATCTGGCAAGCGGTGTACGCGCTCATCGCCGATTTGAAGGCGCAAGCGCAGACGTTGCACCTGTGCCTCGCGGGCGGACGGCGCCTCATCGGCTTGATGGCGATGAGCGCGGCGATGTTGCTGTTCGATCATCAGGATCGGCTGTGGCATCTGTTCACGCCGGATGAATGGCGTCAGCGCGCCTTCGAAGGCGCGGTGATGCATGTTACGCCGGAGGCTGGTGTCCGCTTGATTCAAGTACCGCTGGTGCCGTGGGGTGCGTATTTTCCCGGCTTGCATGCGTTGACAGGTATGCCTTCGGCGCGCGTGGTAGCGCATCAAGATCTCTGGCTTGCCAGCGATGAACGCTTGCGCGGGCAACATGTGCTTGCGCAATTGAGTGAACGACAGCGCGAGGTCTTGCGCGCCTTTGCCGCCGGGTTCACGCCGCAACAGGTCGCCGAACGCTTGATGATTTCACTCAAGACGGTGGACTCGCACAAGACCGTGATTCTCGAACTGTGTCGCAACGAGTGGCAGATTCCGCCGGGGACGCGGCTGGATTACCACTTTTTGCGTGACAAGTTTCGCCACCTGAACACTGAATACTGAAAGTTGCGAAATCTAAGGTTGAGTATACCACGCCAGCAGTGCTATCGCATCAGAGCTCCGAACAAAATAGGAGATTTTTCGGATGTGACCGTTCGGAGTTTGGTGAAGGCACTGGGCGACCCCACCCGATTGAGTTTTAGGCGGCGGCAATGCGATCCTTGCCCCACTTTGAGGGCAAGGATGGGGGTGATTGCAATCATTCGACCCACCATTTGGCGTTTCACCAAACT
>DAOTYB010000111.1:0-2203 GCA_034435315.1 Anaerolineae bacterium | reverse complement strand
GGCAAGTAATTCACTCACAAGAGCAGAAGGAAAATTTGTCAAAACGATCTTGGTAATTGCACGACACAATTTACTCTTGGCTAGAGTCACTCCGCTCAAATCTTTTTCATCATCGTCGTCCGACAGACGAACATCAAGAATCGCCACAGGCGTCCATATCTCGCGCAGACATTTTTCGGCTTCGGCTACAGAAGTTGCTTTGACAACCTGATAGCCCGCCTTCTCAAGAAATTCGCTGCGCGTTTCCAAGAAATCAGGATCGTTATCCACAAAAAGTATCGGTCTCATCGTTTCTTTTTCTCGATTTTTTTCAATTGATCCCACATTTCTCTGAACAACAATCCCGTGAGTCCCACAAACGCTGTACCCAGAACATTTCCAAGCGATCTGGCAAAAGGTAGGGGAGCAAAGTAAATTTCCAGGTCCTTCCTTTCAATCGGTGAGCCGTCTATGCTTCCCCAAAGGCCAAGGCGGGGTACTTGGGCAGATAGTTCTCCCAGCCGAGAGAGGTCTGCGTGAAAAAACACTCTGGTTTGCCGATTGATTTGCTGGCGGCTCTGGATCGTGCCTGAGTAGATAGTGCTACTTTCCTGCAATCCCAGTAATCCTGGAAAGGCACTGTTATTTTCCAAACCAAACGTCACGGTCACCGCCTTGGCGGTAGGATTCTCAAACGCGAATCGGAGTTCTTCGTCTTCGTTGGCAGAGATGTACTTGGGTGAAAAGACCAGAGCACGAATCGAACCGAACAACAAAGACTCGGCATATCTTTGAAAGGGAGAAATGAAAAAACCTATTACCACTCCAATAATGATAACCACCACCCAGACCGCCACGAGAAATCCCAAAGAGCGTGAAAAGTAAAATCCCAATCTGGTCTTGTTCTTTTTACGAGTTGGCATTGGTTACTCCAATGGTTCGACTGTCAGCCCGACCAGAACCACAAATAGAATCGCAAGTGTAACTGTTCCGAGCAACCATCTGGGATCTCCTAACACCATTGCCATCACCCCCGCACCAAACGCCAGTAACAATGTAATCATTCCAACGACAGGCCGCCATTGCTCCCACCTTGTTGTTACTTTGGGTGCGGCGGGCGGCAGTGCCATTTCCTCAACCTTGGCGAGTTCGAGCGTACGTTTGACAGCCGTCAATAGCACATCTGGTCCATCCGCCTTTGAGATGAAATCATATGCCACTGGCGACCCATCGGTTTGGGGTCTCAGCATTTGGCGCATATACTCTAAAGAAGGATAGCCTGTAAGGATCAAGACCGGCACAGAGCGGCTTATTTCCTTTGCTAGTTCCAAGCCACTGGCATCTTTCTCGTCATCGTCATTTACAAGGCGAATATCCAGAATTGCTATGTCTGGATTATTCTCCATCAACTTTTTACGTGCTTCAGTGGGAGAGGAAGCAGGAATAACCGTGTATCCTGCCCGCTCCAGAAACTCGCCGCGCGTTTCAAGAAAATCCCGGTCATTTTCAGCGAAGAGAATTTTTGCCCCAGCCATTTTTCTGCCTCCGTTAGAGCAAGTGCAGTTATTTTAACCCAATCATAGTGTGTTTGCAAATGCCATTATGAAGAGGTGAGACAGTCTGGCTAGGCTTCCAATGGTAATGAGATAACCATTGTTGTTCCTGTTGCTCCCGTCTCGCGGCAAGAAATTGCTCCTCCATATGTCTGCACAATCATCTGCGCCAGCAGCAACCCAATTCCCTGCCCTTTGGCGCCCTGCGGCTTTTTAATCGGCTCGCGGAAGAGGCGTTCCAATACATCAGGTGGTATGCCGTGACCGTTGTCAGTGATCGAAATTTCAGCATACTTGTTGTGGCGTTGACTGCCAATTACAATTTTACGCTCAGGCAATCCCGCCGTGGCTTCCACTGCATTGTCAATCAGGATGTCCAGTGCTCGCCGCAGCCATTCAGGACTGGCGCGCACCGTTGCCCATTCATCCAGTCCCAGATTCAGTTTCAACGAAACACTTTTGTATGGCTCATGCGCCCACAACTGCCTTGTGCGCTCGCGCAGGAAGTCGTTTATCGGTAAGGAATGCACACCTTCTTCTGCGCTCAACGGTGGCGTGATCGGTTTTTCGAGAATTTGATTCGCCAGCCGCTCAATCATAGACAGTCGTTTATTCAGCGAGTCAGTTTTCGGTAGTTGTCCCAGATCGTACCGAAGAAGTTGAACCTGTTC
>DAOTYB010000110.1:0-13006 GCA_034435315.1 Anaerolineae bacterium | reverse complement strand
CCCACCGCTCGCCTTTCAGTATCCGCAATCGGATCGAATTGTCTGCAACTCAAAAAGTGGTCAAAATTTGGCGGAGACAAGAGCGCTTTCAGTATCCGCAATCGGATCGAATTGTCTGCAACTCTGCATTGCTGGCGCTATGCTTGAGCAAGTATCGCTCTTTCAGTATCCGCAATCGGATCGAATTGTCTGCAACATCCGAAGACGACCCATCAACCCCCCCCTTATCAGCTTTCAGTATCCGCAATCGGATCGAATTGTCTGCAACTGATTTAGTCGCGGTAAAGTGATTGCTTTGGGTAACTTTCAGTATCCGCAATCGGATCGAATTGTCTGCAACCTGGTTATAATAATCGTGATGTTTCGTTGCCTTGCAACTTTCAGTATCCGCAATCGGATCGAATTGTCTGCAACGATCCTTCGTTCTGTCCACCCGCTCCTCGGTTTAGCTTTCAGTATCCGCAATCGGATCGAATTGTCTGCAACTTTCTGTTTCTCCTGTTTCTCCACCAGCTTACTTGTCTTTCAGTATCCGCAATCGGATCGAATTGTCTGCAACCTGCGTACGACCATCGCTTCTTGATGCGTAAAGATGCCTTTCAGTATCCGCAATCGGATCGAATTGTCTGCAACCGTTTTCGCTCCTACCCAAGAATCCGGTTGTGGTTCTTTCAGTATCCGCAATCGGATCGAATTGTCTGCAACCGCTGCTCATTGTAATCTCTGGTGCGTTCGGTTTCCTCTTTCAGTATCCGCAATCGGATCGAATTGTCTGCAACTGATTGAGCCTGACCATCAGACCACCAATAAAGCGGCTTTCAGTATCCGCAATCGGATCGAATTGTCTGCAACTGGACACGCGGCAGTTGACGGTAGCACAAGCTCCACTTTCAGTATCCGCAATCGGATCGAATTGTCTGCAACTTGACCACATTTTGACCGTGCTTTGACCTTGATGTCGTCTTTCAGTATCCGCAATCGGATCGAATTGTCTGCAACCGCTCCGCGCAAGGATTACAAAGTGAGGTATATGAGCTTTCAGTATCCGCAATCGGATCGAATTGTCTGCAACCCGCAGATTTCGGTTGTCGTGTAGTCGCGCCGCTAACTTTCAGTATCCGCAATCGGATCGAATTGTCTGCAACGGAAATTACTGCTAATGTTCGTTTTGTGTATGGTGTCTTTCAGTATCCGCAATCGGATCGAATTGTCTGCAACCTCTTCGTTCGCTGGTTGGTCGTCGTTAGTTCGTTCTTTCAGTATCCGCAATCGGATCGAATTGTCTGCAACAAGTATAACACACGCACCCCTGAATTGGGGAGCAGGTCTTTCAGTATCCGCAATCGGATCGAATTGTCTGCAACGTAAACGTTTAGCGTCTGGTCGTCTGGTTGACGATGCTTTCAGTATCCGCAATCGGATCGAATTGTCTGCAACTCATCGTACTTGCGTGTCTGCACAATACGCCCGCACAACTTTCAGTATCCGCAATCGGATCGAATTGTCTGCAACTTATAGGACACAGTCCAATCCGCAACCGCAGGTCGATACTTTCAGTATCCGCAATCGGATCGAATTGTCTGCAACTCAATCTTGATGCCCCAGAGACGCTCTATACAAATCTTTCAGTATCCGCAATCGGATCGAATTGTCTGCAACTCCTCCCAACCCCCTATTTTATGCCTCTCTATAACAACTTTTCTCCCATCTGACACCTCCTTCTAACTCTTTCTCCCTCTTTTTTCCCCATTTCCCAACCACCCTCCCCGCAAATCGTTTTTTGCCGCAAAACCCACCCCATTTGCGAAACGATTGCACTATCCAACTATCGCACGATCCAACTAGACCACATCATTGCAAAATCGCCGAAACTCACACGTCAGACACTTGTTACGATTCTTGACCGGCGCCGGCATCACCTCGCGCTCCGCAATCTGCCGCATTGCCTCCACCGCACGCCCCGCCTTGACGCGCAACCGCTTGTCAATCGGCACCTCCACCGCCCGCCGTAACGGAATCTCGTACAAAAACCCCCGCGCCACCGCGACCCCGCGCGCCTCCTCCAACATCATCCCATACACCGCCACCTGCAGCTGAAAATGCTCCCCTGCCAGCCGCGTCAACTTGTAATCCACCGGAATCACCTCCCCCGTCCCCGCCACCGTAATCACCATATCCACCTCGCCACGCAAACCCAGCCGCGCCGAGCAGAGCGGCACATCGAACTCACGCTCCCCCTCCGCAATCCCATACACCCGCAACGAACGCCGCTCCTCGCGTCCCACCTCACTCCGCCCCGCCTCACGCCCCGCGTACATCTTGTACGTCGTCGGACGCACATCCGGCACACAGTGCAAAAAGTAAAACACCCGCGGACAATACGCCCACTGCTTCAAATCACTCACCCGCACCGGATAATCCAGATCATCATCCAGCATCGTCTTTTTCCTCTTGCTCGATCACGCGCCGCGCGTTCCAATCCTTTTCGCACACCGGCACCAACTGCACCTTGCCCGGCCGCTTGCCCAAAATCGCCTGAATCTTGAGCATCAATTCATCTTGATGCGTCGGCGCCAAATCCCCCGCAAACGCCGAATATTGAATCCGATCCATCCCGTAATCCTGACACACATCGGCAATCTTGTTCCGCTTGTTATCATCCACAATGTCATACACTACCAAACATTGCATATCCTCTCCCCAATCACCTAATCACCCAATCACCTAATCACCCAATCACCCAATCCTCTACCATTCCATCACAAACGCGCGATACGTCTCCCGCTCGCCGCGCAAAAACGTCGCCAGATGCCGCACCTGCGATTGGATGATCACTCGCAGCGGCACATTTTTCTTCTCATACGTCTCCGGCGACTCCAGCCGATTCAACACCTTTTCCGCCAACATCTTGCGCGTCTCCTCCATCAAATAGCCCCGTTCATCCTGCCCGATCTTGACCCCCTTGTTCACCAGCCCCAAAATCGTCCGATCCACGACCGGCTGCCGAAACTCTTCGATCGCATCCAGCGTCATACTCGGCTTGCCGGGGCGATCCACATGGATGAACCCGGCGTACGGATCGAGTCCCGCCAGAACGAGCGCGCGTTCGATTTGTCCGTACAGGATGCCATAGCCATAGTTGAGCGCGCTATTGACCGCATCGCGCGCGCCGCGTCCGATGCGCCCCTCCCACGCGACCTCCGCCGGCAAGACCCAGCCGATCGCGTCCCAGTACACCCGCGCCGCGTTTCCTTCAATACCCATCACCTGTTCGCGCCACGCCTCGATGGTTGCCGTCGGCGCGGCATCTCGTTCGATGCGCTCGATCTCGGCGAGTTGCGTTTCGATCTGCTCCGCCGCGCCGCGCAACCGCTCGTGCAATTCAGGATCGGTCTCTTTGCGATACTTGGCAATGTACTTGAGCAGGTTCGCCTGATTCTGAAGCTTGCCGCGCGCCAACGCCAGCGCGACGAGCAAACCGCGCCGCGTGCCAAACGCCTCCAACTGCGCGCGCCGCGTCAGAATCGTGCCGGTCAGTCCCGCGCTGTAGAGCGAGGCGTACGGATTTCCCGTCCCGCTGACGAAATGAATCGGGATGCCGCGTTCGGCGCACTCTTTCACCGCATCCGCGCTGATGCTCACCCCGTTCCCGGTAATCAGCACCGATTCCAGATGCAGCAGCGGCGCCTGCGCGATCTTTTCATCCCCTTTGGTCACGATCAACCGCTCGCTATGCTTCCCGATGAACGCGCCAAACTCTTCGACGATGAGATGTTGGATGATGCTCATAGTCGTTCCATTTCAGATTTGGAATCTTCCCAATCTCGCAGACAAATCTTAAATCTGAAATCATCAATCTGAAATTACGATCACTCCATTCCCCTTGACCGCGCTCTTGCCCACCTGCACCAGTTGCCCCCACAACAGCCAAGGCAACAGCGCGCGCCACACCTCCCGCTCCGCCGCGTACACCGCGCGTCCCACGATGCCGCCCAATGGTGAACGCGTACCGCGGCGTTGCGACCCGCTCCACACCTCCACCCAGCGTATCTGCGCTTCCACCAGACGCACGCGCGCCGCAAGCTGCTCCAGCGCGATGATTTCCTCACGCGGACGACCGTTGCCGCCGCTATATTCCTCTGCCAGATCGTCCACGCGCTTGAGCAGACGCGCGAACAACACCTCGAACGCAGGCGCTTTGGCAAGGTCGCCCTCCTCGATCAAACGCGTCGGCGTAACAAATTCGATCGGCACGCGCGCGTCGCGCGCATCGAGCACGCCTAGCAGCTGCTCCGCGCGCGCGACGACATCGGCGTGCGTCAACGTCAGCGTTGGCGTGTGAACCAGATTGTCCCCTTCCGCCAGCAAGCACTCGCGCGCGCGCGTGAACGGATTTTCCGCCCATACGCTTTTCAACGCAAACTTGCCGCGCCCCACACCGACCCCGATGCGTCCCATCTCTGGCACCGCAAGGACAAAGTACGGCAAGAATTTCAGCGCCGCGCCAAACAACGTGATGCCAAATTCGAATCGTTCACCCGGCTTGAATCCCGACGCAGGTTCGTTCATCGGCGGCAGCAGCGTGTACCCGCGCCGTTCTTGCCCTGGCTTTTCGTTTGCGGCGAGGAGCCAATGCACCGGGCAGGTTGCCACGTGCGCCGGGTCATTGGCATCGCCGGCGCAGTAGGCGCGCAGCATCACGGCGCCCAGCGCGCCGCGCAGATTCTGCCCCGCGCGATAGGTTTCGCTTTCAAGGCGCAAGGGTGTGAGCGCCTCGCAGACAAAGCGGAGATGGGTGGTGGTCAAAGGAAACATAGGTTACATCCACACATTTTCTTTCAAATCGGTTTTCTGCCATTCCTCCGCGACGATTTCGCCGATGGGCGACAAACGCACCGTACCCTCCACGATGTCCGCCAAACACGGCACGCGATTCTTGATGCAAATCGTGACAAAGTACAACCCCGCCGACGCGTAATCCCACCCACGCAAACGCGCGGACGGGATGCGATACTTGTTGCGAAAGAGAGGGGAGGATTCGGTGGTGGACATTAACGTTGTTCCCACTCGTAGTAACTGAATCCGCGACTCGACCGCGTGAGGCGATAAGGAAAAATCACGCTACGGCGCACACGGTCTTTGGGGATTCGGATGTTCGCGTCCGAATAGATATTCACCTTATCGAGCGTCAAATCCTCGCCCCAATCATCCATCAGTTGAATCACGCCCAGCGGGAACGCACCAGACGAACCGTACGTCACTTGGCCGTTCTCAAAACCCAAGCCCTCGTCCAGGCGCGTGAATTCGCCGGGCAGTGCTTCGACGTGGTGCGGCAGACTCGCCAACTGGAAAAAACTGCCGCGCTTGCCGAAATAGTTCACCTGTGGCGCGAGCGCTCCGATAATGTTCAGCGCGGTTGCCTCGCCGGCAAACGCCAACGTCAGCGTGCCGTCGAGATGCGCATACTCGCGGAACGCGATTGATTTTTGCATCGCGCCTGTGCTTTCGGCTTCGTCGCCATCCTCGGCCCCTTCGCCTTTCTTTGTATCGCTGCGTTTCGGTTTGAGCACTTTGGCAAAGAGATTGGTCACAACGACGCGCTCGGGTGGGCGCGCGGCGAGGCGCAGGGATTTGATGGCGTCGAAAATCCCCGCGCCTGCCTCTATGCCGCGCGTACGAATTGCCGCGTCCAAAAATGCAGTGCGTATGGCAAACGGTGTTGGCAGAAACAAGGTCTTGGCACCTGTCGAAGTCGCCACGCCAATTTTCAGCGAAAAGAGGGCGGCGGGACGATACTCTGCAATCAGCCACATAGTTTTTCTCCTCGTTCGCCGAGCGATGGATCGCACCGCTCAAACAGGTAAGCCCAATTTCATCGGGCTGAATCGGCTTGGAGCCGATTTGAACCTTGTTGAGCCGTCGGTTTTCAACCGATGGCGAAATCACGCCACCTTCATCGTGAACGGCGTGCTATCGGCGATCAGTTTTTGCATGATTTCGGCGAACGCCCCCATCGAAGCGAATTCGTGAACGGTAATCGCGTTGGGATGAAGCGCGTTGAGCGCGGACGCTACGCGCTTGACCTCTTCGCGATAGCCATCATCGAGCGCGCTCAACAACGGCGCAGGCACAACCTGGGTGCTGACCGTCACCGCGCCTTCAAAGCCAAGGATGTGCGGATTCTGCGTCCCGCGCATCGCGCCATTCGGCTCGACAAAGGTGTACAGAATACTTTCGGCGAATGCTTTGTAGCGCCGCGCGCGCTCGTCTTCTTTCACCGCATACTGTTGGGTAATGTCGTTGTAGCCAATGCGCGCTATCTCGAACGATGCGACAATCGCGTACACGCCCGAACTCGCGGGACGATGAAAGATGGCTTGCTGCTGCGTCTCCAAGTCCTTGCCATGCTCAGTCGCATAGCGCACGTGAAAATAACTTTCGGTGCGCGTTACATCGGGCAAACCAACGACCCAGCCAAATTCCGCAACCGACTTGCGCGGCACCGAGCGATTGCCTTTTGCAATCAGGTTTCCCTCGAGATCGTCCAGCGCGCAGTGTTGTAACAACGCATCAATCACCTCCGCGCTAGTATCGGGGAGTTTCTTCATAAAATCAGCATCATCCAGCACGCGACTCGCGCTGAATTTTTCGCACCCCGCACATAACTTTAGATTGCCCTTTGCCAAGCGGTAGAGATGTTCTGCCTGAATGTGCTTGAACATATCGCCGCTGATAGCGTTGACAGTTGCCAACTTGGGTTTTCCTTCGGACTTGTGGACAATCGTCACCATTCGTGTCATCGTCTGATTGCTCTCGCCCCCCTCGTTGTTGAGCGAGTGCAAATCCAGAATCGCGCGCCCGCAAATCGCCAGTGAGTAAACGGTTTGAGTTGTCATTGGAGATTCTCCTTTGCAGATGATAGATGCTTACGGTTTCGGTTCGTCGTCTTTGGATTCGGTGGCGTACCCGTACGCGACCAACAGATTGCCGACAACTTCGGAGCCGAAATTGTCCACGAGGCGAACAATCTCATCGAGATCGCCTTCGCGCACATTCTTGCGGCGTTGTTGCCCCTTGCTCTCTGCCTTTTGCGCATTCTCCCGATTGTACTCGTGGACAAAGTCGCTCAGCGCGACGAGAAAATCTTTCGGATACGCCGCCTTGCGCTTGAGTTCCATTCCCAGACCATAGCGCACCTCGTAAAGACCTTCCTTGTCCTTGAGATACTGGGGAATCACCGTGCTGTGCCGAATGGCATAGGCAATCCGTCGAAAACCTTCGTTCTCGACAATCTCCTTGAATTGGGATTCTGTGCCCATAAACAACCTCCATAGATTTTTTGTCGTGAACGGTCGCACCCAAAAGTGCCGTTGTTCCAGTTCGTGGGTGAGATACTGACTGTAGCCAACCACAAAATCAAAGAACGCATCGAGTTGCTGACCCGATAGAAAATCGCGATAGCGCACGAGCAGGTTGTAGCCATCGCTGCGTTCTTCGTCAATGTTGCGAATCACGTCCAAATGTTCCTCAATCACCTCCTTGAGTTCTTGCGCGCGCTGGCGCGTTTTCACTTCGCCGGTCCAGCGCGGCAAGCCGACAAAACTGAGATTCATCATCGTGTACGCATTGCGGCTGAGAAGTTTGTACGTCGCCACGTGCAAACCAGCAACCACATCTTCGGGACCACGCCCCTCAAGATCCAGTTCATCTTGCTGACCAGCTTCGCTGTACTCCAGCAAGGTCTGCGTGTAGAGCAAGGCAGCAGTAATATCCATTTTTACTGACGTATCGTTCCATAATCGTTCAGCAAACTTGCGGAAGATTCGATCGTGCGCGTCCAGCGTCAGTGCAATTGGGGCAAGCACGTACGTCTTGCGATCGTCACCGTTCCGCACTGTGCGCGGTACCATACATTGCCACAAGCCAACCGCCTTGAGAAATTCGACCAGCCAGAACGAATCCAGGTTCCCCATCGCTAATGCGTCCGCTTTGGCGCGGTTTTGTCCCTTGCCTTGAATCGGATTAAAAAGTTGCGATGCAGTGAACTTGACCTTCAGCCCATCTTTCGGAACAGTTTCTGCCCATTCCTTGGCAATTGCCTCCACATCCGCGTCAGGCGTGGCCGCCAGTTTCAGAATCGTCTTGAGGTTCTCGATGAAATATTTGCGGGTGGTGTGCCATTGCACAATGGCTGCGTTGTAAATCTGGATGGCTTGCATCTTGCGTTCGCCCACAAACGCCATCGTCCAGAATTCAGGCGTCGGTCTTAGATCGTCCAACCGTGCCTGGAGTTCGTTGTTCTCCTGTCCTTCCCGCTTGGCGGTCTTTTTCAACGCCTCTTGCGCTTTTTGAAAGGCGCGAAAGCGTTCCCAGCCTTCGTCCAGGTCTAGGGCGTCCTTGACTTCCTTCACGGGTTGGCTGCGCGTGCGAATCGGCTTAGCCAGTGAAAAGAATTCGCACCGGTCCACCCATTCTTCGCGCAATTCCGTCGGCAATTCGATGGTGTAGTACGGTCCCGCGTCCCGAATCCAGACCTTCTGTCCTGACCATCGCTTGCCCGCGCATTTGACAATCTCATCCAACACCACCGCGAGTCCGTACGCGGCGAGCGTATCGGCAAACGTACCTGTGGACTTGGGCATAAAATAAGTTTTCTGAAACATCGCCTACGTTTCCTCCTGTGATTCCCCATCGGACATTCGCAATGCCCGAATGATCAAAAAGTACGCCAGCCACCATTCCCTCGCATCATCATCACGAAGGATTTGCTTTTCCAAATTCGTTTGTGGCGCGGGTGAAATCAATTCCCTCATCGCTTCTCGATGGATCGCGATGCCCGCGCTTTGCAGCGCGGCGTACAGCGCCTCTCGCGCCGCTTCTTCAAGCCGATATTCTTCAAACGAATTCGTTTGTGCGCTGTGATGCCGCGCAATCGCCGCAAGTGTGATTTTGCGTAACGCTTCGCGCGCGTTCGGCGCATCGCTAAAAAATGTGTTGACGATTTTGGCGACGGCGATGGCGCTTTCACCGGCGTGGTGCGGTCGCCTGGGCTTGATTGTCTTGGCGATCGCGCGGTGTTGATCGGTTTCGCGGTGCGTGTGAACAATCATCCAATTCGGATCTGCGACAGGTTCGCCGATGGCTTTCTGATATTTACGCGCCCACTTTTGCCAGCGCACGTCCAGTTTCCCCAGGTCGTGGCACGCGATTGCCATTCGGGCGGCACGTTCGATGCTGCCACCTGGCCAACCCTGCACCTGCTCTAGGCGCGCCGCTGCGAATCGCAGACGGTCACGCCATCTCGATTCAAACACGCGCGCCATTCTGCCGATATGCGTCGGGTAATCCTCCAGCTGATAGTTGTACTCTTTCTCTCGTTTTGGACGCGGCACGCGTTCGTTCAAATCGTTGCGCGTTGGGTCGCCGCGCACGCTAAAACGAAAACCAACCTCCGCATCGTACTCGACGAAGGCAGGATGCACGACCAGCAGCGGTGAGCACGTGAAATGTTCTTCTGTCCACGCGCAAGGCCAGTCGTATTCAATCACGGTGCGCGAATCTTCTTCACGGGTACCTGGTTTCTCGACAGGATATTTGAACACCCAATCCAGTCCCTTTTCCTTTTGCCATTCCTGCAGTTGCTCGAACTTGCCCAGCAATGAGCCAATGAACAGCGAAAAGCCGCGATAACGGAAAGGATGGTCGAGTTTTTCTGGCTCACTGTGGACCAGAATCGTACGCGAATCGTTTGACTGGCGAATCAGATCACATCGTGTCGTCACATCCCCCAGAATCATGGCGCGGTGAATCTTGTCCCAGATCTCCCGCTCTCCCTCGCGCATCGAACGCAACAACTCACGATCTGCTTCGGTATGTACCCTGTCAATCACCTCTTGCTCGCCGTAAAAATCGAGTGCCGCACCATCGCGCTCGAGAAATGCCTCCCACGCCGATTCGCACAATGTGGCTTCAACGCCTGTGTAAGGCATAAAATCGCGTGCCCCTTTTTTGGGGACGTCGTAGATGAACACATTGCCCTGCTCGTCCTTGAAGCGCGCGCAACGCCCCGCGCGTTGCAAGATCGCATTCGCTGGCGCGATTTCCGTGTGCAGATTCTCGCACGTAATATCCAAGCCAACTTCGATGACCTGAGTGGCGACCAGAATCAAGTTGGGCGCTGTCCGCTGGCTTGCGTTTTTGCCGAATTGCTCGCGAATCAAATCTTCTTTCTTTTTGCGGTCCGAGGCAGTAAAGCGCGCGTGAAGCAGGATGACCTGGGCGTTGCCTCGATCAGGATGAGCGCGCAGGGCTTGAAACAACTCTTGCGCGCGTTCGACCGTGTTGCAGATGGCTATCGAGCGCGTGCGATGGTGTTGTAACACGGCATCGGCAGTCAACAAATCCCTGACAACGTGATAGCGACGAGTCTTGTTTTGTTGTGATGGAATCTCCCTCAGTTCCTCCTGCGGTACCGTCACAATCTCGGCACCCAGTTCCTTTTTCAAATCGTCGAGCATCGCGGACGAAAAGGTCGCCGTCATCAGCACGAATGGCGTGATGCCCTGCAATAACTTCAAGATTTGCAGAGTCGTCTTGAGCGCGCCGTCGGGCGGGTAAAGGTGAAATTCGTCAAAGACGAGATACGAACCAATCACCGCGCCAGCGTTCAGATTCGCGCGTCCGCTGCCAAATGCGTACGGTACACCCAGCACGTTGCTCAGCGTTTGGTCAATCGTCGTGAAAACCAAGTCGCCGTGCAGTTCAGGATCATCGGGACGCTCGCCGGTATGAATCTCGACTCGGAGCCGATCCTTCAAACCCGAACGCCGTGCCAGTTTTTCGTACTCGGCTTTGAATTGATTCGCCAGCACACGCACTGGCACCGAGTAAATGCACTGGCGCGGAAATTGACTTGGCGGCAAATATTGAATGGCATGGATGAAGGGTAGTAACGCCGCTGCCGTTTTGCCTGCGCCCGTTGGTGCTTGCAAGATCACACTTTGCCCAGCCAATAAGGCATCCGCGACGCGAGTCTGGTAAGCGTATGGATTGATTTCGTCAGACATTGTCTTCATCCTCCGAAGAAATCTCGAAAAGTTTGCTTGACGCTTGGCGTTTGCGTATCGCTCGAGTCTGCACCGCGATGAACCGACCACCCATACCTCTCCGCCATCGCCTTGGCTTCGCCCATCAACTCCTCGCGCAACTCCTTTGGCTCCACCACCTCGCACGCCGCGCCCCATTGCCTCACCCAGGGAACAATCTCTTGCCACTCGTCAATTTCCGCGCGCCAAATCAAATCGCCCGTCCTCGCGTCTTCTTCCACCTTTTCCGATGGATGCCATCTGCTCTCGCGCACGCGCCGCGCCACATTCCGACTAAAACGCAAAACGACCGGCGTGGGCTGATCCTCTTCATCGAACCAGATGCCCCACGCGCCCGCCAGCAATTTCACCGGGTCGAAATCAGCAGGAATCTCGAACGATTCATTTAACAGAGTGATGCTTTCGATGCGCTCGACCTTGCGCGTGCGCAACTTGCCCGGCGGTTCCGCCAGACCAATCGCGTACGTCCCGTAGCCAATTGCCGATGGCTCTAAAAAGTACGGCGCAAACGTATGCTCGAACGGACGCTTGCCGCGCAGCGAACGATACACCAGGCGGACTTTATAGTTCGACGACCATGCCCGCGTGAGCGTTTCGATGGTGCGCAGGTAGGTGTGTTGCAGAGCGACATTGCGCTCACGTAACGCTTCCGATGTGCGCGTGATGTGCTTGCCAATCTGCGGCGCGATCCCTTGCTCCAACGCCAGTCCCAGTTTCAAGAGCGCCTCGACCGTGTGTGGATTCGGTTTGTCGCTATAGCGCGCCAACAGACGTGCTGCCAGAAACATCGCCATACTCTCGTCGAGCGTCAAGCGAATATTCGTCAGGTACGCGTCGCGATTGATTGCGACACTTCCCTTATCATCCTGATAAATCGGTACACCCAGATCTTGCAAATCCGCCAACATTCGATTGATGGTGGAACGATTGACGCCACACACGCGCGCGACCTCCGCTTGCGCGACCGGTTCGCGTTGCGCGAGCAAAAATCGTTCCACCTGTAACATCCGCGCCGATTTCCCTTGCGTCCGTTTCATCCGTTGCCTCCTTGTGCAACGAGTATATCACAGATTGTTGTAAAAAATGGCAACGCGGTTAAGGTCATCCAAACAGTCGCCGAAACAGCGACAGCCGCCCGCGCGAATCTTCTGCCAACAGCACCCCGCGTTTCTCCAGCGCCACCAAGTCCCGATGCACCGTCGAACGCGGCACCCCTAATTTTTGAGCCAGTTCCGTCGGCGCCAGACCCGCCGGATGATTCTGCAGCAACCCGACCATCTGCTCCAACCGTTGCTGTTTTCCCTTCTTGCTTCCAAACATCGCGCAACTCCGTGGATTGTTTTTGACAACAATCTATCAGAGGTGCGTTGCAACTACAGCAACACAAACTACCCAAACACCAAAAAACATACCCGCCCAGATGCTCGATCTGAGCGGGCAACGTCAACCATAGTCCCTCCCAGTGGCACCTAGAGTTGATCGTATGAGTCAAAGCGAACGCCAAGCACAATGTTGCACATCGCGCAAACAAGAACGTCCCTCGTCAGCGCGCCAAAATCGCTTGACGAAGGACGTTGTGATGGAGACAATAATGCAGTCTCCGTCGCGCGAGTGGAACAATTTGGCCTTGCCGAGTTAGGTTGATCCGCACCCCGCGGGACAAAGAGAAACGTACAACTGTAGTATAACACAACAGTTCAAGAACGCTAAAACAGCAGTCGCCTCTGAGACACCTCATTCTACACGGTTTGAGCAATTTCACCAACCAGTGAACGTTCACGGTGGACAGACAATTTAAGATAAGCCCTGTAGCCGTTTCTGAGCGGCGTATATTTCTGCCACTGCAGCCGCCGAATCGAATTCGGCGGCTCAAGGATGCAAAAATCGGTTGATGGGTTTTA
>DAOTYB010000109.1:0-3479 GCA_034435315.1 Anaerolineae bacterium | reverse complement strand
CCCCCGCACTTGATTCCCCCTCCCCACGCCGCTCTGCAGCGTGGGGAGGGGGCTAGGGGGTGGGGCTTTTCACGATGGATGACACGGCTGAGCAATTACGCGCGTGTTCTTTTTGAGGCGCGTTACCTGCGCGAGCGCCGCCGGGCACGCCGCGTCGGTGCACGCCGTGCTGGCGCCGGTGGGATCGCCCGCCCTTCCAGACTTGCCAACTGCGCCTCCAGACGCGTCGCGCGTTCGCGATGCGCTGCCAGCGCGTCGCGCTGTTTTTGCACCACCTCTGCGGGTGCTTTTTTGCTAAACTCACTCGCAAGCAATTTTTCCGCGCGTTCGATGTCGGCGCGCGCCTGCGCGATTTCTTTCGCCAGCCGCGCTTTTTCTTTTTCCGTATCAATCATCTCTGCCAGCGGCAAGTAAATTTCGATTTTACCGACGACGAGCGCAAGCGCCTGCGCGGGCCTGGTCGCGCGTTTTTCGATGCGGAATGCGTCGGGATCGAGCCGCGCCAGAAATGTGATAATGTCGCGTTGCGATTCGAGGAGCGCGCGCGCAGCGCCGGCAGAGATGATGGCGGGGATGCGTTTACCGGCTTCCACGTTGAACTCGGCGCGCGCGTTACGAACGGCGCGAATGACCTCCATCACCAGCGCAAAGTCTTTTTCCGCGCGCGCATCGAAAAACATCTTGTTGGGTTGGGGCCACTCGGCGACCATCAGCGCATCGTACTGGCTGGGCATTCCAAACGCGCGCAACTGTTGCCACGTCTCCTCGGTGACGAATGGCATCGTTGGATGCAACAGGCGCAAACTTTGATCGAGCGTGTAGAGCAAGATCGAGCGCGTGCGTTTCTGCGCGTTCGCATCATCGCCATACAGCGCGATTTTGGACGCTTCGATGTACCAATCGGCAAACTCGCCCCACAAAAAGTCGTGCACCTGGCGCGTTCCTTCGCCAAAATCCCAGTTCTCGAAATTCTGATTCACGCTGGCAATGACACGATGCAAGCGCGAGAGAATCCAGCGGTCAACGAGAGATAGAGATTGGAGATTGGAGATTGGCGTGATGGGTTCGTTCGGTTTGAGATTGCTGGTGATAAAGCGCGCCATATTCCAGATTTTGTTCCCAAAGTTGCGCGCGTGCTCTACTTTTTCCAGATCGAGTTTGGTATCGTTCCCCGGCGCGGACGAGGTGATGATGGTAAAGCGCAGCGCGTCCGCGCTATAGTCCTGAATGACATCCAGCGGATTGTCGCCGGGTTGCGGATTCGATTTGCTGATTTTGCTCCCGTCTTTGTGGCGCATCAATCCGTGCAGGTACACGGTACGGAACGGCACCTGCTCGGTGAATTCCAGCCCTGCCATAATCATCCGCGCGACCCAGAAGAACAAGATGTCATAGCCGGTCTCCAGCACCGAGGTCGGATAAAAGTACTTCAAGTCGTCTGTTTCGTCGGGCCAGCCGAGCGTGGAAAAGGGCCAGAGGGCAGACGAAAACCACGTGTCGAGCACGTCTTCTTCCTGGCGCAGATTTTGCGAGCCGCACGTCGCGCATTCGGTTGGATCGGTGCGCGCGCACGTTTCGTGCCCGTGCTCGCAGTACCACACCGGAATGCGATGCCCCCACCACAGTTGGCGGCTGATGCACCAATCGCGAATGTTGTTCATCCAGTCAAAGTACACTTTGTTGAAACGCGCGGGCACGATTTTAATCTCGCCGCGCTTGACGGCTTGGATGGCTTTTTTGGCGATGGGCGCGATCTTCACAAACCACTGCGTCGAAATCAGCGGTTCGACAATCGTATCGCAACGCTGGCAATGTCCAATCGCGTGCGTGTAATCCTCGATGTGATCGAGCAAGCCGTCGCGTTGCAAATCTTCGACCAGACGCGCGCGCGCGACGTATCGCTCCATCCCTGCGTACGGTCCTCCTTCAGCGTTGATGGTGCCATCGGGATTCATCACGTTGATCATCGGCAAGTTGTGCCGTTGTCCCAGTTCATAGTCGGTCGGATCGTGCGCGGGCGTCACCTTCACCGCGCCCGTGCCAAAGTCCGGGTCCACCACCTCGTCCGCGATAATCGGGATACGCCGACCGAGCGCGGGCAAAATCGCTGTGCGTCCGATGAGTTTTTTGTAGCGTTTGTCGCGCGGATGCACCGCGACGGCAGTATCGCCGAGAATCGTCTCCGGGCGCGTGGTGGCGACGGTGATGTATTCGGGAGATTGGAGATTGGAGATTGGAGATTGGCGATTGGCGATTGGCGATTCGAGTTTGTATCGCACATAGTACAACTTGCCCTGTGTGTCTTTGTGATCCACTTCCAGATCGCTGATAGCGGTTTCGCAGCGTGGACACCAATTGATGAGGCGCGGTCCGCGATAGATGAGCCCTTTTTCGTACAAACGCACAAAGGCTTCGCGCACCGCGCGCGACAACCCTTCGTCGAGCGTAAAGCGTTCGCGCGTCCAATCGCACGAGGCGCCCATACTGCGAATCTGATGCGTGATGATGCTCCCGTATTGGCGTTTCCATTCCCACACGCGTTCGATGAACGCGGCGCGTCCCAGTTGTTGGCGCGTGATGCCCTGTTTGCCCAGTTCCTTTTCCACGACGTTCTGCGTGGCGATGCCGGCGTGATCGGTGCCGGGCACCCACAGCGTCGGCTCGCCGCGCATGCGATGCCAGCGAATCATCAGGTCTTCGAACGCGATGAACATCGCGTGACCGTGATGCAATTCGCCGGTGATGTTGGGCGGCGGAATCGAAATGACAAACGGCTTTTTGCCGGGCTCGATGCGCGGTTTGAAATAGCCGCGCGCTTCCCACCAATCGTACAAGCGTTTTTCCACCTGCTTGGGATCGTACGCTTTGGGCATTTCGGGTAGGGCAGACATTGTGTTCCTCCGGGTTGCGTGTCGCATATTGCGTATTGCGTGTTGCGTGATACGTAAAACGTCCGAAAATCCACAATCGGTAATCGAAAATCGAAAACCAAAAAATCCCTTCCACCTCAAGGGCGAAAGGGATTTCCGCGGTACCACCTTGTTTCAAGTTAGGTGATTGGGTGATTAGGTGATTGGCAAATGTTCAAATCACAGAATTCCCTAATCACCGAATCACCAAATTTCCAAATCACCAAACTTGATCTCGACACGATAACGGCGCAGACCGGAATCCGCTACTGTGATTTCACGGATTCGACTCCCCGGCGACCTTCGAGCGTCCTACTGCGAGGGGCTTGCACCCGGTGACCCCTCTTCTCTACCAGATCGGAGCGCTCTACTCCTCCGGTTCATCGTCTTTGGTGTGTCAATCATTGGTGCTATTTTAGCACGCGCGGCGCGATGTGTCAAATCCCCCAAGGAGTGGTGACCGTTCACTGGTTGGTGAAATTGCCCAAACCGTGTAGAATGGGGGTATCTTATTTCAGGAGTTGACCGATGCATCTGAGCGTGCGCCTGCCCAAAGTCGAACCGTTGCAC
>DAOTYB010000108.1:0-4092 GCA_034435315.1 Anaerolineae bacterium | reverse complement strand
GGGTTGATAGTTCAACGCCTTGACGGCACGCAAGACTTTGCGCCGAATCTCCGGGCGGACATGCGGTGCGTTATTGAGCACACGCGAGACGGTCGCGATGGACACGCCGGCGCGTTTAGCAACATCCTGACTCGTGGGTGTGGGCATCGTAACGTTTTCCAAGCCTTGTGAGGAATGGACAGGTGCGTTGGGGAGGAAAAGCAGTTGGAATCGTTTACAACGCTATTGTAAACGATTTCAGTTGTTTTGTCAAGCGGGGAATTGGCCATTCGCTCCTCTCCTTGGGGCAGTAAATTCTGTCGCCCATATCCGCCAAACCGGCAACGGCGATGAACAACTCCACGCCGACGTCGCGAAGGTGGGGAGTGACGTCGCCTCGGCAAAATACGTACTCGACGCATATGTAGGAAGAGAAGGGATCGGGGATAGTGGGGGGTGTTCTCGCGTGATGCGAGATTGGCTCTTGTTTAACCCGAATTCACGTTGATTATGACGACATAGACTCCGAGAGATATTGCTCGAGTATTGTGCGTGCCTGTGTCACTGATTGTGCTTTGAAAATTAAATTCACACCAGTAGGGAAACGTTGTTTGAGGCGTTCGGCGTTCAATTCCGACTCGGACACCGATACGCGCAGAATAGCGACGCGTTGAGGCGCAGCCCGCGCGTATAACGCATCCACATCGTTCTGCTCAGACTGTCCCAGATCGAGTGATTGGACACTGGGAATACTCAGCAAATTTGGAACTTGATGCATTCCGTTTCCGCAGAAATGCATGCCGATGCTACCCACTGTCTCACCGATGCGCTGGTCATACGGCAAAATAACGTCGCGATACATTCTGGGCGATAGATTGACCATTGAGTCATTACGCAGGAGTAATTTGCCTTTCACGATGGTAGCGTGTTGGGAACAATAGCCGTCTGACTCATCCCGCGTTAATCCAACAAGCGCGTCATAGACGCGCAGAATTTGCGTGGTGACCTTGTCCAGCAAACCACGCACGAGTTCAACGTCATCATAAAACGCCGTGTAGATGGCTGAACCCCATAATAACTCGGCAACGCTAAAGGGCCCCTGCAAATCAGGCAGGGTAAACCGTAGCGCCGCACGACAGCGTGGGAAATCAGCAACGGCAGTGTAAAAGTAGGCATACTGGTCCATCACCCGTTGTCCCAGTCCGGCACGCACATCGGGTAAAGGGGCATCAACGATCTCGCGAATAGACCTGTCATCGAGGGGAATGACCCAGGGTAGATTGTTCTCGAGTACTCGAATCTCTGCACCAAACATCGAAGCAATCACCACCGTACCCAGATTGGGGCGCAAACAGTAGGGTGCGTCATCGGGTAGATCAACGGCATGATATAGCGAGGTAAAACCAACGAGTAATTCGTTCACCATCATTTTAGCTGGATCCGCAAATGCTTCAGCGTACGGATATGGCATGAATTCGGTACTCTCAAATGGTAGGTAAATTACCAGCGGCAAACGATCCACAGGTTGGTACGCCAATGCTGCGCGCTGACGCGCCCGCGCTGCCTCAACGTGACGGAGATCAATACGGGATTCCAGACGCTCTAAAATTTGTCTGACCACTGTATCGGCAGAGTTCATTCCAACACCTTCGCGGGTTCACAGGTGATAGGATAAGCACCCCATCTTTGCGCTGCACGTGCCATAGCAAGGATGTTTTGGCCAGGCACATCGGCTTCAATGTTGTGAACACTGGCAAGCACATAGCCACCACCTGGTGCCAGGTCGCGAATCCGTCGTTTGACTTCCTCTTCTACTTCGTGTGGTGTGCCAAACGGTAAAACGTGTTGTGTGTCAATTGCACCCCAGACACACAGGTCCTTGCCAAACTCGCGTTTGAGTCGCGCAGTGTCCATATCTTTCGCCGCGACTTGAACTGGATTGAGGACATCCACCCCAATTTCGATCAGGTCACGCACTGCATAATACACCGAACCGCAGGAGTGAAACCAGATTTTGGCGCGCGTCTTGCTACGAATCGTCTCAATCAGTTTGCGGTGATACGGTTTGATGAACTGGCGATACATTCGCGGTGAAATCAGAGGGCCGGCTTGCATGGCAATATCGTCTTTGAAGGCAAAGATGTCAAGATATGTCCCTACAGCATCAAGGAATGTGCAAATAATATTGCGCTCGACGATGAAAATATGTTCAAGCAATTCTTCTGCAAATGTTGGTTGCACGACGAGGTCTTCAAGAAAGAGATCAAAGCCGCGCAGCATTTGCGCGCGTTCGAGAATATGCCCGGACACTTCACCGAGAACGGCATACGGTGTCTGCTCATGCAGAAAACGCGCGCGTTCTGCCAGCCCATTGACGCGGTGCGGGTCTTTGCCATCAGGGAAGGGATAGGTTTGCAAATCGGCGCGCGTGGCGTTCCGCAACGGGTACGCGCTGATGTGATAACAGGTCGCGCCTACGGGGCGATGCCAGGTGGTGCCCCACTGGTCAATCAGTGTGTCCTGCGAAATGATGCGTGTGCTGTTCTTGGGTCCGCCCACCCGAATGCCGCGTACGTCTGCCCCCAGTTTTTCCAGAACAGTTTCGGATGGCTTGGCGAGTTGTCCCACTACATCCCAGAGTTCGATTGGCTCTTCGACGCCGAGGCATTTCAATAAATCGGCGTACGCGGTGGCGTGAATGGCAGTCGGTCCGCAACTGCCGATGTCGATCGGCACACGATCCGGTTCGCGGTGGTCGAGTGCGGTCAAAACGCGTTCGCGGGAGTTCATTTTAATCTTCCATAGCGGAAGGCGGCGTCGCGAAATGCGAGTAGATTTTCGTATGGTGTTAGCGGTGAAGTGTTACAACTCGAACCAAAAAGAAAGCGCCGTTTATCACCCATCGAAGCAAATAGGTCACGAACGTACGCGTCCAGTTTTGCGGAGGCGTTTGCACCACGCAATTCTTGCTGGGGCGCTGCCATTCCACCGCATACGATGAAATTCGGGTTAATCTGATGTGGTTCGTCCAGGCGCCAATCACCAAGCGGTGGTGGCGCTTGTCCTTCCAGACAGTCCACGCCGGCTTCGACAAACAATGGTGCCGGTGCTTTCAATTTACCGCACGCGTGCAGGAACAAATACTTGCCACGCGCGTGAATCATCTCGGCTTGTTTTTTCAAAATCGGCAGGCAGAATTCGCGGAACCAACGCGGTGGATAAAAGAGCGTGTCCACATTGTCCGGCACCTCGAAGACAAATACATCAGGCAGATCAATAACTTGCTCCAGATACTCGAGGCAGTTTTTCTCGTGGAGGGAAGCCAGTTCGCGCATCTCGGCGGGATGATCAATGATAAAGTAACTGGCGTTCTCTTGTCCTGCAAGCCAGTGGAATTTTTTGAGCGGTGTCTCAAGGATTTGAAAAATTACTGTGCCATCATTGCCGATTAAATCCATACCGCGTTTGAGCGCGGCGAGGTCGGCTCGCGTGACAGTGTGCTCAATCAAATAGCGAATTGCTGGATACTCGTCCCAGGTTTTCCACCAATGCTCTGTTTCAAACGGAGCACCCGTCTCGCGCTCGTACTGCCACGTGTGTGTCAATGTGCCAAACGGTGTGACGATACGTTCGTGGCGCAGTGTAAAGCGCTCGAACCAGGTGAACCCCGCCCACACGCGCTCGCGTCCCAGGTCATCACCGCCCGTTTCAATGATATAATCACAATCGTGGTACGTTACAGTGCGCACGTCGCCTTCAAATTTGGAGAAGACATCCGCGCCCATCGCGCGCAAGACCTGGATTGGATGGTTGTACGCGCGGAGTGATGCCGGCAACGTCCCCTTGAATTCGTTCACATAGTACCACTGCCAGATATTCGGGACAAACGGCACACGGTCGGTGTATTCACCTGCCAGAGTACAGAGGATGCGTTCCTTACCGTTCACGTGTTTGCTCCATTGCCTTGACGAATTGTTCCGTAATCCAACGTACTCGCGTATACTCTAAACGGTTGAGATTTGGACTTTTTCAAATGACTGAAAACTCCACGATAACAAGGTTTCCAACTGGTTTCTGTGTTTTGTAGGGGCGGTCTGGATACAGTCGGTAATC
>DAOTYB010000107.1:0-15882 GCA_034435315.1 Anaerolineae bacterium | reverse complement strand
CGCTCCTCCCGCCGCAAGCGCTCCCTACAACTCGCTGACGCTACTCGGCGTTTGGCTGGGTTACTTACGGGTTTAGTCCCCGTCGCCGACACCGGTTAAGTTGACGCATGTGGGGGGCAGGGGGTGGGGCTATGCGTTTGCAAAAGTGCAAAACGTGGACTGAGAAACTTGCCCTCAAACTGAAATGCACTCGTTGCGTACCTGATTTGACAAATTTAGCAAATAGTGGTATAGAGTAGCCACAACCTAATCGTTGTCTGCCTAATCTCTCTGATACGAGAGAACGGAGGAACCATCTGCGGGGGTGAATCTCGCCAGAGGCGAGAAGAGCATCCTTCAGCTCTAACCCGTCAGCTAACTTCGTCGGCATTGAAGGGGACAGGTCTGTGGCGCGGATCGGCGCGCGAGAAAAACCACAGTCTTATCCCTGTGGTTTTTTGTTTGCGCAACGGTCACCCTTCTTCTCCTCCTTTTCGATAGGATTGGTCTCTGCCGGTGGCGTCTACGGCAGGATCAATCCACACCGTGGTGATGTGCCGCTTTTGTATCAGCGTGGAGCAAAAGCGGCACTCCCTTTTTTAGCGCAAGCACCGTTGCTCCAGATCGTACAAACCGTACGCTGCCGCAATAATTTCAATCGGCGCGCGGCAGGCTTTGTGGGTGCCGTGCTCCAATTGCCAGCGACAAATCTCGGAATCGGACGTTGTAAAACGCACGTCATCGCCCTGCGCGCGCACAAAGCGAAACGCCTCTTCGCCGACTTGCATTGCAATCGCGTACTTTTCCACCTTGTAACCGTACGTCCCTGCAAGCCCGCAACATTTCGCGTTGCCTTCGCGCACATCCAGCCCCGGAATCAACGTCATCACATCGAGCGCGGGACGCCCCATCCGATGGGCACGCGCCTGACACGAAACGTGGTACGGCAACACCATCTTCAACTCACGAAAATTCGTATCAAGTTCGCCGCGCTCGCGCAAATCGCGCAGCCACTCCATTATGTCCCACAGCGCCACTTTGAGTTGGCGTGTCGCCGCGTTCTCAAGGTCGAGCATCTCCGACGCTTCCTCACGCAACACCAGCACACAACTGACACTCGTGCCGATAATCGGATAACCCTTGTCCGCATACGGCACAAGTTTTTCGAGATTACTCCGATACAATTTTTCGGCGGCAGGAAATTCGCCGTTGTTCAGCATCGGCAAGCCGCAACAATTTTGCGGTGGCACGATGACCTCATAGCCCAGATGCTCCAGCACGGCGACCGCCGCTTTACCGACGCACGGCTCGTAATAGTTCGTCGAGCAACCGTGAAAGTAAACCACCTTTTTGTCCGATTTCAAACGCGATGTGCTGAAAAACCATTTGCGAAAACTACCCTGCGTGCTCCAGCGCGGAATCGGCGCGTGTCGCGCGACGCCCATCAATTTTTCCGCAAGGTAGCGACTGATGGGATTGTGAAAACCCAGATTCGCCAGATGCGGCGCGATGCTGCCGATTCTACCCAACTGCTCGTTGCGCCCAAAGAACCAGTTGCGCAGCGGCATGCCGCGCTCGGCGACGATTTGTGCTTTGGCGCGCGCGTTGATCTCCGCGATTCTCACACCGCTGGGACACACTTCGTTGCAAACGCGACACGCCGAACAGTAATCCACCGAAAAATCCGGCGACTTGAGTTGTCCCGATTCGCGGAAACGTTGCGCTTGCGGTCCTGCATACTTGGGACCGGGAAATTTATCGGTGACTGCTGCAACGGGACAGTAGGCAGTGCAGATGTTGCATTTGATACACTCGTCAAGTGTCATTCCAACGGAGTGCCAGGAGGTGGTGTGCATAGTTGCCTCGGTGTTTCAATGTTCAGTGTTCGGTATTTAGTGTTCAGTATTCAGTGTGCAGTGGGCGGTGGCGAGGGCGATGCCTTCGAGACTGCGTTCCCGAATGGGATCGCAATGCGCGAGCACATTGCCCGCCGCCCAGATATTCGCGAACACACGCGCGCCGCGCGCATCAATCGGTTGAAATGCGCGATTGACCGCGACGCCCGCGCGAAAAATCGGATGACCGTCGGGATCGAAAAAGCGCGCGCGGAACCATTGCCCCCGTTCCGCTGGCGCGATCAGCGGCAGATTGAAGATGACTTCCCACACTTTGCCTGTATGATCGCTGTTGATTCCGCCGCCCAGAATGCCACCCGTTGCCAGAACGAATTTTTCCGCGCGATGTCTCAACGGCCGTCCACTCGCTTCACTTTCGATCCACATCACGCGATCGCCCTCCGCGTGAAAACCGATCACCGCCGCGTTGAGTTCGATACGCACGCCCAGTTGCCGCAGACGATGGCGCAACGCGTTCGTCAGGCGAATGCCCGGCACGCTCGGAGGTAGCGTGGGAATCTCGAAGATCGGCGCGCCGACTTGTGTTTCGAGTCGCTCAAAAGTTGTTGTGTGCGCTTCGAGTCCCAGAATCGCCGGCAAGCCGATGCGTTCACCGGGGCGCGCCACCTGGCGCAACGCGGCGGCAAGTTGTTCGACGCGCGCGCGATCATCGAGCGCGGTCGCCAGTTGCACCGTGTTCACGTCGCGTCGCGCGCTAATCACATCGAGGGGCAACAGTTCCGCGCGCGCGCGGTGCCCTTGCTTGTTCAGGTTTTCGGCAATCAAGGTTGGATAAAAATCGCGCAAGCCGTAAAAGCCGACAATCAGCATCGGTTCGGCGCGCCGCAAATCACCCGCCAGTTGCGCGCGCGGTGCCAGAAACGCAGGACGCGCCACACCGAGCGGCGAGGGCAACCACAGATTGTCGCCCGCGTTTGCCGCGCCAGCGTACGGCAAACCCACCTCTTGCATCAACGTCACAAAATCGTGCAGTGCTCTGTCCAGCGCGCCATCGGCGAGCGCGTACGGATGTTGCGGTTGTGCGCGCGTCAAATCGCGCAGCGTGTCGAGCGGACGCGTGACCGGCGTCGCAGCAGTGGGATAGTAACCAAGCACGTCCACCGTACCTGCGTGCCAGTGCGTTGCGCCCAGACCTTTCGCCACGATTTTGACGCGCGCGCCGGCGCGCGCAGCGTGGTAGGCAGCCATCAAACCAGCGAGTCCTGCGCCAATCACAATCACGTCACTCATCGCGCGCCTCCTCGATGCCAGCCGACGGCTGACCGCTGACCGTCGGTCTAGCAGAGGACGGCGGTCGGTGGTCTGCTGTCGTCACAACGCCGGGACGCGCGTAAAAATCGCTCATCGGGCTACGTGCGTCTTCATCGGGCAAATGGTCAGCGTTCATCAACGCGAGGTAAATCAGTTCATCGAGTCGCTCTTGCTTTAACTGTTGTCCCCACAAAATCGGGAGTAAACCTTTCCAGCGTTCTTGCAGAAAATCGCGCAGCAGCAAATTAGGATTTGTAAATGGCGAAATGGCAAGTGGCGACCGCTGACCGCTGACCGCTGACCGCTGATTGTGCGCGGGGGATTGCATCGTCGCCACCTCCCACGCTTCGTCGTTCGTCGTTCGTCCTTCGTCGTTCGTCCTTCGCCCTTCGTCGTTCGCCCTTCGTCCTTCGTCTTTCGTCTTTCGTCCTTCGTCCTTCACTTCATGCAAAATCCCCACCGCGCGATACGTGCAAAAGCCTCCCTGACACGGTCCCATCCCCAAGCGCACATCGCGGCGCAAATCGTCGAGTGTGAGTGTGGGATTGTTGCGCGCGGCGTTCTCCAGCATCGCGCGCGTGACGAGTTCACATTCGCACACCAATTCGTTTTGCAAGTGATGTTCTTCGACCTCGCGCAAGCGATGCCCCAGCCAGTAGTGACCGTGCTCGGTGCCGGGAACGGGCGTCGTCGCGGTGAGACACGGTTTGCGAGTGCCCAGATACTCGCACGCCTTGTCCATTGTCACCTGCGCCATCAAACGAAACGTGGTCCACTTGCCACCGATGATGGTCAACAGCCCGGCGACGCCATCGCGCGTGTGATGATCGAGCAAGGTAAAATCGCGCGTCACGTCGCGCGTAGCGCCGCTATAGTGTTCTTGATAGAGCGGACGCACGCCCGCCCACGCGCGCACAAAACGCGCGCGACTGA
Source organism: Anaerolineae bacterium (assembly GCA_034435315.1). Taxonomy (GTDB): domain Bacteria; phylum Chloroflexota; class Anaerolineae; order UBA4142; family UBA4142; genus VGOB01. The sequence goes on along the minus strand of DAOTYB010000107.1, from coordinate 11,803 downwards.
CGCCGGGAATCAGGTGCTCCCCTTCGCGCAAGAGCAATTCCACCTCCCAGGGTTCAATCGTCAGATGCTCAGGGTCTTGCACGTGCACATCGGTCGTGCCGAGTACGCTGACGGTGTGAATCGGTACGATAATGTCACCATCGGCGGGCATTTTGCAACGATTCAACACGGTGTTGATGAGACGATGATTCACCGCAATCATCGTGCCTTTGCCGGGAATCACATCCACGCGTACGCCGATGGTGCGCGCGACGAGTCCCGCCCACGCGCCGGCGGCGTTGATGGTCATCGCCGCGCGAATTTCCACGTCCTCGCCGCGTGCTACATCACGCACGCGCGCGCCCACGACACGTCGCGCGCCATCGCCTCCTTCGGCGACGAGTTGCACGACCTCGTGGTAGGTGAGGATGCGCGCGCCCGCCTGACGCGCCGCTTGCGCGGTCGAGTGGGTCGCCTGAAAACTATCCGCCGCTGCATCGGGAACGACAAAGACGCGGCGCGCTCTGGGATTGAGGAGCGGCTCGCGCTTGAGCGCCTCGGCGACGGAAATCTCTTCGCACGGAATTCCCAGACGCTGGCACGCCGCGTGAAATTCATCGGGATAGTCGTTATCGTCCTCTGGTGTCACGACGAAAAAGCCGCCCGTGTCTTCGATGCAATGCGCGTGCGTTTTGCGCAGAATGCGATTTTCGGCGATGCACTCGACCGCGCTGTGCGGGTCTTTGACCACATAGCGTCCGCCGCTGTGCAACAACCCGTGATAGCGACCTGTGGTGCCATGCGTGAGATCGCGTTTTTCGACGAGGACGACGCGGAAACCGCGCAGTGCGGCATCCCACGCGACGCCGGTGCCGGTGGCGCCACCACCAATAACCAAAATGTCTGTTTCGATGCGTTTCATCGTAGCCTCTTGATTGCCGATTTTCGATTGCCAATTGCCGATTGGACACTCAATCGCAAATCACATCGGTTAAAGATACCTTTGCTGGCTGATTGCCGATTTTCGATTGCCGATTGCGCGCTCAATCGCAAATCGCAAATCAGAAAATCGCAAATCGCAAAAATCTCATCCGTCTTGCGCTGCCGGTTCGGCGTGAATCACCACGCGCCCCAGGTTGGGAAATTCGCGCCGCAAACGATTCTCCATCTCTTCGGTCACACTGTGCACCTGCGTCACCGACAAATCGGGATCGAGTTGCAAGTGAAACGCGAGGTACACCTGCGCGCCCGAACGTTGCACCTCAATCTCGCGATACGCGCGCACGTGAGGCAAGGCAGAAGCAATCGCACGGATTTGTTCAAGGTAGGATGCGGCATCTGGCGGGGCGAGGTGATCCCCACTCACCGGTTCCTTTGCGCGCGGTTCGATATGCACATTTACATCCGCAATCGGTAGCGCGTGCTTGAGCGCGCTCAGTTCCGCGCGCACCTGCATCTCCAGATCGGTGGCGATTTGATGTGCCTGATGGAACGAAATGCCGGGAGCAACTTCCAGATCGAGATCAACCCAAACGCCTTTGGTTGTTTGATGCATAGAGATATTGTGCACCGCCAGATGATTGCGCGCGGCGACGGCTTGGATCGTTTCAACGAGTCCTTCGTTCTCCGCGCTCGGCACGGTCGTGACCACCACATCGGCGTTGGGTGAGATGGTGTGCACGGCATCGCGCACCTGTTGGGTGACCGCGTGACTTGCCTCCAGCGAGAGGTGGCGCGGCACCGCCACGCGCACTTCGACAAACACCTGATTGTCCGCACCGCGCACGCGCGTGCGTGTGACGCGATGCACGTGTGGGACGCGAGCCACGGCGGCAGTGAGGCGCTCTGCCAGACCGCGTGGTGCCGAATCGAGTAGCGCGTCCACCGCGCGCTTGCCGAGTTGCGCGCTGACGTAAATCACAATCAACGCAACGATGAGCGCGGCAACAGCATCCGCGCGCATCCAGAGTTCTTTTTGCTCCATCTGTTCACCAAACCAGACTAGACCCAAGCCGAGCAGAACAACGAACGAACTCCAGATGTCGGTACTGAAATGCAAGGCGTCGGCTTCGAGGGCTTGACTGTTGTATTTTCTGGCGATGCGGCTGAGCAAGTTGGCGTTGAAATAATTGACGATGATGGAGACGATCATCACGCCGAATGCCCAGGGGCTTGGATCCACCTCGACGTGTTCGAAGAAAAGACGCTGGAAGGCTTCATAGATGATCCACGCGCAAGTGACCAGCAGCAAGAGGGTTTCGATGAGCGCGCTCAGGTTTTCCACTTTGCCGTGCCCGTAGAGATGCGTCGCGTCGGCGGGACGATCACTGACTCGTACAGCAAAGAAGGTGATGAGCGCGGCGGCAAAATCGAGTGCAGAGTGCGCGGCTTCGGCAAGGATGCCCAGACTACCTGTCCACAGCCCCACGCCAATTTTGAGCGCGGTGAGAAGAATCGCGGAGGTCACTGACCAGGCAGCGGCAAAGCCTTTTTCGCGTCGTTGTTGTTCTAGTGAGGGAATCATTTTCGCTGCCACCGTTTTTTCAGCCGTTGACCCCACGTGGGATGCAATAGGCGTTGCAGTTCTGGCAAGGCGTTACGCATGGCGCGTTCACCTGCCGCGAGAGACAAGTCCACGAGGTCAATGTCAATCAAGCCGATTTGATGGACATCGGGATAGATGATGAGATCGGGTGGGGCTTGTTGCAGTTTGAGTTTACGCGCCGGTTGCGTCATAATGCCGATGGCACGCGCGCCTACCCGCAGGATTTTTTGTTGCTCAGCCGAAAAAATCAAGCGAAACAACAGCGCGGCGCGCTTGTGCAGCGCGGGATGCGCTGTGAACACCGGCTCATCCGCCGCCAGATCCACGGCCAGCACACAATCGGTTCCCAGCCGGCGAACCACATCGAACGGGACGGGATTGAGTATTCCCCCATCGAGATAATGCCGTTCACCAATCTGCGCGGGGGCGAGCAACACGGGAAACGCACAACTCGCGCAGACCGCATCGGTCACCAGCCCCGAATCGAACACCACTTCTTGCTGCGATTCCATTTCCACCGCAACAGCGGCGTACTTGATAGGCAAATCTTCGATGCGCGTCGTCGCGCCAATTTCATTTTCGATGATGCGGCGAAATCCGTCGGGGCTGAAGATACCCATCCCTGTTGTGTCGCGCGCCAGCCAGTGACGCAAGTCGGTGCGTCGAATCATCTGCTCAAGGTCGTGAGACGATTTGCCTGCCGCGTACAGCGCGCCGACAAGCGAGCCGGCACTGGTGCCCGCAATCGCGTGAATGGGCAGACGCGCCTCTTCCAGCACACGCAGTACGCCGATGTGCGCGATGCCTTTGGCGCCACCGCCCCCCAGCGCGAGTCCGAGTTTCATTTTTTACCTCACGTGAAAAAGACCTCTCCGCCCTCTGGTGCGGAAGAGGTCTTGCCTGATGTCGTCGCGCGAATTGTGCTCCCTCCCAGCAGAATCCGCCTGATGTGTTCTCTCCACTTGTTTGCCCGATGTTATGATAGCACACTCTATCGCGTGTGTCAAAAGGTAATGGCTACTTGCTACCCGAGTTCTTTATTTGACGGCGATGTACCGTTTGCCCTGCCGCGCGATTTCGCCGAGTAACACCCAGCGTCCATCAGGCGAGACCGGCGCGGTGGTGCGCGGTGTCAGGTAAAATTCTGCCGTGTCCCACGTCGCGCCAAAGAAAACGCCCAGCCCGATTTTCGCGCGCGCGCCCACCTCGATTGGAATCGTCTCGACGACGATCACTTCACCCACTTTCCACTTCAAAGTGGGATACCAAAACGCAAACATCAAATCGGGCAGTTGCGCGTCCGCGCGCGGCGCGCCGTTTTCGTCGGGATAGAACGGAAAGAGGGCAAAGTTGTTATCCAAGCCCGCAAGGCGCGTCCAGTACAGCCGCAAGTAAACGCGCTGCCAATCGTCCTGTGCTACATCGTAACCCAGAAAGCGCAGCTTGTCCTCAAAATCAATTTCGAGGCGCTGTTGCGGCGGCGTGCGCGCGCGCAGAAAATCGAAAAATTCGTCCGGCAGATCGCGGCGCGTCAAGCCGCGCTGCAACAAAATGTAACCGTCTGCCGCATCGCGGATGCCAAACCCTTGCGCCAGCGCATCGCGATAGTGTTGCACGTAATCCACCGGATTCGTTCGCGCTTGCGACACATCGAGCAGAATGAACTGCGTATCGGGTGGCACCGGCAATTGCCCAAAGCGATACACCACGCGCCGATGACTCACGTGCGGAAACAGCGTGGTGGTCGTCATCACCGGCACCTCGCGCGGAATCTGCGCGGTAAAACGCGCCAGCAAACGATGATGCGGCGTCACCTCGTGCCAGACAAATTCCCCGCCGATGGGCGTATAGCCCGCAACTGTGTGATATGCCAATGCAATAATCGCCGCGCCACCAATCACTCCGTTCACAATCGGCAATCGGCAATCGGCAATCGGCAATCTGAAATCTAAAATTCTCTTCGCGCCACCAATCGCCGCGAGCACAAAGTACGGCGCCACCGGCGCGGAATAGTGATACGTCCCCGAATATTGCGCCTCGTAACTGCTGAGCAGATTGAGCAACAACGATGGCGAACCGACGAGGAGTGGAATTGGATCGAAGAGCGCGAGAAAGCCAACTGACGCAAGCAACTTGAGGAGATACTCGATTCTGCCCGGCTTGACCAGACGCGCGAGCAACACAAGCACATCGCGCGGATAGCGATCCACGTACGGTAACTCGCCGCGCGGTTGAAAGTGTGGAATGATGACAAACACCGTCAGCCAGAACCACACCAGCGCAAGCAGCGCGATTGCCAGCGGAACCCCGGGAAATTTTCGATTTTCGATTTGCGATTTGAGATTTGATAACAATCGGCAATTGACAATCGGCAATCGAAAATTTCCGCCCTTCGTCTTGAGCACAAAATACACCGCCATCGCGAACACCAGCAACGCCACGTCCTCTTTTACCGCGAGCGCGACGAGCGAAAAGAGCGCGTAGCGCTTCCACGCGCATTCCTCGCCATAGTGGTATGCGAACAACAGCGGCGCGGGCGCAAATGTGATCGCGTGAAACTCGGCGAGATTCGCGGCTTGAAGCGCAGGGAACATCAGATACATCGCGGCAAAGAGTACAGCGAGCCACGCGTTTTGCAATTTGCGTCGCGCGATCCAGAAAATCGGCAGCGCGCCTAACGCAATCGCGATGGACTGGACGACGAACAACGATTCGATACCTTCGTAAAGCAAAAAGACGAGTGGAATGACAAAGAAAATCAGTTCAACGTGATGCGTGAGGCGCGGCATCTGCACACCACTGGGGCGCGTGTCTTCGAGCCAGTAGCCGTGTAGTGTGTTCCACAACGCCTGGTCCATCTGCCCCATATCGGACGCGTAGGTGCGAAAGGTGTGATGCCGCTGAATCGAGAGCGCGGAAAAGTACGCGCTGTACGCGAGCATCAGCGCGAGGACGATGAGCAGCGGGATTTTTGATTTGCGATTTTCGATTTTCGATTGCACGTTCAACTCTTGAATCCGACCCAGACGTTGCAGCGCCAGAATGATGACGATGCCGAGAATTTCGCCGAGTGTTGACCACAAGCGCGTCGCCAGCGAGAACGCGACCGCAATCGGCGTGGGAAAGTACATCGCGAGCATTAACGCGAGCGCGCCTTCGCGAAAACCCAAGCCGCTCGGCGTGACGAACGAGACATAACCGATCCAGTACGCGCCCGCGTTCATCGCAATAAACGCCAGCAGATGTTCCAGCGCGAGCGGCGTAATCGAAGCGATGAACAGAAAGAACGCGACGCCATTCGTCACCCACATCAACGTCGAAAAGAACGGTGGCACCAAGCCGCGCGCGAACGTTGGAATCGGCACGTCGAGTTCACGTCGCAGCAGCCGCGCCGTGATCGCCACGATGAGCCGATTCGTCAGCGGCAACGCGAAGATGATGATGACCAGCACGAACGCGAGCGCAGCAACAAGTGGCAGCCACGCGCTCACCTCGGGCGCGATCCACGCGCTCAACACATCGGGACGCGCCACGACGAACATCGCGCCGAGAACACCCGCAATTGCCAGCGCGAGCGCGGTGTAGATCGTTTGACTGAGGAGCGTGTTCGTTTTGCTGATGCCGCGTTCGCTCAGCATCATCATCAACGTCGCGATTTGCCACACGTTGCCGGGGATATAGCGCGTCAAAACCGAAATGTACCACGCGCGCAAACCGTACCCAAAATCAATCCGCTCGCCGAGCGACAACAGCACGCGCCGCCACGCCTCCACCGCGAACACGCGCGCAACGGTCAGCAGAACGAGTGAAACAATCAGCGGCGCTGCCTCAAATTCGAAACGCACATTCGACGCGGCGATCTGATCCCACGTTTGCACCAGCACGCGCCCCAGGAAGACAAGCGCGAGAATGGCGAGCGTGTAGCCCAGGATGGTTTTGAGGTTCGAAGTTACAAGTTTCAAGTTTACGCTCAAATGGTGAGTTGTATCGAGTTGTTCAGGGTGCGCTGGTAGATTTCAGTGTAGTGCGCGGCGACGCGCTCGGGCGTAAAGCGTTCGCACACGAACGCCGCGCCGTTCGCGGCGAGCCGCGCGGCGAGCGCGCGATCACTCAACACGCGTTCGAGCGCGTCGGCAAGCGCGCGCGCGTCCCGTTCGGGAAAAAGCAAGCCGGTCTCGCCGTCGCGAATGATGTCGGTGACGCCGCCGGACGCGGTGCCGATGACAGGCGTACCGCAAAGCAATGCCTCCACAAACACCAAGCCCACACCCTCGCGAATCGAAGGCAAGACGAACACTGCTGCGCGCGCATAGTGCGCCGGTAATTCCGCTTGCGGGAGCGCGCCGGCAAATTCGACGTGCGCGTGCACGTTCAGGTTGCGCGCGTGTTGCTCCAGCGCAGCGCGCTCTGGTCCATCGCCGATGATTCTCAGCCGCGCGTCACAGCCACGCGCGCGGAGAAGTGCCAGCGCGTCAATCAGCGTGTCAATGCTTTTTTGACGGGTCAGTCGCGCGACGGTGAGGATGGTATCTGACCGCTGACCGTTGACCGTTGACCGTTGAAACAACGGGTTCACCGGTTGCGGCACCACGCGCACGCGCGCGGCGTCGGCGACGCCCAGCATCAACAGTTGCTCGCGCAGATACGTCGAAACGCAAACGATGGCGCGCGCGCGCGCGAACACAAAACGCGCAAGTGGCTTTGCCCAGCGCGTACGGCGGAGCATTTCGACATCGGTGCCGTGCGTGGTGATGACGAGCGGAACGCGCGTAACGAGCGATGCCAGCGCGCCGACCCAACCGCCGGGCATCCACCAGTGCGCGTGCAAAATGTGCGGACGCGTCGTGACGATACGGCGCAGCGTCGCGAGCCAGAACGCTAGCAGGAAACACGCAAACAAAATCTTGTTGACGATGCTCTGCGCGACCAACTCGTGCATTACGCCGGTGTAGGCAAGGCGTTCCCAGCGCGCGGGCGCGTAGTGAAAGCGTTGCACGCGCACCGCGCCGAACGTCTCCGCATCGGCAAGCGTGGCGGCGTGCGGCGCGATGACCTCGATGTGCACACCGCGCGCGGCGAGCGCGTCGGCAAGATGCAAAACAAACGCGCCCATCGGATCGGTGGACGCGCGCGGAAAGACGTGCGCCAACATCAGGACGCGCAGATTAGTTGGATTCATCGCGCTCTTCGAGTTCGCGCAGACGCGCGGTCAGCGCGTCGAGTCGTTCGTTCTGGCTCACAATCAATTCGGCGAGAAAGCCGACAACGAAAAACAGCACGCCCATCAACAGCAAGACACCGGCAAATTCGAAAATCGGACGGCGTTGCCCCAGGTTGACGAGATACATCACCGTCAATAACGCAAAGGTGCAGAGCGACACGGTGACTGTCGCGAGTCCAATGCCGCCGAAAAAGAGCATCGGCTTGCGCGAAAAGGTGAGCAAGAACCACACCACCAGCACGTCGAGAAATGAAATCGGCAAACGTTCAATGCCGTACTTGGATTGACCGATGGTGCGCGGGTGATAGTTCACCGGCACCTCGGCAATCGTATAGCCCTGCGCGGCAGCCAGAATCAAAATGTAACGATGCCAATCGGAACGCAGTTGAATGTTCTGCAACACCTCGCGCCGAAACGCTTTGATCCAGTTCATATCGTGCACGCGCAAGCCGAACAAATGACGCGAGACAAAGTTGGCAAAGCGGGACGCAAAAATTTTTCCATCGCGCCGACCCTGCCGCCAGCCCGCGACCACGTCGTACCCCTCGTTGATTTTTGCGAACAACTTGGGAATGTCCTCTTCGGGGTCTGCTTCGAGGTCGGCATCGAAGAGCATAATGATTTGACCACGACAGTGCGGCAAGCCGGTGCGCATCGCTTCGGTCTTGCCCCAGCGTTTGCGATGATGCAAGACGCGCAAAAACGGCATACGCGCAGCAACCGCTTGCGCCTCTGCAAGCGTCGCATCGGTCGAGCCATCGTCCACGAGGACGATTTCACCGGTCACGCCTAGCGCATCGAACGCGCGCGCGATCTTGTCGCACAGCGGCGTGATGTTGCCGGCTTCATTGTGCGCGGGAACGAAAATCGAAAGCAGGGGAATGTCGGACATCGTGGGGGATTATAACACCATAAACGTAAAACGTGAAACGTGAAACGCGAAACGTAAAACGTGAACGCCTCACGCCTCACGCCTCACTCATCACGTTTCACGTATCACGCCTCACGCCTCACGCTTTGATTCCACAATCTCCACCAAAATCCGTCGCGCCTTTTCCGCCGCGCGCGCGCGATGACTGACGCGATTCTTTTCGGCGGTGGCGAGTTCTGCCATTCGCACGCCGCGCGCGGTGACGTGAAAAATCGGATCGTAGCCAAAGCCGTTGGTGCCGCGCGCGTCGAACGCGATTTCGCCTTCGCAAGTGCCGTCCGTCTCCCAGAGTTTTCCGTCGGGCGTGGCGATGGCGATCGCGCAGCGAAAGCGCGCGGTGCGTTGTTCGGCAGGAACGTCACGCAGTTTGGCGAGCAGAAACGCGTTGCGTTCGGCATCGCTCGTATTGTCACCGGCGTAACGTTTGGAGCGCACGCCCGGCTCACCGCCGAGCGCGTCCACTTCCAAGCCCGAATCATCGGCAAGCGTCAAGAGACCGCTCGCGCGCGCGTAGGTGAGCGCCTTGAGTCGCGCGTTCTCGGCGAGCGTCACCCCGGTTTCTTCGACATCGTCGCGAATGCCCACCTCATCGAGCGTGACGAGTTCGACCGGCACATCGGCGAACATCGCTTGATATTCGATTAACTTGCCGCGATTATGCGTGGCAATCAGCAAACGCATTTTTTCCTCTTGACGTTCGGCGCAGTTCGCGCTACAATGCGCACGGTCAAAAGATTCACAGGAGGCACGCGTGGAAATTGTATTGATGAGTGTGCTCTTTCTGGTCATCATCGTTCTGGTGGGATGGGTGGCATTTCTGGAATGGCGGCACCGTCAACTTGCCCAGTCCTTGCGTTTGTTGATGACCGGACGCGGTGGCGCCGATCTGGAAGCCACGTTACGTGAGTTCGTCGCGCGTCTTGAACACACAGAACAGAAAACGCAAGCGATGGATCATCGCGTTACCGATCTGGAGGTGAAACAACCGAACGCGGTGCAACATATCGGTGTGGTGCGCTTTAATCCGTTTTTGGATAGGGGGGGCGATCAAAGTTTTGTTGTCGCCATTCTGGATGGTCGCGCTGATGGTGCCGTAATCAGCGCGTTGCACGGGCGTAACGATGTGCGCGTCTATGCCAAGCCGATTATCGGTGGTCAATCTACCTATCCGTTGACTGCCGAAGAGAAAGAAGCGATTGCGCGCGCGATGAAGCCGCGCGCCTAGCACAGAGCCAGGGCTATACGCCATTCGCTGCCTGCCAGACGCGGTGGCGCCGATGCGCTGGTAACGAATGGAGTAGCGATAACCCTCCCACGAAGGCAAAACTCGCCGCGTACAACAACAGAAACGGAAGCGTCCACGTCAAGTGACGTTGCCAGGCGATGGACGCGCCCAGCAGCGCGTACGCGGCGAGTGCCAGTTCGGCAAACGTCTCCCACGAGAACGAAAGCGTGTAGCGCTTGGCTTGCCACACGTCTTTTGCATTTTCCACGCGGAACTTGGGTGTACGTCGAAAAGTATTTTCGCGCCGCGTGAAAGCTTCCAGTACCGCCAGCGTATTGTTCAGCGCGATGCCGGTGCCCAACAACAACAGCACGGCAAAGTAGCGAAAACGCGCGAGCCAATCGGGATACAGCGCGCGCTGCGATAGCGCGTACATCGCCATTGGACCAAACATTGCGAAACTAAAGTATAACATCACATCGGGGAAGCGCGTGTCCAGAAGGAGTAGCGGCACGAGCGTCAACAACAAGGTGAGCATCAGCACGTTCATCACATACCCCGAAAGATGCAACAGTCCTTCAATGCGCTGGAAGAGCGAAAGCCCCGGTGCGGTCAACACGCGCGCACCAAGTTTGAGGAGCACCTGGGTCGAACCCTTTGCCCAGCGGTACTGTTGCCGTTTGTAGGCGTGAATCTGGGGCGGTAGTTCTGCCGGCGCGACCACATCGGGCAGAAACAGGAATTGCCAGCCGCGCATCTGCGCGCGATAACTCAAATCGAGGTCTTCGCTGAGTGTGTCCCCTTGCCAGCCGCCGGCATCTTCGATGCAGGCGCGCCGCCACACGCCGGCGGTACCGTTAAAGTTGAAAAACAAATGATTGCGATGCCGCGCGGTTTGCTCGATGACAAAATGCCCATCGAGCGCGAGCGCCTCGGCGCGCGTGAGCGGTGAGTAAGTGTCGTTCAAATGTCCCCAGCGCGTTTGCACGAGTCCCACCTGCGGGTGCGCGAGCAGATGCGGAAGCGTGCGGTTGAGAAAATCGCGCGGCGGCACAAAATCGGCATCAAAGACGGCGATAAATTCGCCGCGCGCCTGCGTCAGCCCCAGCGCGAGCGCGCCGGCTTTAAAGCCGCTGCGCTCGGTGCGATGGAGCAAGGCAATGTCACAGCCACGGCGCTGATGATATTCAACGCGCGCGCGCGCCAGCGCGGTCGTTTCGTCGTCCGAGTCGTCCAGCACTTGAATCTGCAAACGCTCGCGTGGCCAATCGAGCGCGACGGCGGCATCAATCAATCGTTCGACCACATAGAGTTCGTTATAGATAGGCAACTGCACCGTGACGTGCGGTGCAGCGGTCAATGGTGGCGTCTCGATGTTGTGCGCGCGTTTACGCCAGTACAATGCCACCGTGAGCAAAATGTTAAAACCATACAGCGCGAGCAGCGTCGCCGAAATCACATACACGAGTCCCAGAAACGTGTCCACTTATAGCCTCCACCATATCGCGGTGTGATCATTTTGTGATGATGTAATTACTCAGCCTTGCCATCCATTGTGAAATAGCCCCACCCCCTTGCCCCCTCCCCACGCCACAAAGCGGCGTGGGGAGGGGGAATCGAAGGGAATGTGGTGTGGGCGGGCGGCGAAGCCGCCCGCCCACACCCACTCCCGATGCCCCTTCTCTCCCCGCGAAGCGGGGAGAGAAGGGGGCAGGGGGATGAGTGGGGTTGTTCTCAGGGAACGACGGCGAAATTCAGGCTCAAACAGCGGCTTAGCCGTTGGTGTCTATACTCTAAACGGTTGAGATTTGGACTTTTTCAAATGACTGAAAACTCCACGATAACAAGGTTTCCAACTGGTTTCTGTGTTTTGTAGGGGCGGTCTGGATACAGTCGGTAATC
>DAOTYB010000106.1:0-15331 GCA_034435315.1 Anaerolineae bacterium | reverse complement strand
AAATCTCAATGCCCACGATGTGCCCGTCGGGAGCATCGTTGATGGCGACTTCTTCGCTCAACCGTTGAGTGGTCACCTCGGCCGGCTCATCCCTCAGGCGGATGTACAGGGCATCTACTTCGGGATCATACGTGACTTTCATCGGTTCCTCTCCTGACTAAAAATAGAACGTGTAAACGGTCACCACGACAAGCGTTTCTGGCTCTTCGGCAACGATGGCCAGCACCTGTTTAACAGCATAATACCGGCCACCCCACAGGCGTTCATACTGAAAGTTCTTACGATAACCCAAACGGCCACGTTTGGCCGGCACTTGTTCCCCAGAACGAATGGCTTCCAAGACCTCCTCCTGGATGGCTCCACGCTCGACCATCTGTTGCAAAGCATGGCGAGAAAAACGGACTGGCTTCTGCATGAATGATACTCCTGCTTCCGCCTCACTTCACACTTCGCCTCGCCCCGGCGATGACCTGCGCCAGGCGCTCCATCTCGCGCTGCACAGCGGGCGGCTGGGGTGCCAGCACTTCCCAGTATTCCTTCTCGAAATCACGGCGCACCAGGTCGGTCCAGACCTTTTGGGTCTCCTCCCAGCGCAGGACGAGGGCTTTCCATTCGGTTTCCAGGTGAGAAATGGCGGTGTTCAGATTAGACATTTTCCTCTACTCCAGGTGATTCTCATCCTCGCTCCGGTCCGCCCCCTGGACCTTCCAGGGCTTCGGGGCCGCGTTCTCTTTCTGGGCTACCGGCGGTTTCGGGATGGCTGCCCGCGCCGCTTGCTCCAGCCAGCGCTTCAGCCAGCGAAACGCCCTCCCGCAGCGATTGCCAGTCTTCGCTGCCGGCGGGACGCACGTACACGTCTGCCAGCCCCGTCTCGCTCTGGATAACCACCGCCACGGCGGGGACATTCTCCGGCCCCAACTCTCTCACCAGAGCCGCAATGCGCTCGTTGACCGGACTCCACTGGGATGAGGTCGGGTCAGCCATTTTCTCCGCCTGCACGGCGATCCACTCCGGCGAGCCCTGTTCCCCATGCCGGGTCTGACCGGGGCGAAATTGCCCCGTGGACGTTACCTTGGATTCCAGCACGATGAGCGGCAGTCCAGGCGCGGTAAAAACGCGGTCAAAGCCGTGCTTGGGTGGGTCAAAGGGGAGTTCCTGAAAGCCGGGCTGCTCGCGCATCAGGCGCGCCGAGAGTTCCTCGCCCACCGTACCCAGCGCGTGGCGCACGTCGCTGGCCAGCCAGCGGGTCACGGCGATGGCGGCAGCGGTCAGGCCCACGCCCATGGCCGCCAGTCCCACGGCGGTGGCAAAGGTCTCGCCCACGGCCTGCACCGGTGGAGGGGTCACATAGCCGCCAGAGGAGATGCCCATCGCCACGTAGGATTGCAGCGTGGTGATTTTGCGTTCCAGGAAGGCGGTGGCTTTGGGCAGTTCACCATCCAGCCAGGCTTTGAGCCGCCGTGCCTGGCGGTGATACTCCTCGGCTTGTCTTTCCACCAGGCGGGTCCACTCTTGCACCGTGCGCAGTTCGGCTTGCGCTTCAGCCAGATGGAGGCGGGCGCGTTCGACGGCAGCTTCTTCTGCCGGGCAGGGGAGCTGGATGACATTGCCGTTTTTATCGCGCATGCGGCGACTTTCCAAGCAGCGCTGCCACGCTGCCCAAGCGCGGTTGTAGATTTCTTGCCGACGGTTGACCTCGTTACGCCAGTAGTTCAGCCGCTCTTGCAGCCAGTCCAGCGTGCGGCGGATTTCGATTTCGGTAGCGTTGAGGATTTCCTGCGCTTGAGCGTTAAAGCGGGTCAGCTGCCCCTTGAACTCTTCCAACACCTGGATGGAGAGCACGTGAGCCGAAGGCATCACCACTCCTTATCGCTGTTGCAAGTACTCCTCGATCCGCTGGGCTTTGCGCAGCAGGAAGGGGATGTGCTCATCGGCGGTGCGCATAAAGTGGGCCAGTACGCGCATCGTCTGCTCAAACTCCTGGGCGAACTTTTGATGCTCCTGATCGCGCCAGGTATCGCCCAGGCGGATGAATTGTGCTTGCAAGCGCGCGGTACTCTCACGCAACTGGTTGTTGAACTGCTTGAGTTCGGCGGAAAAGCGCCGCAGGTCTTCAGGATTGGCGATGGCTTGGGGCATAGAGCACTCCAGGGGGTATAGTTTTGTCGCCTACCATTTTACCACGTTTCTCCTGTTGCACCAAGCGCAAACGCAAAGACCTGTCAGGCTTCAAAAACCCGACAGGTCTTGCGCTCACCACGCTTTGAGCCAGTTCGTTCCTGTGACGATTTGGCACAGGAAGAACAAAAAGATGCAGAGCAGAATGATGCCGCATCCAATTCCCGAACACGAACATCCTTTGCCGAATCCAAAGTTTCGCTGCAACCAATCGAACAGCGTGTTCAGCAAAAAGAGTTGGAATAGCCCTGCCAGACAACCGTGACGCTCGCACATTGTACCCTCAGACCAAAGACGAAAGACAAAGGACGAAAGCATTCGTCTTTCGTCCTTTGTCTTTCGTCATTTGACCATTCCCATTGACCATACCGCGAGGTTCAACAGCGGTTCGGGATACACCGCGACGAACAGCACCATCGCAGCAGAGACGACGAGCGAAAACGTGACCGCCGGCGCGAGTCGAATCGGCGTGGTGTCTTGCGCTTGCTCAAAGAATGCCGCGCGCACGACGCTGAAATAGTAGAAAACGGAGATAACACTGTTGACCACGCCGACAGCCGCGAGAAAGAGCCAGCCCTCGCGCAGCGCCGCGCCAAAGACAAAGAACTTGCCGATGAAACCCGCCGTCGGTGGAATGCCCGCGAGCGAGAGGAAAAAGATGACAAAGAGCGCGGCAACGAGTGGCGCGCGCTGGACCAAGCCCGCGTACTGCGGAATCTCGACGATGCCCGTCGCGTTCTCGATGGCGATGACGCAGATGAACGCGCCCAGATTCGTGAACAGGTACGCGAACAGGTAAATCAAAATTCCATCGAGTCCATTGAACGGCGACGCGCCGCTAAGGTTCAGCGCGACCAAACCGATGAGAATGTAACCGGCTTGCGCGATGGACGAATACGCGAGCATCCGCTTGACGTTCGTTTGCCGCAACGCGACGAGATTGCCCAGCGTCATCGTGATAATCGAAATCACAGCGAGGAGCGGCGCCCAGTTGTTTTGATACGCGGGCAGCGCGGTCAACGCGACGCGCAGCAGCACGGCAAATCCCAGCGCTTTGGAACCGACCGAGAGGAACGCGGTGACCGGCGTCGGCGCACCTTCGTACACATCGGGCGCCCATTGGTGGAACGGCACCAGCGACAGTTTAAAGCCGAGTCCCGCGAGCACCAGCGCGGTCGAAGCAAGCGCGACGACGCGCGTCGTCGGATCAATGCTGGACGCGAACGCGCGTGCAATGTCATTCAAGTTCAGCGAGCCGCTGATGCCGTAGAGGAGGGACAAGCCGTACAACATCACCGCGCTCGTAATCGCGCCGTAGAGAAAATATTTGATAGCGGCTTCGTTCGACTTGTTGTCCTCGCGCAAGAATCCGGTGAGCAGGTACGACATAAAACTCAGGAATTCGATCGAGAGGTAAATCATCAAGAGACTTGCCGAACTTGCCATCATCATCATCGCGAGAATCGCAAGCGTAAAGAGCGCGAAGAATTCGCCGCGATACGGTGTGCGCTCGCGCAGATAATCCACCGACATCAGCACGATGAAAATCCCTGTGATTGCTGCAAAGAATTTGAAGAACGTCGAGAACAGGTCAATGACGTACATTTCCACAAAGAGAGAGGTGTTCACACCCCACAAGCCCAGCGTTGCAACAAACGCGAGAACGAATCCGACGAGCGCGAGCCACGCAAGCGCGCCCTGGGTTTTCTCGCGCCAGAGCATATCGGCAAGAAGAATCAATAACCCGAAGGTCGCGAGAATCAGTTCGGGAAGAATCAAGGCAAAATTGATGTCAGGCATAATAGTCACCTGGTCTGTTAGTCATGTAGTCGGATAGTCGAGTAGTAGTCGGATAGTCGGGCAGTCGGATGGACCGACTGACTATCTGACTATGCGACTATCTGACTACTTGACTAAGTAAAGCAACGGACAGTGTGTTAATCGTATTCAACACCGACGATGGATAGATGCCGACCAGAACCATCAAGAAGATGAGTGGTGCGAGCGTGAGGACTTCGTAGCGCTCCATATCTTTCAGCCCTGACCATTTTTCGTTGAAGGTGCCGAGGAGAACTTTTTGGGTCACTTTCCACAACAGCATTGCCGCGCCGATGACGATGCCCGATACCGAGATAGCGGCGATGAGTGTCAGAGTTGCAAACGCGCCACGGAAGATCATAAACTCGCTGATGAAGCCGGCGAGACCGGGCAAGCCGAGCGATGCAAACGTTGCCACCGTCAGAATCGCGCCGTACACCGGAATTCTGGCGCCCAAGCCGCCGAATTCGGAGAACGCGCGCGTATGCGTCCGTTCGTACAGCATACCGACGATGAAGAACAGCGCGCCGGTGATGACACCGTGATTGAACATCTGCAACGTCGCGCCGTTCAAGGCGATGACGCGATCGGTGAGCGTACCGTCGCCGACAGCCACTGCTGCGGCAATGCCCAGAATCACATAGCCCATATGATTCACGGATGAGTAAGCAATGAGTCGTTTGAAATCGGTTTGTGCCATAGCGGCAAGCGCGCCATAGACAATCGAGATCGCCGCGAGGATCGCAATCAGGGTCGCATACGCCTGAAAGACCTGAGGGAAAATCGGCACCAGAATGCGAACAAAGCCGTACGTGCCCAGTTTTAGCAAGATGCCCGCGAGGATGACCGAGCCAGCGGTTGGCGCAGCCGTGTGTGCATCGGGCAACCAGGTGTGGAACGGGAAGAGCGGTACTTTGATCGCCAGCGCGAGGAAAATGCCCCAGAACGCCAGCGACGCGAAAACCAAATCGTTCGCGAACGGTCGCCGCGCGGCGAGTTCGATGATGTTGAATGTGCCGGGCGTCGTCGCGGTGCTGGTGTTGATGTACATCGCGATAATCGCGAGCAGCATAAAGACCGAACCCGCGAGCGTGTAGAGGAAGAACTTGATCGAAGAGTAGAGTGGACGATCTTCAGCGTGCCCCCAGATCGCGATCAAAAAGTACATCGGCACCAACCCCAGTTCCCAGAAAACGTAGAACAGGAAGAAATCGAGCGCGATAAACACGCCAATCATTCCCGCTTCGAGCAACAGGAACATAAAGAAGAATTCGCGCACCCGCTCGTGAATCGTTTTGGCTGAATAGTATAGCGAAAGCGTCGTGAGTAGCGTCGTAAGCCAGACGAGCGGCATACTCAAGCCATCAATGCCGACGTGATAGCGTACGTTGATCGCTGGAATCCAGATGTACATTTCTTCGAACTGCATCCTGGGATTCGCCTGATCGAACAGTCCACCCATCCACAGATACGAGGTGATCGCGAGGGGAATCAAACTCCAGATAGTCGAAAACCATTTGATCGTCGCATCCGATTTTTCGCCTCTGGGAATGAGGAGTGTGATCACCGAACCCAAAAGCGGAATGACAATCAAGAGAGTGAGCCAGGGAATCATTGAATTGCCTCCGAGATATAATACCTATCGCATGACGAAGAACACGAACACCAGGATTGCTGTGCCGCTGATCGCGAGCAGGAGATAATTTTGCACGCGACCCGTTTGAACGTATTTCAACGCCTCGCCGAACGCGTTGGTGATCATCCCGATGAGATTGACCGTGCCATCCACGAACGTCTTGTCAATCCAGCCGCTGATCGCGCTGAACACGCGACCGAGCGCGCCGGCGAGATTGACCAGTCCATCCACGATCCATTTGTCGAACGCGAAACTGATGTCGGCGAGCCAATTGATAACGTACAATAGCAATCCCGGTTGCACGCGCACCGAGTCGGCTTTGCCGGTCTTGCCCGCCGCGCCTTCCTTTTGTGTGATGACGATGCCGTAGAGTTCATCCATCCAGTACTTGTTGCGCAGCACTGTCCACACAATCGGCACGCGGCTTAATGGATCGCGCTGACCGTGCTTGACAGGATGCCAGCCGTAGACCAACCAGCCGAGCGCGATGCCTGCCAGTGCAATGCCGACCGACAGGGTTGCAATCATCGGATTGAACGGTGTGTGTTCGAGATGTTCTTTGATGCCCAGCACGTACTCGCCGACGAAATATCCGAAGAAATTGATACCGAGCGGCGTCGCGTTCACCAAGCCAATCACGCACGCAAAGAACGCAAGAATCGCGAGGGGAACCCACATCACCGGGGGCGATTCGTGCGCGTGCTCGACCGCGTGATGATCGCGCGGTTCACCGAAGAATGTCAGGAAAACCTGGCGCGTCATATAGAACGCGGTGAAGAACGCGGCGATGGCTAGCATCACAAACACCGCGCTGGCGACCTGATCGGGATGCGCGCCGAAACCGCGCTCGAACGCGTGCGCGAGAATTTCGTCCTTGCTCCAGAATCCCGCGAGTGGCGGAATGCCCGCGAGCGCGAGCGCGCCGATGATGAACACTGTCGTTGTAATCGGCATCTTCTTCCGCAAGCCACCCATCTGCATCATATCGTTCGTGCCGACGCCGTGAATCACGCTGCCCGCGCTCAAGAACAACAACGCTTTGAAGAATGCGTGCGTGATGAGATGGAACGCGCCCGCAGTGTACGCGCCAATGCCGAGCGCGGCGACCATAAACCCCAGTTGCGACACGGTCGAGTACGCCAGGACGCGCTTGATGTCGTCTTGCGCCACGCCAATCGTCGCGGCGAAGAGCGCGGTGAACGCGCCGACGATCGCGACCGCAGTCATCGCGGGTCCACCGACTTCGGCGGCAGTGAGGTAGAGCGGATACGTACGCGCGATGAGGTAAACTCCCGCGGCGACCATCGTGGCGGCGTGGATGAGCGCGCTGACGGGCGTGGGACCTTCCATCGCATCGGGCAGCCAGATGTGGAGCGGAAATTGCGCGGACTTGCCAATCGTTCCGCCGAGAATCAACAGCGCGATCACGGTGACCCAGGGCACGCCGGGGAGCGCTTGCGCTTGTGCAAGTTGATGCAAAGTTTTTTCGTTAAAGATTTCGGGAAAATTCAAATCCTTAGCCTGGATGTAGAGGAAAATCATCCCGGCGAAGAAAAGCGTATCGCCGACGCGCGTGGTGAGAAATGCTTTGATGGCGGCGAGTTTCGCGCGCACAGTTTGCGCGTCGTCTATGTGATGCTCGTGCGGCGCGCGGATGGACCAAAAGCCAATGAGCAGGTACGAGCACAAGCCCATAATTTCCCAAAAGATGAACAACTCGAACAGGTTCGAGGAGATCACCAAGCCCAGCATTCCACACGCAAAGAGCGAGATGTACGCAAAGAAACGCGCGTACCGCGGATCGTCGGTGGTGTGTTTGTGACCGTGCGCGTCGGTGTGAGTGTGTTGCATATAGCCGATGCTGTAGATGAAGATCATCAGGCAGACGGTCGTCACCATAAACAGCGTTACCGCCGCGAGCGGGTCAATCATCCAGCCGACGAAGAAAAAGGATTTGCCTGTCGGCAATGTCCACACGAAGGGGAGCGTCGCGAAGAATGGGTCTTTGGCAAGTTTCGCGCCCTTGCCCATCGCTTCGAACAGCACGCCGTACGAAACGATGCCCGAAAGTAAAATGCCAGCCACCGCAGTCAACGCGCTGACGCGATTGTTGCGATGGAGAAAAAACACAATCAGTACGAACGCGAGGAGTGGGAAAATGGGAATCAAGAATGCGAGATTGAACATTGAGACCTCAAAGTCAATGAGCCAATTTGCCAATGAGCCAATGAACCAAACTTTTTTGCCCAATGTCCGACTTGCCATTTCCGATTTGGCTCATTGGGCAATTGGTTAATTGGCTCATTGCTGTTCTACCATTTCATCAAATCAACTTCTTCCACATTCACCGTATCGCGCGAGCGATAGATGGCGATAATGAGTGCAAGTCCGATAGCGGCTTCGGCAGCGGCGAGTGTGATGACAAAGAGCGCGAAGATTTGCCCCGCCAGGTCCATCGTCGGCGCAGCAGGTTTGACATAGCGCCAGAACGCGATGAGGTTGATGTTCACCGCGTTCAGCATCAACTCGATACCCATCAGAATTGCGATAGCGTTGCGCCGCGCGAGGGTGCCATACAAACCGATGCAAAAGAGCGCGGCGGCGAGAAGAAGATAGAAGGAAAGCGGAATCATATTCTTACTCCCGCGCGATCAGAATCGCGCCGATGAGCGCGGCGAGCAAGAGCAGCGACACCGCCTCGAACGGCAGCAGATACGTCGTCATCAACTCGGTGCCAAGTTTGGGGATGAGATCGTCCGCCACTGGTGTTTCGATCGCGCGCCAGGTGGTGTTGACGATGACGTAGAGCAGCGCGGCGAACAGCACCAGCGCGATGAACGCTGCCGCGATCCATTGCGAATTCTGCGCGGGAAAATCGCGCTGCATCAAGCCGCGCGTCAACATCACTGCAAACAAAATCAGCACCGAAATCGCGCCGACGTAAATCAGAATTTGCACAACGGCAACGAACTCGGCTTCCAGCACAAAATAGACACCCGCGACGCCAACGAGCGCGATGATCAACCCCAGCGCCGCGCGAATCAGATTGCGCGCGCTTACCGCTATCAGCGCGCCGCCGAGTGTAATCGCCGCGGTGATGAAAAAGGTAACGTAGGTCAGGAGGAGAGGAGTGGACATCGTTATTCCTTCAGTGCTCAGTGAATCAGTGGGTCAGTGAATCAGTGAGTCAGTGGGTCAGTGGATCAGTTGGTCAGAGAGACAGAATCGGTTGACTAATTCACTTCCCCACTGTCCCACTGTCTTACTGCCCCACTGTCTTACTGCCCAACTGCCCAACTGTCTTACTGATTCTAAAATCCAACCATCTTCAAAACCGGCAACGCCAGCCCCGCCAGCACGATGTTGACAAGCGCGACGGGCACCAGCACCTTCCACGCAAAGTTCATCAGTTGATCCACGCGGAAACGGGGCCACGTCATCCGAATCCACATTCCGAGCAAGACGAGCGCGTACACTTTGACGATGAGCCACACGTACCCCGGCAGAATCGGCCCGTTCCATCCACCGAGAAACAACGTCGCGCCGATGAGGCAAACGATGAAAAAGTTAAAGTACTCGGCGAGGTAGAACAGCGCCCACTTCATTCCGCTGTACTCGGTCATATAACCCGCAACGATTTCCGATTCGCCTTCGGGAATGTCAAACGGCGTGCGGCCCACTTCTGCCAGCGCGCTCAGATAGTACACGATAAACGCGATTGTCCCGACGGGAAACGCAAAGACGAACCACTGCAGCCCGAACCAACCGCTTTGCGCTTCGTTAATCTTGACGAGTGACATCGAACCGACCATCAGCACAATCGGAACGATGGTAAGCACCTGGGGAATTTCGTAACTGACCATTTGCGCGACCGCGCGCATCCCGCCCAGGAGCGAGTACTTGTTGTTCGAGCCGTACCCACCGAGAAAGACGCCGATGGTTCCGATGGACGCGACGGCAATGATCCACAGGATGCCGATATTCACATCCACCGGGTACATTCCCTTGCCCCACGGAATCACCGCGAACATCAGCACGGGGGGCATCATCGCGATCATCGGCGCAATGGTGTGAACGAAACGATCCGCATTCTCCGGGACAATGTCTTCCTTGATGAGCATCTTGATCGTATCGGCGACTGGTTGCAACAAGCCCCACGGTCCCACGCGATTCGGTCCCAGACGTTCCTGAATGCGCGCAGCGATCTTGCGCTCCAGCCAGATCAAGATCAGCACCATCAACACCATCCATAGGAGGATGGCGATAATGATGAGGAACGTCATCAGTGTCGAGACGAGCACGCTTTCCACGTCGTTGGGCAAATTCCAACCCGCGAGGAGCGCGTGCAGCCAGAATACGAGCCAGGCTGAAATGTTGGGGAAAATGTCGTTGAGGAAATCCATACCTAGTCCTGTCGTCGGTTAGTCCTATAGTCGGCTAGTCTGATAGTCAGTTAGTCTTGTAGTCGGTTAGTCTTGGAGTCAGGTGGTCACATCGTCGCGCTGTCACACGGCAAGACCATTCGACTATTTGACTACCGGACTATTTGACTACCTGACTACTCGACTATTTGACTACGTGACTAAACTATGTCCATTCGAGTAGTCCCTTGCGCCAGGCGTACGCAAGCGCCAGCACAAGGATACCGAGAAAGATCACCATTTCGACGAGCGCGAACAAACCGAGCGCGTTGTACGCCACCGCCCAGGGGTACAGGTACACCACCTCGATAGCAAAGACAACATAGATGAGCGCGTAGATGAAATACTGGACGCGAAACTGGACCCACACCTGTCGTGCTTGTTCGGGGAAATCTTCAAACTCAAGCCCGCATTCATACGTCGCGCGCTTGGATGGATTGGGTTTTTTGGGGCGAATCACCCACGCCATCACCAGAGGAATGATCGGAAAGATGACAGCCACAAAGGCAAAGAGCGCAACAATGCCATAGCGATCGAGCATGAGTGGCTACTCCTTTGGAGGGATGATGCTAACAACACAATTATTATACCACACGGATTCAGAATTGTGAAATTGCGGGATGACGAAAGACGAATGACGAAAGACCAAAATCGTTCGTCGTTCGTCCTTCGTCCTCCATCATTCGCCCTTCTGCGCCTTCTTGTGTTATAATGCCCTCCGTGAACGATTTCCGCATCATCGAAAATCCCGACGCGCGCGTATGGGACGATTTTGTCGCCGCGCGCGGCGGTCACATCCTGCAAACCTCCGCGTGGGGCGAATTGAAAACGCGCTTTGGCTGGAACGCGCAGCGCGTCGCACTCACGCGCGATCACACGATCATCGCTGGCGCGCAAATCTTGTTTCGCCGCTTGCCGTTGGGCTTGGTGTTTGCGTACATCCCGCGCGGTCCCGTCGCCGATCCGAACGATCACACCACGCTTGCCGCGCTCTTCGATGCGCTCTGCCGCGCGGCACAAGCGCGCCGCGCCTTCACACTCAAAATCGAACCGAACTGGCTCGACGCAACACACCATCCGCAATCTCCAATCTCCAATTTCCCATCTCTAACTCTCTCCAATCTCCAATCTCTAATCTCCAACTCCATCCAACCGTGCACCACCATTCACCTCGACCTCACGCGCGATCTCGACGCGATTCTCGCGCAGATGAAACAAAAGTGGCGCTACAACATTCGCCTTGCCGAACGCAAAGGAGTGACCGTGCGCGAAGGAGGTGCGAGCGACCTCGCGACGTTCTATCGCCTGCTCCAGATTACCAGCGCGCGCGACCGATTTGCGATCCACGCCGAGGCGTACTATCGCGCTGCGTTCGATCTTTTTGTCGCGCGCGATCTTGCGCGCCTCTTCGTTGCCGAGTACGCGCGCGAACCGCTCGCGATGATCTTTGTCACCGCATTCGGCGACGAAGCGATTTACCTCTACGGTGCATCCTCGAACGCGCATCGTGAGCGGATGCCGAACCACGCTTTGCACTGGGCGGCGATTCAATGGGCAAAGGCGCGCGGATGCACGCGCTATGATTTGTGGGGCTTGGGTGCGACGACTGACGCCGACGCGCGCGACGCGCACGGGTTGTATCGCTTCAAGCAGGGTTTTGGCGGGCAAGTGATACGCTATGTCGAAACGCGCGATGTGATTTTTTCGCGCTGGCAGTACGCCCTCTACACGCGCGCGCTCGCGTGGCATCGCCGCGGACTGGTATAGATTCCTTTGTCACTATCACAACCGCGAGGATTGGGGTTGTTTGGCACGTTTGGCATATTTGCCAGGTTTGGCAAATTTGGCTGCGGCTTTGCCATACCAATTTCCCTCTTGACATCCTCACGCACGCGTGCTACTCTCTAGCCAATGCCGAACGCTATCGAATTTCTCCTGCGCGCGCAAAATCCCGATGGCGGTTGGGGGTATCGCCTTGGCGGAATGTCGTACGTCGAACCGACCGCCGCCGTTCTCCTCGCGCTCTCCGATTCTGCCGCGCGCGCGTGTGGACGCGATTTTCTCCTTGCACTTCAACACGCTGATGGCGGCTGGGGCATCGCCGCGCCTGACTCCGAAAGCGGCTGGATGACGGCGTGGGCAGTGCGCGCGCTCGCCGACTTTTCCGAAGCACGCGCCGCCGTCGCGCGCGGCGTCGAGTGGTTGCTGGCGACCGAAGGACAGCGTATCACCGATCCTGCCGCGCGTCAGACCATTCACACCCTGTTTCGCATTGACGCGACACTTGGCGCCTGGCCCTGGCAACCGGGCGACGCGGCGTGGGTGCATCCCACCGCGCTCGCGCTCCTCGCGCTGGCTGCCACCGGCGCGCGCGATCACGCGCGCGTGCGTGACGGCGTCGCCTATCTCTACGATCGCGCGTGTCCCGATGGTGGCTGGAACATCGGCAATCCGTGGATGCTGGACAAGAAAATTCCCGCGACGATTCAAGACACCGCCATCGCGCTCCTTGCTCTGCGCGCGGTGGGAGTGACGGAGGACGAAGGACGAATGACGAAGGCGTTGCGCTATTTGCGCGATGCAATTGCACAGGCGCAAACATCAGCCGAACTCGCGTGGGGAATTTGGGCGTTAGAAGATTGGGGATTAGGGATTGGGGATTCGTTAACGCGCTTGAACGCGTTGCAACGCGCGGATGGAAGTTGGGAAGGCAATCCGTTCCTTACCGCGATTGCGTGGACAAGTCAAAAGGCAAAACGGAAAACGCAAAACGTAAAAGTAAAACCTGAAACGTGAGACGCGAAGAAATCGAAAATCAAGAATCAAAAATCGAAAATGGCTTGACGCGCCGCGCTTTTCTCCGCCTCGCGCTTGTCACCGGCATTGTAGCCGGCGCGCGGGTGATTCAGCAGGCAACCGAGCCGGTCGGATTCGAGCGCTGGTTTCGCTGGATGCTGCGCGGCAATCTCGCGCGATTCTTCGCGCCACCCGCGCGCGTCGCGCTCGCCGCGTGCGCGACGTACGATGCCGATGTGTTGGGCGCGGTGCGTGCGGCATGGCGCGATGCCGCGCTGCCCGATGTGCGCGGCGCGCGCGTTGTCCTCAAACCCAATCTTGTGGATGTGGTCGAAGATTTGCCATGCTTTACGCATCCGCGCGTCACACAAGCGCTGATTCATCTGGCGCGCGAACTCGGCGCGCGCGAAATCATCGTCGCGGAAGGGACGACGTTTCGCCGCGACGTGCAGGCGGTTCTCGACGCGACCGGCTACACCGATTTGCTTGCGCGCGAGCGTGTGCCGTTCGTTGACCTCAACTATGACGACATTGTCGAGATACCGTTGCGCGGTGGTTACACAAGACTCAAAACGCTCTTCGTCGCGCGCACGATTCGGGATGCCGATGTGCTGGTGTCGCTGCCGAAAATGAAGACGCATCACTGGACGCAGGTTTCGGTGAGTGTGAAGAATTTGTTTGGGATTGTTCCTGGGATAAAATACGGTTGGCCCAAGAACACCTTGCACATTCAAGGCATCCCCGCGTTTCTCGCCGAACTTGCCGATTCACTTCCTACGCGCGCGTGCGCGGTCGTGGACGGCATTGTCGGTTTGGAAGGCGATGGGCCACTGTTTGGCAACGCCGTGCCGAGCGGCGTGATTGTCGCGGGCAACGATTTGCTCGCTGTGGATGCCACGTGCGCGCGGTTGATGGGATTCGATCCTGCGCAGATTGACTATCTCGATTTTGGCGCGTGGGCAGGTGTGGGCGCGATAGACGAAAGCAAGATCGAAATCGTGGGCGAAGCACTGGCGCGATTGCGACGTCAATTCGCACGCCCGCCGCAGATGGGGTGACGATGCGGCGTAATCTCTTGCGTGGATTGTTGATCATCGTTGTGCTGTTGTTTATTCTGGAGGTTGTTCTGTTCTTGCCACGCGTAATGCAAGTGTGGCATCCCTACGATTACTGGCAATACACCCAGATGGGCGAAGCGGTGTGGCAAGGGCGCAATCCTTTGGGGACGGGGCGTTTCTATCCTCTTCCAACCATCCTCTGGATTTTCGTCCCACTCTCGCTATTGCCTGACTGGTTTCGTATTGTTTGGGTCATCGTACCTTTCGCTTTCATTTTGCTACTGTTCCGTCGTCAGGCGATTCCGCTCTTTGGTTTTGTACCGCTCTGGCTCGTCGTCGGTGATGGAATGCTGGATGGCTGGTTGTTGCTGCCGCTGGCGTGGCTTGTACAGAACAGACAAGTGTGGGCAGGGCTGGGCACGGCACTGGTGTTGTTCAAACCGCAGTTGGCTATCCTTGCGGTGATGTACGCCCTCGGGCATTGGCTGACGACGCGTGATTGGAAGAATCTGGGAGTGTTTGCGATAGCGATGACAATTTTCTACATGCCTGCTTTTATCATCAATCCAAACTGGATCGCGCAAATGCTCGCCGTTATCCCTGAACGTGCCGCGCAGACGACAGCGCTGTTGCCAGCGATGACCGGTTCGGTTTGGGCGTGGAAAGAGTTAGGTGCTGGGGGTTGGCTGATTGTTATCGTAACGTTGATAGCGATGGTGGCTTGGAGTTGGCGCGCCTGGCGTGCAACAGAACAGCGCGCGGCAATTTGCCAATTGTTCAACTTGATGCTGAACCCGATTCTATTTGGCTCGAATCTTGTTATGACGATTCCAACGCTGCGTGGACAAAAGCCAATTGTGGTTGTGACTGGTTTGTCGTGGCTTGCGTTTGGGCTGGACAAACTGATGGGTAACTTTGGCGGCGGTTACGCGCTGATTCCGCTCGCCGCCCTGTACTTTTTGTCGCGCGAGAACACAGGACAAATTTGAGGTTTGTCCTTGGACAAACTGAAACCAAGCGTTTCTCCACGAAGGACACGAAGGCACACGAAGATTTTATTTTTTTCTTCGTGTTCTTCGTGACCTTCGTGGACAAAGACTTGCACGATGAGTGCGCTCTATGCGTCAAGAGAAAACTCCTCTAAAATTTCTGCTAATCCTGTTCGCGCTCGCGTGGATTTTTCTCGTCGTCTTCAACTATTACATCGTCCACAAGCCTTTCAGCGTGGAGAACGCGCTCGCGCTACTGAACGCGCTGGGCGATGTGTTGGTCGCGGGCGCGCTCGTCGTGCTTGGCGCGGCGCTGGGACGTCGCGCGCTGCGCGCGCTCACGTTCGATTCGCCGCTCGATGCGCTGGTCTTGCAGACAGGTATCGGCTTGGGCTTGCTCGCGCTCGCGATCTTTGTGCTGGGGCTGGTCGTCGT
>DAOTYB010000105.1:0-7522 GCA_034435315.1 Anaerolineae bacterium | reverse complement strand
GGTCCTCAGGAAAGCACGCCGCCAGGAGGCAGGCGGAGCGGGGAGATGCGGCGGCAGGGGATGGGTGTTTCGGGCAGCGAATGTGGCCTGCAAGGCCCGGCTCAATGCCTGCGCGGTAACTACTCAGCTCACTGTCATTTCGAGCGAAGCGAGAAATCTCCGCATTGGCATACCAGAGATTTCTCGTCGCAAAAATCGCTCCTCGAAATGACAACCTGAGCAGTTACAAATCGGCGGCTGAAAAGTGGGAAACCTGCTGAAGCAGGTTCGCGAGACCTGACGGGTTTTGGAAACCTGTCAGGTCTTTGTAGTATGCTGCTACTCAGAACTTGTCACATCGAGCGGAGCGAGATGTCTCACTTCGTTCGACATGACAAGTTTCTGTCAACGCGCATACCGCCGCGCGGTATGGAATTCTCGCAACAAATTGTGTTTGTCCTGATGACCAAAGACGAAGGACGAAATTCGTCATTCGTCGTTTGTCCTGCGTCGTCATTTTTCATAAGGAGTTGTGCATGGGCGCGTGCGCCCGCCACGACGGATGAAAAGATCCACGAAGGACACGAAGAGTCACGAAGGTTTTTTCTTCGTGTTCCTTCGTGACCTTCGTGGCCAGATGTATTTTCGAAGGAGGAAACCGTGTTCACCAGAATCATACGTTTGCTAACACTTGTGCTCGCGCTGTTAGCGGCGAGCGCGTGCGCGTCCGCGCCACCTACCGCAACGCCGGCGCCCACCCCCACGCCGCGCGTGGAATTCAATGCCGCGCGCGCGCTGGAGCACGCGCGTATGCTCGCGGTGACGATCGGCGCGCGCGTCAGCGGTTCGGAGGGCGCGGCGCGCGCCAGCGAATATCTGGCGCAAGAATTGGCGCGCTATGGCTATACCCTCGAAAAGCAAGCGTTCACGTTTGAAAGTTGGGAGGATCGCGGCACGCGCGTTTACGTCACTGCGCCCGAAACGCGCGCACTGGACGCGCGCCCGTTGCAGTACAGCCCGGCGGGCGTGGTGGAAGCGGAACTCGTCGCGGTGAGTGGTGTGGGCACGGAAAGCGATTTTGCGCGCGTGAATGTGCGCGGTAAGATCGCGCTGGTGTCGCGCGGCACGCTGCCGTTTTCCGATAAAGCGCGCAATGCGGAACGCGCCGGCGCGCTGGCGACCATCGTGTACAACAACGCGCCTGACCTGTTCGCCGGCACACTGCGCGAGCGCACCACGCGCCCTGTCCTCGCGCTGAGCGGGCGGGAAGGGCAAGCGCTTCTCGACGCGCTCGCGCACGACACGGTCAAGATCAAAATCGAAAGTGATACCGAGACCGTGCTCAAAACCGCGCGCAATATCATCGCGATTCGCCGCGGCACGCGCGACGAGACCATCGTTCTGGGCGCGCATTACGATTCGGTGGAGGTGGGCGCGGGCGCGAACGATAACGCGTCGGGTGTGGCGGTGTTGCTGGAGACCGCGCGCGTGCTCGCGCACAAGCCCATCCAGCACACACTCGTCTTCATCGCGTTCGATGCGGAAGAGATCGGCTTGGTCGGTTCGCGGCAGTATGTCGCCAGTTTGAGTGACGCGGCGCGTGGGCGCATTGTGGCGATGATCAATTTCGATACGCTGGGCGGCGGCACCGGTCCACTCTTGATGGATGGTGAGGGGCGCATCGGCAAACTGGCGCTAGAGGCGGTGCGCGAGTTGGGCATTGACGCGCGCAGTTTCAAATTAGGCGAAGGGTATAGTAGCGATCACGCGTCGTTTCGCAATGTGGGAATTGACGCGGTCTTTTTCATGCGCGACTACACGCTGCTGCACACACCGCAAGACACCATCGAACAACTGCGCGCGGAATGGCTGGACGAAGCCGGGCGCGTGGCGGTGCGCGCGGTAGAGTTGATGGATGCCCGGCGGTGAGCAGTGAGCGCGGTTTGACTTGTACGCGCGGCGTGGTAGAATGTTAGAGATTAGAGAAAGGAGGAAAACACCAATGCAGGTAATCGCACAGGGACGTGGTGAACTGATTCAACCCCCGGACCTCGAAGCGTTCCGCGAGTGGAATCGCACCCAGAAATCGCGGCGGCTGGTGGACAAGGTGATGAGCGAACACGAGGCGGTGAGCCGCTTTGTCAGCGATGGCTGTTACATCGGCACGGAATTGTACGGTAGCGTGCGCTGTCCAATGTCGCTGACGCGCGAGGTGATTCGCCAGCGCAAAAAAGATTTGCGCGTCTGCGGTCAAGGAGTGCTGGAACTGGATTTGTGGCTGGCGGCGGGGCTAGTCAAGAAATTGGACGTGACCTACATCGGGTTGGAAGTGTTTGGCGCATCCGCTGTGTTCCGCCGTGCTGTCGAATCGGGTCAGGTGGAGACGTGCGTCGAATGGTCGAACGGCGCGATCACCTGGCGGATGAAAGCCGCCGCGATGGGGGTGCCGTTCATCCCGACGCGCGCGATGCTCGGCTCGGATACGTTCGAGTACAGCGCGGCAAAGGTCGTCACCGATCCGTTCACCGGAATGCCGGTCTGTTTGCTCCCCGCGCTCATTCTCGATGTCGCGCTGATTCACGTGCACCGCGCCGATCGTTTTGGCAATGCGCAGATTGATGGCATCACCGGCTTTGCCTTTGAGATGGCGCGCGCGAGCAAGCGCGTGATTGTCAGTGCCGAGGAACTCATCTCCACCACCGAGATTCGCAAGTATCCCGAACGCACCATCATTCCGTACTATCTGGTGGACGCCGTGGTGCACGCGCCGTTTGGTTCGCATCCCGGCGAGATGGCGTACGTGTACGATCGCGACGATGTGGCGTATCGTGAATGGATTGACGCGAGTCAGACGGCGGAGGGCGCGCAAGCGTATCTGGACAAGTACGTGCACAACGTGCCTGACCATCGCGCCTATCTCGATTTGTTTGGCGAAGCGCGTCTGGCGGAGTTGGTAGCGCGGCGAATGCAGCGTGAAGCGTGAGACGCGAAACGTGATGAGGGAGGACTGAATGTCGAATCCTGCTTATTCCAAATCCGAATTGATGATTTGCGTTGCGGCGCGCTTGTTTCAGGATGGCACGACGACGTTCATCGGCACCGGCATTCCGATGCTGGCGGCGATGCTGGCGATGAAAATGCATGCGCCCAACATCGTGCCGATTTTCGAATTCGGTGGCACGGGAGCGATCTTTGACAAGTTACCGACGGCGGTGGGAGGTGCGCACACGTTTCAACGTGCGGTTGCCGCATCGGGGATTTGCGACATTATGGAGACCGCGCAGCGCGGCTTTATTGATTATGGCTTTCTCGGCGGCGCGCAGATTGATCCGTATGGCAATCTGAACAGCACAACGATTGGCGAGCACGATCATCCGCGCGCGCGTTTGCCCGGCAGTGGCGGTGCTAACGATGTGGGGAGTCTCTGCTGGCGCACCGTCGCGATTGTGCAACACGATAAACGGCGTTTTGTACCGCGCGTGGATTTCATCACCACGCCGGGCTATCTCAGCGGACCCGGCGCGCGCGAACGCGCGGGCTTGCCGCGCGGCACTGGTCCCGTCAACGTGGTCTCCACGCTCGCGCTGATGGATTACGACCCGGTCACGTGTCGGATGCGCTTGAAGGCGACCCATCCCGGCGTGACGGTGGAGGAAGTCATCGCCAACACCGGCTTTGAGTTGGTGATTGCGGAACACGTGGGAGTGAACGCGCCACCTTCGGCGGAGGAATTGCGCCTGTTGCGCGAGGAGATTGATCCGCAGCGGTTGTATATTTGACAGTGGACAGTGGTCAGTGGACAGTGGCCAGATGACTGAATACTGAAAACCGAACACTGAAAACTGACCACTAATCACTAACCACTAACCACTAACCACTAACCACTAACCACCGCGCGTCGAATGACTGCGAGTGCCGTATCCACATCCGCGCGTTCGATGCCATAGTGGGTCACAACGCGGATACGCTGCGTGCCGGCAACACCGATGAGGACACCGTCGCGCGCCGTGCGTTCGGCGAGTTGTTGCGCGGTGAGGTGGTTCGTTAAATCGAAAAAGACGATGTTGGTCTGGACGCGCGCCACATCGAGCGCGATGCCGGGGATTTCGGCAAGACCTTGCGCCAGGTGGCGCGCGTTCGCGTGATCGTCCGCCAGTCGCTCGATCATCGTCTCGAGCGCGACCATGCCTGCGGCGGCGATGACGCCGGCTTGACGCATTCCCCCGCCGACCATCTTGCGATTCCGGCGCGCCTCGGCGATGAACTCGCGCGGTCCGCAGAGGAGCGAACCGACCGGCGCGCTCAAGCCCTTGGACAGGCAAAACGAAATCGTATCGGTGTGCTGCGCGAGTTCTGCGGCGGATACACCCAGCGCGACAGCCGCGTTGAAAATGCGCGCGCCGTCGGTGTGGACACGAATGCCGCGCGCGCGCGCAATCTCGGACACGGCGCGGTGATACGCCGGCGTGAGCGGCGCGCCGTAGCAGGCATTGTGCGTGTTCTCGAGCGCGATGAGTCGGGTGCGGGGCCAATGCACATTGTCGCCGCGAATCGCGTTTTGAATGTCCGCGAGGGCAAGCGTGCCATCGGGTTGATTCGGAATCGCGCGCGGATGAATACCACCCAGTGCTGCCATTCCCCCCACTTCGTTGATGAACGAGTGCGCCTTGTCGCCAACGATCACCTCATCGCCGCGTCCGCAATGCGTGAGGAACGCGACGAGATTTGCCATTGTGCCACTCGCCACAAAGAGCGCGGCGTCCTTGTGCATCAACGCCGCTGCCATTTCTTCGAGCCGATTCACGGTGGGATCTTCGCCAAACACATCATCACCCACCTCGGCGGTTGCCATCGCGGCGCGCATCTGGGGCGTTGGTAAAGTTACCGTGTCACTGCGCAGGTCAATGCGTTTCATCCGTGTTCTCCGACTGAGAAAAATGCTTTGACTTGCTTAACATGCTGAAGCGTGGGCAGCCAGAACTTGCCCACGCGTTTGCATTCCTCGCGCCGCAGTACCACATCGAGATGCTTGCCCCTGAACGAGTGCCGCTGATCTTTTTTGGCGCGACCTTGCTTGCCGCGCGGACTGGCAAGGAAAAGATGCAGATGCACGCGCGCGCCCGCGTGCGTGACCGTCAAATCAATCCCCTCTTCAACATCGTGTCTGGTGTCATACTCGACCTGCAAGCCCTGCTCGCGCAAGAGCGCGCCAAAGTAGAGATCGCGCACGAACGAGGGATATGCGCGCGCGGCGCGCGCGAGGAGCGCGCGCTTTTTCGCCGCGTGTTCGTGCGGTTGCCACTTGCGCCGAAATGCGTCGTTCAGTGCGACGCGATTTTGCGCGATGTAGAAATCCACGAACTCGGTTTGCGTGGGCACGCGTTGAAATTGCTCGATGAACGCGACAAACGCCGCCACGAACGGCGGCGGCTGATAGCGCCATTCGATTTCGTCATCTTTCAGCGCATCAAATCGCAGCGCGTAACGCGCAATTTGCTGTTCGATGTCACGCGTAGAGATTTGTAACATCACATTTTTCAAATTCCTGCAGCGCGCGAGATTTTCTGCACATTTGGCTCATTGGCTCATTGGCACATTGGTTCATTGGCACATTGGCTCATTGTGCGATCAGTGCTCGCAGCACACGCAAATTCATCACATCCTCTTTCATCTCCGGACCCTTGGGCGTTTCCAGAATGCCGGGCAAATCGCGCCAGCGCGGATCGTTCAAAATATTTCTGAACGCCGCTTTACCCAGTTTGCCCTTGCCAATGTGTTCGTGCCGATCCACGCGTGATCCCAATTCGGCTTTGCAATCGTTGAGATGCCACGCCTTGAGATGTTCGATGCCAATCACATCGTCGAAACGTTTGAACACATCGGCATACGTTTCGGGCGAACGCAAGTCATAGCCCGCGGCAAAGAGGTGGCACGCGTCCACGCAAAAACCGATGCGCGCTTTTTCGACGATGAGGTCGCGCATTCGCGCGAGTTCCTCGAACGTATGCCCCAGGTTCGTGCCCTGCCCCGCCGTGTGTTCGAGCAATGTCATCACGCGCAGGTGCGGCAATTTCTCGTGAATGCGATTGAACGCGTCGGCGACGCGCTGGATGCCGTACTCGACGCCTTTGCCGGTGTGCGAACCCGGATGTAGCACAAGGTACGGAATGCCCAGCAGTTCGGCGCGCTGCAATTCGTCTTCCATTGACGCGATGGATTTTTTCCACAGCGCGGTATCAGGCGAGCCAAGATTGATGAGGTACGACGTATGCGCGACGACCGGGCGAATCCCCGTTTTGATGAGCGCGGCGGTGAAACGCTCCGCGTCCTCGTGCGTTAGCGGTTTGGCTTTCCACTGGTTGTTGTTTTTGGTGAACATTCCAATCGCCTGACAGCCGACGCGGTGGCCGCGCAGAACCGCGTTCTCTACGCCGCCAGCGATGGACATATGCGCGCCAAGATACATAAGCACCTTTCGCTTGATTTCATTCCGCAACAATCGCGTCGTAGGGGCACGCTTCTATGCAAACGCCACAGGCGCGACAAAGGTCGCGGTCAATGTAGGGTAGTTCGTATGCTTCGAACTGCACGATGGCTCGGGCTTGACATTGGGCGCGTAGAGGGCAGTGTTGACAGAGTTGGCACTTATCCGCATCCACATACGGCACGCGATAGTTTTGTCTCATCCCTCTGTCACTCGGCGATGATCTCGTAGCGACTGTTGATTTTGGCACTTTTGCTGAGCATAATGCCGACGCTACAGTACTTTTCTTCCGAGAGTTTGATCGCCTGTTCCACCGCGCTCGCGGGAATATCTTTGCCGCGCACGATGTACGTCACATCGAGTTCGGTGTACACCATTGGGTAGGTTTCGGCGCGTGTGCCGGTGACCTTGACTTCGAGTCCCGTCACGTTGAGCCGTTTCTTGCGTAGAATCTCAATGACATCCATTCCCGTACAACCCGCCACTGCGACCAGAACCAACTCCATCGGTGTAGGTCCGCGACTGGTTTCACCTTCTCTGGGAAATGCATCGAGATAACCCCGATGACCCGATTCGGTCTGTGTTTCAAAGACCAATCCTTCCAGCCAGCGCACAGATGCTGTTTTCTTCGACACTTTTTCCTCCGCTATGCTATACCTTCAACGGTCGCAAACTTTTTATTTTGACGGCTTGATCCCACTCATCTTCTCTCTCCCCACCATGCAGGGAGGAAAGGGGATGAGGAGGTGTGTAGGGCGGGCGGCTTCGCCGCCCGCCCACACCCCTATTCTCTTTGTTTCCCCCTCCCCACGCCGTTCTGCGGCATGGGGAAAGGGGGTGGGGCTATTTCGCGATGGATAGGACGGCTGAGTAGTTATCCTGTTGGGGCGAAAAATCTTTCGCCCCACCCAAGCGGAAAAATTTTTGCATGGTTACTTGAAATGGTAACCGTTCAGCCCGCTCTGTCATTGCGAGCGATTTCTGCGAAGCAATCCCCAACGTTGCCCACCGCAGATCGTAACGCGGAGATTGCTTCGTCGCAAAAAACGCTCCTCGCAA
>DAOTYB010000104.1:0-2281 GCA_034435315.1 Anaerolineae bacterium | reverse complement strand
CCTCCTGCCTCCTGCCTCCCGCCGTCTGCCTCCTGCCTTTGCTCCTCTACCTCTACATCCCTCTCCGCGCGCCGGCATCGCCGTACTATACGCTCGCGCTTGCGCCCGGACGCGATGTGATTTTGTACGACAACTCGTTCGCCGGTTTCATCAACTATGTGCTGGGACGCACCTTCCAATCCGAAATCGGCTGGGATGCGGTGAGTGTCGCGCGCCTTGGCGCGTTTCCACAACGCTTGCTCGATCAGTTTGGCGCGTTCGGTGTCGCGCTCGGCGTCATCGGCTTGGGCGCGATGATGTGGCGACGCGACTGGGCGCGGCTCGCGTTGCTGGCGATCGGTCTCATCGCAACGATTCTTTTTGCATCGCTCTATCACATCGGCGATATTTTTCATTACTACATTCCCGCGTATCTCGTTTGGGCAATCTGGATGGGAATGGCAGTGGCGCGGATGTGGTCAAACAGAATACGCAATACGCACCACATATTGCGTGTTGCGTATTGCGTATTGTGGGTGGGGATAGTGGTTTCCCAATTCGCGCTCAACTTGCCCTATGCCGATCGCAGTCGCGAGACCCAGCATCGTGAACAGTGGACGCGCATTTTGGCTGCGCCGTTGCCGCCCCACGCGATTCTCGTTTCGAACGATCGTGACGAAATGATGCCTTTGTGGTATATTCAGTACGTCGAAAACACGCGGCGCGATGTGCTGGGATTGTTCCCGCTCATCACGCCCGCGCCCGAACACGCAAACATCGCGCGCCTGACCGATAGTGTTCTTGAGACGAACCGTCCGGTATTTTTCATCAAAGCGATGCCGGGCATCGAAATCAAGTATCATCTCGAACCAAACGATGGATTGTGGCGCGTGACCGCGCCGCCGCGCGCGCCGCAACAAGCAAGCGATGCAGTGCTGGCGAATCGCATGCGTGTGATCGGCTACGATGTGTCGCGCGAATCGGACGCGTTGCGTGTGGTGATTTATTGGAGCCCACTTGCAAAACTAGATCACGATTACACGACGTTCGTTCATTTGCTCGATGCGCGCGGGAACAAAGTCGCGCAGGGCAATGATCATCAGGTTGGCGGTGTATTTTACCCGACGACTTTGTGGCACGAGGGCGAGGTGTTGCGCGATGAGTTTGTGATTCCGTTGCCATCGAATCTGGCACACGACACCTATCGTTTGTTGGTTGGAATGTATCGCCAGCCCGATGGCGAGATGTTGGGCGAACCGGTGATAGTTGGTGTAGTGGAAATCAAATGACGAAAGACGAAGGACGAATGACGAAAGACGACGAAAGACAAAGGACGAAAGATGACGAAGGACGAAAGACGAAGGACGAAAGTGTACCTTCGTCCTCTGTCATTCGTCTTTTGTCCAAATCACTCATCGAAGAGATCTTCGATGGCGCGGCGGAGCGCTATGATCGCGAGGGCCCGACGGTCTTTCAGAGTTGGGGCGCGCGTCTGGTCGAGTGGCTGGGCTTGCGCGGTGGTGAGCGCGTGCTCGATGTGGCGACCGGGCGCGGCGCGGTGCTTGTCCCCGCCGCGCAACGCATCGGACGGTTGGGGCGCGTGGTGGGGATTGACCTTTCGCAAAAAATGCTGGAGCAAGCCGAAGCTACCGCGCGCGCCGCCGGTCTGGATAATTTTGAACTGTACAAAATGGACGCAGAGCATCTGGAATTCCGCGACGAGATTTTTGATGTGGTGACGTGCGCGTTCTCGCTTTTCTTCTTTCCCGCGCTCGACGTGGCGCTGCGCGAGATGCGACGTGTGTTGCGCGTGGGCGGTACGTTCGGCGCAACGACATTTGGCACTACGCCACCACCATTCGAACCGGGCTGGCGTATGTTCGCCGAGCAGATGCGCGCGTACGATGCGGTCGTGCGAACACCGGGGCGCGTGGCGTACGCGCCAGAGGAATTGCAGGCAGTACTGACCGACGCGGGTTTTGCGCGCGTCGAAACGCGGCTGGAGCAGTACGATGTCGTGTTCGCCAGCGAAGACGATTGGTGGGCATTTCAATTTACGCTGGGTAGCCGCGCCGCGCTGCTGCAAATGTCGGAGGCGACGCGCGTTAGGTTCAAGGAAGAATATCTGGCAAAGGTGCGCCCGTTGTTTCGCGACGATGGCTTGCATCTGGGCGTATCGGTGGTGTATGCAGTAGGCAGGAGGCAGGAGGCGGGAGGCGGTGGTCAGGAGGCAGGTGGCGGTAGGCGGGAGGCAGGAGGCGGGAAATACGCACTACGCACTACGCACTACGCAATATGGAGG
>DAOTYB010000103.1:0-3889 GCA_034435315.1 Anaerolineae bacterium | reverse complement strand
GTTGGTTACCCCGCTCACCTGCGATGGTAGCTGGCCTCACAGACCATGTTTGGACTGTTAAAGAGCTGCTTTGGACCGTTGTGCTACATGTCAACACTTAACGGGGAGACTATCTCGAACTCAAGGACAAAAAATGAATCCAGACAAGTTTAGGAACAGCCCTAGCGGACACATCATCCAAGTTGGGCAGGGCGAGACCGCCTACTGGGCATTCATACCGAACCCACTGCCGCCGACCTTGACTTTTGATTCAGCGTTGATCCGTTTGCTCTCAGACGCCGACCGCGCGTTGGGCGAACTGGCGGACTTGGGGCGCGCGTTACCGAATCCGCACTTGCTCATCAATCCTTTTTATTCGCCGTGAGGCGGTGCTTTCGTCGCGCATCGAAGGGACACAAGCAGACCTTGCCGATTTGTATGCCTTTGAAGCGGGACAACTCGCACTGCCTGGTCTCAAACCCGCGCCCGCAGAAGCCGACGTCCGTGAGGTCTTCAACTATGTTCGCGCGCTCGAATATGGTTTGGAACGGCTGAGCGCGTTGCCCGTCAGTCTCCGACTGATCCGCGAGGTGCACGCGCGTTTGATGGAAGGGGTGCGTGGTGAACACGCGACTCCAGGCGAATTTCGGCGCACGCAAAACTGGATTGGCGCGCCAGGTTGTACGCTGAACGAGGCGACGTACGTTCCGCCGCCCGTGGCTTGAAATGCACACCGCCCTGGACGTCTTCGAAAAGTACTTGCATAGCGAAGACGATCAGCCGCCTTTGGTGCGGCTCGCGCTCATTCACTATCAATTTGAAGCGATTCATCCTTTTATTGACGGCAACGGACGCATCGGACGATTGTTGCTTTCCTTGCTCTCCGTCCATTGGGATTTACTGCCGCTGCCTTTGCTTTACCTCAGCGCGTTTTTTGAAAAACATCGGCAAGCGTATTACGATCTGCTGATGGCAGTCAGCGCACACGGCGCTTGGCGCGAGTGGATCGAATTCTTTTTGCGGGGTGTAGCAGAACAGGCGCGCGATGCGGTCGTGCGCGCAAAACAGTTGCAGGACTTGGAGGCGGAATGGCGAGTACGGCTGAAAGCGCGCGCCTCTGGACTTGCCATCCGCTTGGCGGACACTCTATTTGATTCACCCTTTATAACGATTCCCCAAGCCCAGCGAAGACTTGGCGTCAAACAGTATCACAGTGCGCGTCGCCACGTGCAACGACTCGTCAAAATGGGAATTCTGAAACCCCTAGGTGAGTCGTCTTACGGGAAAACCTTTGTAGCCGCCGAGATTATGCGAGTGATTGGTGAGGGTGAAGGATAATCGGAGATTTGTATTTTTTCTTGCCGAAAGTACAATTCTCTCTCCAACAATTGTACTTTAGTACAATTCATTTATCCCAAACTTACAGATAAGGATTCTTTCCGACCAAAGTGAAATCACTGCTTGCAGAATTGGATAAATGATGAATCAAAACAAACCACGCCTGATCGAAGTTGCTTTTCCCATCCGCAAGGTGTCCGAAGAATCCGTCCGCGAAAAGAACATCCGTCACGGACACATTTCGACTTTGCATATTTGGTGGGCGCGGCGACCACTCGCGGCATCCCGCGCCACCGCGCTTGCCGCGCTCCTGCCCGACGATCCCGCGCGCCGCGAAGAACTCCTCGCCCTCGTGCGCGATATTTCACCCTGGGAAGTGGTGAGTGTTGGTAGTCAGGCGATTCATCGCCGTAGCCGTGAGGGACGAGCCATCAATGGCTCTACTACCAACAACGTGAACCCACTCATCGAAAAAGCGCGCGCACTCATCCGCGAAGCGTACGGCGGACGCGCGCCGCGCGTGCTCGATTGCTTTGCGGGCGGTGGCTCGATTCCGCTGGAGGCGCTACGTCTTGGATGCGAGACCTACGCGCTCGATTACAATCCCGTCGCCGTGCTTATCAACAAAGCCGTGCTCGAGTATCCGCAAAAGTTTGGCAAGCCGCAAACAGTGACGGTTGGTAGTGAGGCGGTTGGTAGTGAGGCGATTTATCGCCGTGAGGCGGAGGCGATTTATCGCCGTGAGGCGGTTGGTAGCGAGGCGATTTATCGCCGTGAGTTACCATTAGAGACGGAGCGCACCGTCAATCCGCTCCTTGAGGCGGTGAAATATTGGGGCAACTGGGTGCTGGAAGAGGCACGCAAAGAGTTGGAACAGTTTTACCCCAAAGACCCCGATGGCTCGATTCCCGTTGGCTACATTTGGGCGCGCACGCTCCCGTGCCAGAATCCAACCTGCGGCGCAGAAATTCCGCTGATGCGACAGACCTGGTTGGCGAAGAAGGACAAGAAAAAGATCGCGCTCAAACTCATCCCGAACAAAAAAGCTAGGCGCGTGGACGCCAGGATTGTTGAAGACGACGCGATTGACTTTGATCCTGAAGAAGGCACCATCTCCCGCGCGCATGTCCGCTGTCCCGTATGCAACGGAACGATTGACGACGACACAACCCGCGCGCTTTTCCGCGCAGGCAAAGCCAGCCAGCGAATGATGGCGGTGGTGTTGAGCCATCCCAAACGCACAGGCAAAACGTACCGCCTGCCCACCGAACGCGACCTGAACGCGTACCGCGCAGCGGAATCCGCGCTGGAGCAGAAACGCCAGGCGTTGTGGGCAGAATGGGGAATGGACCCTGTGCCAGATGAGCCAACACCGCTAGGTGCGGGACCAGGTGCCGAACGAGCATTCTCGATTCACAAGTACGGCATGACGCGTTGGGGCGACCTGTTCAACGCGCGCCAGAAACTTGCGCTCATCACGTTTGCGGAGAAGGTGCGGAAGGTGCACAAGAAGATGCTGGCTGAGGGTGCTGACGCAGAGTTTGCGAAGGCAGTGGCAACGTATCTGGCGTTGGCAGTAGATAGGCTAACGACTCGATCCTCGAATATGTGCGTTTGGCACCATGGATCCGAAGAAACAGAGAAAGTCTTCGCTCTGCAGGCTTTGCCAATGCAGTGGAAATATGCTGAAAGTAATGTTCTTACCACTAATGCAGTAGCTGGTTTCTACCCGAATGTCGAGTCAATTTTGGCAGTAATTGGGAATCTTTCACCGATTTACGCGGGTGCGACTGTAACATTTTTCTCTGCCACCCAACTACCTTGGCTCGACGACCACTTCGACGCCGTGCTCACCGATCCACCGTACTACGATAACGTGCCGTACTCTGATCTCTCCGACTTTTTCTACGTTTGGCTTAAACGCACAATCGGTGATCTTTATCCTGATCTTTTTGCCACGCCGCTGACACCCAAATCACAAGAGATGATTGTGGATGCAAGCAAATCAGGCGGGATGGAACAGGCAAAGCAACGTTTTGAAACAATGATGACTCAAGCATTCCGCGAAATCTCTCGCGTTCTCAAATCTGATGGCATTGCGGCAATTGTCTTTGCGCATAAGACAACTGAGGCGTGGGAGACTGTCATCAACGCGCTGCTCGATGCAGGGTTGTATATGACCGCTTCCTGGCCCATCCACACCGAGATGCAAGCACGACTACGCGCGCAGGAATCGGGCGCCCTCGCCTCCTCCATCTACATGGTCTGCCGCAAGCGAACTACGAACGAAGTGGGTGAGTATCCCCAAGTGCGCAAAGAGATTGATGAGCGCGTGCGGCAAAAACTCGCACAGTTCTGGGATGAAGGTATTCGCGGCGCGGACTTTTTTATGAGCGCCATCGGTCCTGCAGTCGAAGCGTTCGGCAAGTACGCGCGCGTGGAAAAACTTTCGGGTGAGCCAGTGAGCGTCGCAGAACTGCTGGAGTACGTCCGCAAGGTGGTGAGCGAGTTTGCGCTGGAACGCATCTTGATCCCCTCCCGACCCTCCCCCTATCAGGGGGAGGGTCGGGAG
>DAOTYB010000102.1:0-10319 GCA_034435315.1 Anaerolineae bacterium | reverse complement strand
GGCTTGCCGCGCCAAATGCGTCCACATTCGCGTCAGCCGTGGCAGGCGATACTCGTACTGCGCGAGTTCGACTTGCAGCGCGCCTTCGCGCGTGCGCGCGTGCTGCGCGAAAATATCGAGGATGAGCGCGGTGCGATCCAAAACTTTAATGTCATCGCCGCCAAACGCCTGTTCGATTTCGCGTTGTTGATTCGGCGCGAGTTCGTCGTCAAAGATGAGTACGTCGTACGGCATCTCGGCGCGCGTTGCGACAATCTCTTGCAGTTTGCCCTTGCCGATGAACGTCGCGGGATGGATGCGTTCGATGCGTTGCACCGCGCGCCCAACGACGACTAGCCCCGCCGTTTCCGCGAGCCGCGCGAGTTCATCGAGTAGGGGCGCAATGAATTGCGCCCCAACACGCGCACGTTTCAATTCCACGCCGACGAGAAACGCGCGTTCGATGGGTGGTTGGGTGGATTGGGTGATGGGTTTGGGAATGGTGCCTCCGGTGATGACAACGGACTAGTAGGATTGAACGGACATTAAGAGCCTATCCGAAAACGTAATTAGCGGGCCGCGCAGCGGCGAAGCAATCTCCGTTAGAGCCAAAAGTTTGTTGTCATCTTCTTATCATTTCAATTTCTAAACTCGGTTTATAGAAATTCGCAAGCAAGCCAAGCTTCACATCAAGCCAGCGCAGATAACGCGCTAGTTTTTGGCGATGCGCACTCGTGATTTCTTTGAGTGCAACTGTTGCAACTCCGACGGAATTTTCTACGACAATCAAACGGCAATCCACATGCTCCAGAATCTGCTCATGGAAAACTACGGGAATTTGCTTTTTGAACTCGAATGCAATGCCGCGTTCCCGCAACTCGATTTGGGTTGCGCGGCGATAGACATAGTGAAAGAATCCCGGTCCCAGTTCGCGGTGAACTTGAAATAGCGCCGCGCGGATGGCATACGTTAGTTCGGGGTTCGTCAAATCGCTTGCAGGCACGCTGTCGGTCTTGGATGCTTGCTGCGACCGTTCGCCGATGAAATTCGGGATGCGTTCGATCTCGATATCTGCCGCGCCAAAGTTCACGAGCAGTGCCAGCGGAAATCCGGTAACCTTGAGATACGAGATCGTCTGTGCGACGTTAATCGGCGAGAGACCTTCGGGTAGAACCTTGAGTTCGAGTAGAATGTTGTCCCAGGCAATCACATCGGTGTAATAGCGTCCAACCTCAATGCCCTTGTAATGCACGGAGAAGGGCGTCTGTTCTTTGTGCGGAATCTTTTTCTCGTCCAGCACAATCGCGAGCGCGTTCTCCCATGCCGCTTCAGAGATGCCCGATCCTTTCAGTTCACGATAGACCTGAAAGAGCGCGCCACGCAATTGGTAGGTTTGGTCTGCAAGGATGAGTTTGGTCATAGTCATCTTGAATGATTACGACGGACACAAGCGAAAAGGAACGGATGGTTACAACGGATGATTACAACGGACACAAGCGAAAACGCGACGAGACGCGACTGTCCGTTCAATCCGCCCGCGTCCGTTGTGCTTCCCGTAACCGCGCCACGTACTCTGCATCCTTCACCGCGTCAGGATGCCCGATTTTCTTTTCGATGGCAACTGCCTTTTCCATCAACTCAATCGCTTGCGCGATCTTGCCTTGCTTTTGGTAAACCAGTCCCAGATTCCACCACGTACTTGCCAAGCCAACCACGTCGCCGAGTTGTTCTTTGAGGGCGATTGATTTTTGATAGAACTCGATCGCCTTGTCCCACTCGCCTTTTCGCAGATACACACTGCCGAGGTTGGTATAGGTTTGCGCCATCCCGTGGATGTCGCCGAGTTGTTCGAAGGTGGCAAGCGCATTCTGATAGAACTCGATCGCCTTGTCCCACGCGCCTTTGTCCGCATACACTAAGCCGAGGTTGCCGAAGGTTTGCGCCATCCCGTGGATGTCGCCGAGTTGTTCACTGATGGCAAGGTCTTTCTGATAGAACTCGATCGCCTTGTCCCACGCCCCTTTGTCCGCATACACATTGCCGAGGTTGCCGAAGGTTTGCGCCATCCCGTGGATGTCGTCGAGTTGTTCTTTGAGGGCGAGTGATTTTTGATAGAACTCGATCGCCTTGTCCCACTCGCCTTTGTTCGCATACACCAAGCCGAGGTTGTTATAGGTTTGCGCCATCCCGTGGATGTCGCCGAGTTGTTCACTGATGGCAAGGTCTTTCTGATAGAACTCGATCGCCTTGTCCCACGCGCCTTTGTTCGCATACACCAAGCCGAGGTTGCCGAAGGTTTGCGCCATCCCGTGGATGTCGCCGAGTTGTTCCATTGTGCGGAGTGCGTTCTGATAGAACTCGATCGCCTTGTCCCACTCGCCTTTTTGGGCATACACCGTGCCGAGGTTGGTATAGGTTTGCGCCATCCCGTGGATGTCGCCGAGTTGTTCCATTGTACGGAGCGCGTTCTGATAGAACTCGATCGCCTTGTCCCACGCGCCTTTGTCCGCATACACCAAGCCGAGGTTGCCGATGATAACCCCTTCGCCACGCGCATCGCCCAGTTTCTGGCATGCCGCAATTCCCGCTTCACTCCACGCAATCCACTCGTTCCACCTCGCGCGCAAGTTGAAATAGTACGTCATCGCGCCAATGTAATCGCGGCACAACTCCCACCGCTCCTTGTCCCCCTGCCCTACTGTCTCACTGCCCACTGTCCCACTGTCCACTGCCTCACTGCCCACTGCCTCACTGCCCACTGTCTCACTGTCCACTGCACTCGCCCACCTGTGCCCCGCGTCAATATTGCCCCACTCTAAATCCAGAATCTCCAGCGCGTTGTGAATCTCTGCGCCCTCCAACTTCGGTCCATTCTCTTGCGCCACATCACAATAATACCGCGCCATCCGTCCGTTCAATCTCTCTCTGTCCGTTGTCCTCTCCCGCGCAAAATCCCGCAACAATGGATGCAAACGATAGCGCATTGCGCGCCGCCCCTCCTGCACCAGCGACAAGCGCAAGAACCGCTCCAATCTTTCGCGCGTTCGTCGTTCGTCCTCCGTCGTTCGTCTTTCGTCCTCCGTCGTTCGTCCTTCGTCCTCCATCGCAACAAACGCCACCGCGCGCACATCGAAATCATCGCCCGCGAACACACCCAGCGCGGCAAAGAAGCGCTGGTCGTCGTCGCTCAAGCGATTGTAACTCACCTGAATCGAAGCGCGGATGCCGCGTGTGCGTCCGTCGCCCCATTGCAGCGTATCGAGCCGCGCGCGTTCGTCGCGCAGCATCGTCAGCACATCGTCCGCCGTCCACGATTGGCGATGCTCGCGCCACTGCGCTGCCGCCAGATCGAGCGCGAGCGGCAGAAAATCCACCACGCGCGCAATCGCGATGATTTTGTCGCGCGGCAACGCTTTGCCCACGATGCATTCGAACAACGCCACCGCTTCGTCCTCGCTCATCCTGTCGAGATCAACGCGGTGTGCGTGCGCGAGCGAATCGAGTTGCGTAACGCGGCTGGTGACGATGACCGCGCAGTCGGCGAGCGCGCGCAAGAGCGGCGCGATTTTCGCGTCGTCCGCTTCGTCCACCGCGCCGTCGAGAATCGCCAGCACGCGCTTGCCGCGCAGGATGCCGCGCAGCGCGTCGGCGCGCGCATTCGTGTCTTCGATGCGGCTGATGTCCGCGCCGTACTCGCGCGCCCAGGCGGCGAGCGTCTGGTCGGGCTGGGTGGTGGGCAAATCCGCCCACAGCACGCCGCCGTCAAAGTGATGGCGCAGGCGGTATGCCAGTTCGAGCGCGAGCGCGGTCTTGCCCAGCCCGCCGACGCCGTAAAACCCGTGCACCAGCGCGGTCTCGCCGCGCGTCAATCGGCGCGAGAGGTCTTCGATGTACGCATCGCGTCCGACGAACACATCGAGTCGGCGTGGCACGTTGTAGAACGGCGGGCGCGTTACGGTCATCTTGAATCGCTCGACGAGCAGTTGCATCAACGA
Source organism: Anaerolineae bacterium (assembly GCA_034435315.1). Lineage (GTDB taxonomy): Bacteria > Chloroflexota > Anaerolineae > UBA4142 > UBA4142 > VGOB01. The sequence goes on along the minus strand of DAOTYB010000102.1, from coordinate 6,345 downwards.
ACCTGCCACCTGGTCTTGCAACTGCGCGAGCGATTCGAACTCGGGTGCGCGAAACTTGCCACCATCGAAATCGAGCACGCGATTCAAGAACGCGCGCTGGCGTTCGCGTTGTTGTTTTTCGTCGTCGTTTTGCGGCGTCCAGCCCTCGGGCAATTTCTGGACAAAGACGAGTATCGGCTTGTTTAGCCGCAACGCCTCGTTGAATTCCAGTTCGGTGACAGAGATGTTGTCTTCGGGGATGATCCAGCCATAGCGCGTCTGCGTGTACACGCCGAGGTACACGTCGCACTCGCGCACCATCTTCAAGCACTCGGCGCGCGGGGAGCGTTCGGACGAGTACTGCGTTTCCGCGCGCGTCGCGTCGAGATGGAGCGAATGGATAGCGTCCTCCACCGCCGCGCGCTCGGCGCGCTGGTCTTGAATCGTGCCGCTGACAAAGATGTTGAGTGTCTTCATTGCGCCCTCCGTCCTTTGTCCTCCGTCTTTCGTCCTCCGTCTTTCGTCCTCCGTCTTTCGTCCTCCGTCCTTCGTCCTCCGTCCTTCGTCCTTCGTCCTCCGTCATTTTACCACAAAACGCGCCCAGTGGAATACGTGTTATAATTGGCTGGGAGGTGAATATGCCTACCAACAATCGCATCCTTGTAATGCTTGTGGTGTTGCTGACTGCCTGCGTCCCCCCTTCGCCGACCCCGGCGGCGAGCTCGACCGTTACCCCTGCCCTTGAGCCATTTGCCTTGGAACGCAAGGAAATGGTGAACGATCAAATTCGCAAGCGTGGCGTCAGTGATCCCGCGGTCTTGGCTGTGATGGAAGCGGTGCCGCGCCACGAATTCGTCCCCGCCGAGTGGCTCAGCCAAGCGTACCAAGATCATCCCTTGCCGATTGGGTACGGTCAAACGATCAGCCAGCCGTACATCGTTGCGGTGATGACCGAACTCGCTCAGATCAAACGCGGCGACCGCGTGCTAGAGATTGGCACCGGGTCGGGTTATCAAGCGGCGATTCTGGCGATTTGAGGTACTTGTTCCCAACGGAAAAAGTGAAAGAAGAAAGGGCGATCATCGGTCGTGGGTGTAATGTCGTATGCGTGCGTCGCAAACAATTGCGCGCGTTGATGCGAGTCGAGCAGTTGTTGAAAGACGCGCCTGTATTCATCGTCGCGCAAAACGTTGAACCGATTGGTTTCGTCCGCGCGGATGCCCGGATATGCAACCCAATCGAATTGATACGTGTCCGCAAACGTGCGCGCCGCTTCGATTTCGCGCGCGGTGAATGGCACCCGTTTCACCAACAACAGCATCGTTGAGAATGAACGTAATGCAATCAGATATTCTTCGGGCGCATCACGTTCTAGCGCGGTAATTGCCAATGCCGCCGCGCGCGCTTCCTCCGCCGGCGGCAGTTGCAACCAACGATGCACCACCAAAATACCTTCTGCGTCGAGATGCTCAAGATAATCGGCGAACGCTTCGCGCGTAAACAAGTAATTTTCGCCCAACGAGTATGCGCCCGCCGTAACTGGATGAAACGCATCGCCTAGGGCAAGATGCACTACATCAAAACGCTCACGCGACCGGGCGAGATAACCGCGCGTGTTTGCAACGATAATCCGCACGCGCGGATCGCTAACGATGTGAGGCGCCCAAGTGTGCATTGCTCTCGCAATCAACGGATTGTTGACCAGCGCAACAATCTCACGCGCGCCAGCGTTCAACGCTGCGAGTACCTCCAAGCCGCCTCCCGGTTCGATGATCAAGGCGCGCGCGTTCGGACGGAGTTGATAGGCAAGCGTCGGCGGTAACCGATCCAGCAAATCGCGCGGTGCATCGTTGGTGAGCGGACTAATCCCTTCGGCATCCACGAACAAGGCGCGTTGCGTCGGCATCGTGCCACGGTACGTGAGACTCAAGCCGGGCGCCGAGCGCACCGTTGAACTCCACCACTTGAACCTGCGAGTACGCATTCCACGCGTTCGATACCACACGCGCATCGGGTAGGCGCAGTGTTTGACTCAGACTCTTGTACGGCGAAAGGCGCAGATCGAAAAATGCTGGGCGTGTGAGGAGCAATCCTCCAAACACCGTAAGCACCCCAATCGTCAAGCACTTGATCTTGGCGTGCCTCGCAAAGACGAGCGCGCCGAATCCGGCGAGCAGCGCCGCAACCATCACCGCGCCGGTTGCATCAAATAGAGTAATCGCGCCAAGCGCGATGATACAGCCCAAACCCGACCCGGCAAGATTCGCGGCATACACGCGCGCCGTCTTGTCCGCCGGCAGGGCGGCGAGCGGCAATCCGAGCGCGAGTCCGCCAAGAAAAAAGGGCGTTGTCAATGCGAGATAGTACAACACCAAATACAAAAGTTGAATCGGTTCCCAAGCGATGCGATAAGCATCAAAAGGGAGATAATTGATGGCGAGGTAACTCACGATCAGCCCAATCGAGAAACTCAATGCGAGGCATGCAAGGCGTTCTGTGATTTCATCGGTGCGACCGCGCGCCAGCGAGGGGCGGACAGCTAGCGCGGTTCCGCTGGCACCAAAGCCGAGCAACGCCAAACTGATCGCAAGGAAACCAAAGTGATAGCCCTGCGCCAGCGCAAAGAGCCGGGTGAGTGTAACTTAACGCCAGACCAGCGGCAGAAACAAGTGCCACCCCCAACAATATCAACCGCATCATCCAATCACCTAATTACCCAATCTACCGGTTTTCCAACCACGTTTGCACAACCCGCCCCACCCGCTCTAAACTCTCGGCTGAAACCTTGTCTGCGGTGTCTTGCAACGTATGCCAGTACGGATAATCAAAGTCAATGATGTCCACCGCACGGATGCCGCGTTGCAGAAAGGGGGTGTGATCATCTATGATTGACCATTTGAACTCGGGGATAAACTGTCTTGTGTAACCAAGTTGCGCGGCAATCTGCCATAATTGCTGTTGCAACGCTTTATCCGACGTATGTTCATAATAAATATTCTGATCTGCGTCGCCAATCATATCCACAACGATAACGGCAAATGGGTGCACGCTTAAATGTGCGGCAGTGTGTTCAGCGCCCACCGACCAGGGCCATGGTGTTTTATCGCACGCTGGGGCGGGCAATAGATCACAACTTGTCAAATCGCCATTATCCTCCGCATCGAAAAATGCCAACCACACTTCATTTTTCAACTTCGATGCATCGAGTACGCGCGCAAGTTCGAGTAACACGGCGACGCCGGACGCGCCATCGTTTGCTCCTAGGATTGGTTGCAGGCGATTTGCTGGGTCTGGATCTTGATCAGCGCGCGGACGCGTATCGTAATGTGCACCGATGATGATGATCGGTCCCCTGCCCTGCGCGATCTTGCCGATGATGTTGCGAATCGGTACATTGCGGTACGTAAATTCCTGGGTTTCCACTTGCCATTTTGATGCAGTGAGTTGCGCAATGATGTAATCACCGGTCGCGCGCGCAGCAGCGCTACCGGTAGGACGCGCACCAAAATTCACTTGCGCGGTGACGTGTTGAAAAGCGCGCGCACCATCGAACATTTGTGGTGAAGCACAGGCGCACAGAAAGAGCAGAAGAAAGCAAGCAGACGAGATTCGCATAGCGTTTTTCCTTCCTCAAGAAATTTAACATTTCGTAATTTGGTATATCGTTATGCCTACGCGAAGCGTAGCCTGAACACTGAATACTGAACACCGAACACTGAACACTATACCCACGAAAGCCACTCTGGTCAATTGGCGCGCTTCATATTGACAAACTTTTTCCCGCGTGTTATCCTCTTCACCGATGCCGCGTCCCGACACCATCTTGCGCACCAAATTAAACCCACCGCGTCTCTCTCGCTATACCCTCGTGCGACCCCGTGTGGCAACTCACCTGCGCGACGCGCTCGATTATCGCGTTACAATCGTGCAAGCGAGTACGGGCTATGGCAAATCCACCGCGCTAGCGAACCTCGCGCACATACACACGCCACTCTGTTGGTACAGCGCGAGCGAAGGCGACACCGACCCGTACCAATTCATCGCGCATCTCATCGCCGCGTTTCGCGTGGGCTTGCCCGCGCTGCCCGATACGCCGCTCGTGGTGTTGCAAGATGCCGGCGCGCGCGCCACACGTACCGCCACCGACGCACTCATCAACGCGCTCGCCGAGCATCTCACCACGTCCGCGCTTCTGGTCATTGACGATTATCACCTCGCCGCGTCGGAGGCAGTGGACGCGCTCCTCGATCATTTCCTCGCGTTTCTCCCACCCACGTTGCACGTCATCGTTTCGACGCGTTACGCGCCGCGCTGGGAACATCTGGTGATGTGGCGCGTGCGCGGCGAGGTGCTGGACATTAAACGCGATGCGCTCGCGTTCACGCGCGATGAAATCGCAACGCTCTTCGCCGAGACGTACAAGTGTCCCCTCTCGCCACACGAGATTGATTTGTTGCACGAACGCACCGAGGGCTGGCCCATCGCGCTGCAACTGGTGTGGCAGGAACGGCGCGCCAAACCTAAAACCTCTATCGCCAATTTGCTCGCAAGCGAACGCGCCGAAACTCTCTTTGCGTATCTCGCGCGCGATGTGCTGGCGCAACAACCGCACGACGCGCAACATTTTCTTTTGAGTACCGCCGTCCTGCGCGAACTGGAACCGCGCGCGTGTCAGGCGGTTGCGCCCAACACCGATAGCGCGGCTATGCTGGCGTATTTGCGCGAGCGCGATCTCTTTGTCACCGCGCTGGGAGGCGAACATTATCGCTATCATCATCTCTTTCACGATTTTTTGCGCGAGCACGCCACGCGTCTCGATGCGAACGCGGTGCGCGAACGCCATCGGCGCGCGGCAGAATTTTATCGGCAGGATGGCAACGCGGCAGAAGCCATCTTTCATTTTCTGCGCGCGCACGCGTTCAGCGATGCCGTCGCGCAAATCGAACGCATCGGCGAGGAGATGCTACGCACGGGGCGACTGGAAACGCTGGCGGGCTGGCTCGATGCGCTACCGGCGGATATTGTCGCAACACATCCGACTTTGATGTTCTTTCTCGGCGATCTGGCGCGCCTCCACAGTCGCTTTGACGACGCGCTCGCGTGGTACGCGCAAGCCGAACGCGCGTGGCGCGCGGCGAACGATGGACGCGGCATCGTGCGCGCGCTGCGCGGGCAAGCGCTGGTGTATCTCGATACGTTGCGCCCGCCGCAAGCCGAAAAGATTTTGCAAGAGGCGTTGCGTTTAATAGACGGTCTGGATGATCGCGTCGCGCACGCGCGCCTGTTGGAACTCCTCGCCGAGAACAAGTTGAATGTGGGCAAGGCAGAAGAAGCGGAAACCTTGCGCGAACGCGCGCGGGTGTTGCGCGAGGAAGGTCCCAGCGAGGATGTGTTGAGTGTGCGCGTCAAGTTACGCACCGGTCGCCTGGACGAAGCGCGCGAGATTCTGGAGACGTGGGCGCGCGACGAACGCGGCAAGCCGCACGCGCCGCGCGCGCATCGCGAAACGTTGCTCGTGCTATCGCTGATTCACTCGTTGCAAGGCAATGCCGATGCCGCGTTCGAGACAGCGCAGGAAGGTATCGCGCTCGGCGCGCAACTCGCGTCGCCGTTTGTTTCGGCAGTGGGACAGATGCGGCTGGGGCACGCGCTACAACTACGCGGCGATGTGCGCGCGGCGATACGTTGCTATGAAGAGGCCATCGCGCTGGGCGATCAACTCGCGGTCAAGCGTACGCGCGCGGAAGCACGCTGGGGGCTGACGCGCGCGCACGGCTATAGCGGTGATGTCAATGCCGCGCGACGCGACGCCAGAGAAGGGATCACCATCGCACAGGACACCGGCGACGCGTGGCTCGTAGCGATTTTGCAAATCGCACTCGGCGCCAGTCTGGTGCTGGCGCGTCAAGCGCGCGAGGCGATGCACGTTCTGGACGAGGCGCGCGCGGCAATGCGCTCGTGCGGCGATACGTTTGGGCAAACGGCGGCGCGCCTGTGGCTCGCCCTCGCGCACTGGCAAGCCCATCAACACGAACGCGCGCTGACGCATCTGGACGATGCGCTCGCGCTCGCGCAGACACATCGTTACGATTATCTGTTCACGCCGCGGACGTTGCTGGGAATGGCAGACGCGCGAATGAGCGTGTCGCTTTTGCTGGAGGCGCGCCGCCGCCGCAAGCATCTCGGTTACGTGACGCGTCTCCTCGCGGCGATGGGACTGGAAAATGTGATGCTCCATCCCGGCTATCAGTTGCGCGTGCAAACGTTTGGCGCGTTCCGCGTGTGGCGCGGCGAAACCGAAATCGGCGCGCGCGAGTGGCAACGCAAAAAAGCGCGGCAACTGTTGCAGTTATTCATCGCGCAGCA